>CAZBXX010000119.1:0-7044 GCA_964495965.1 uncultured Oscillospiraceae bacterium | reverse complement strand
CCGAAGGCCAGCACCGGCCGCTGCCCGATCTCCCATTCGATCCATATGGATTTGTTGCCGTTGAGGTTTTTCTGGATAAACCCGCCGGTAAAGATCAGTTCGTCGCCGATTGTTGTACACACAAGACCCCAAGCACCAGACAAAGGATCAATGCGACTACAGCAACTACCCGCCAGGAGTTTTCCGTTTTCTCTGTCATCTGATTCTTTCCTCTCAGTCTGCGGGGACTTCACGGGCCCGACAGCTTGCCGATCATCGTTTGCATCTCTTTTACGCGACAGGATCCTTCTGCGACTCAGAATCTGCAGCTTTTCTCAAACTCCGCCGCAATCAGGTCGCCGAATTCTCTCCTGGCGGCCGGGTAAGTGATCCGGAAAGACTTTAATCCCCGCTCAGTTGAACACTCCTTGGAGTAGAAAATCTCTTCTCCGTTGTTGCTATACCCGCTCTGGACGAACCAGTTTTCGCCGTGATTGAAATACGTTACATCCGGGTTCTTTGCGGCAATGTTATAGTCTGTTTCATATGCCCCTTCCGGAATATAGCCCGGGGCGATCTCATTGACCACAATCCGGGCCTCATAGTCCGGATGCCGGAACGTGTACTGATATCCGATATTCGGGCTTTCATCCAGCCGGACAAAACCGTCCGGGATGATGAACTCTGTTCCCAGCACGCCGGTAAAGCTGCCGGCAGCAGATTGCCGAACCTGATTCTCTCCGGCATACGGCTGTACTGCAAAAGCTGAGAAGGTATTCATCATATAACCGAAGCGCCGCAAAAAGCCCTCAGATTCAACCGTGGCGCAGTGCGCCGTGGCGACGCGGCAGCCATCGGAGGCTGGAATAACGTACACCGTTTGCAGATTCTCGGGCATATAGCCGCCGCCTTTGACTTCGTCCGCATCTATACGGATGCATCTTCCCGCCCGTTCGAGTATGAAAGTGTCATCCCGGCGAAGCTCATACTCGCTGGAAAGAAGCTCGCATATATCCGCGGCGGCGGTTTCAGCGGCCAGCGGGCTGTATTTCACTTCCAGATAGTTCTCGGGATTGCCGGGGCTGTCCCAGCACGAGACAAACCACTCGCGGTCCGCGTCGCTGTGACGTACGAAATCCTCGTAGTCGTAGTCCATCTCAAAGCCCAGCGCATTGTTCCTGATATGCTCATAATGGACCGTCTCTTCCATGCCCTCGAGGAAAATGACATCATCGAAGCGTTCTCCGTCCTGCCTGACGGGCCAAGGTTCGGTTTCGGCCGGTTCGGCCGGTTCTGCGGTGACCGTCATCTCCTCCCGAGGGGTTTCCGTTACCCCGGATTCAGACTTCCCGCATGCTGTGAGCGTGAGCGTCAGCATCAGCGCCAGAACGACTAAAATGATATGGATTCTTCTCGCATTATTCTTCATAGAACTGATACTCCCCAGAGAAACAAACGGTATGCGATTCCTGCGCACGTATACGGGCTTAAAAGCCTGCCCGTGCGTTCACGGGCCGATTATATCACGGGAACCCTATATTTTCCAGCGAAGAAAGAGGCAGCACCCCTTAAAAATGCTTAAGGCGTGCTGCCGCCATATTCTTAGGAGCAGCCGGTTCCTTTATGCCGGACAGATTGCTGCTGAATTCTTTTATTTATTCAGATCAGAAGCCTGAACAGAGGCGATATATATTACACCGTCCGGTACAGAAATACAGGGATTCCGGACAATTACCTCAGCGGTTTTACCCTGCGCTTCAAGACCCATGACGGCGTGGCACAGCGCAATACCCACATCGATTTTCTGCAGATCGCCGGTTTTCTCGCTGACATACCCCTTGTCCTGCTTCTCATAGAAGTGGAAGGCTCCGTCCGTAACGATGATCCGCCACGGCTGCTTGTTGACCGCCGAAGGAGCCCAGCGCACCATTTCCATCAGCTCGTGTAGCGCTTCCTGATCGGCAGCGGACAGAGGCGCTTCCCAGGAGCCGTCAAAAAACAGCCTGTCTGCCGGCAGACGCTCGTCGGCTTTGACGCCCTTGCGCATCAGGGTCTCTCTGACGGAGCGCTTTTTGGCAGGATATCCAAGGGGACTGATGCAGGGCATCATTTCGCCGTCGGAAAGCTCCGCAGCCTGCTCAAAGGCTTCACGCTTCATGGTGCCGCCGATCCATGTCGTCCCGATTCCCAGCGACCATGCGTAAAGAACCAACTTTTCAAAAGAAAAACCGAAGGCGACGTCTGCGTAGTCTTTTTTTGCAACCTTTCCCGCAACATACAGCGTTTCGCCGGTCAGCACGGGGCTTGAAAGGTTCTTCTCTTTTGCGTCGAGCAAAACAAAGCGGACCGGGATGCCGAAAGGATTTGTGATCGTATCCATAAACTCCGACAGCCGGCGTCTGTCCTCGGCGCTGACTGCGTTCCCGTCAAAGCTTCGGACACTTTTTCTTGTTTTGATAAGTTCCATCAAATCTGCCATGCTTCTGCTCCTATCTGCCCAAAGACTTATGCATGTTGTTGTAGAGCTTCCCGTAAAAGAATGGGGTAAAACCGGTTGATATATAAGGCTCGGAAAATTCCGGACCTCCACATCGTATGGAATACGCTGTAAGATCAGACGGGAAAGAATCTGCTGGTTTCTGCTCGGGTTTCTCAGCGGATCCGAGAGTCGTCTCACTTTAGCATATTTGCTCTCAATGCGCAAGCAGAGTATCTACGTGGGAAGAAACTGCCGCATTTCATAATACGGTTGCGTTTAACCTGCTATAACGCTTGACATTTAACGTTCGACGTTATAAAATATCATCACAGATAGACAGGAAGGATGCGGTACTGCTTTGATCAAATCATTTTCAGATAAAGAGACAGCATCGCTGTATCATAGCGGTCATTCCAGGAAATTCAGTAACATGGAACGGATCGCCCTGCGTAAACTGGATATGATAAACGCCGCTGTCAATGTTGAAACGCTGAAGATCCCGCCCGGGAACAGGCTGGAGGCGCTGAAGGGAAATCGGCAGGGACAGTACAGCATAAGGATCAATGATCAGTGGCGGATATGCTTTAGGTGGGAAGGCTGTGACGCATATGACGTTGAAATCGTTGATTATCACTGACAGGAGGAAGAACAATGAGAACTGAGAACCTGATTCACCCAGGTGAAATTCTCCGTGAGGAGTTTATGATTCCCATGGGAATCTCCCAGAATAAACTGGCGATCGAACTTCGTATTCCCGCCACCCGGATCGGGGAAATCGTCAATGAGCGCCGCGGGATCTCCGCGGATACTGCCGTACGCCTCGGCATCTTCTTCGGAACCGGCCCGGAGTTCTGGACAAATCTCCAGGCAAACTATGATCTCGGCATGGCCATGCAGCGCAACCGGGAGGAGTTTTCCACGATTCGCGCCTATGCTCCGGCAGTCTGAGCGAGAGATAAGAATGGAGATCGGGCAGGACCCGCCATACGGCAGGCCCTGCCCGTTTTAAGTGCTTGAACTGTTAAGAATCTTATCTGAGGTTTACTGCGAACAGTCCATAATGAACAGGAGGGCCGAAGCTCTCCTGTTCGTCGTTAATAGCTAATTTTTCCCTGTCACGTCCGGCAAGTCATACACAGGACCTAGGCAACGCAGTTTTTCGATCCGCAATACGGGCATTTGACTACTCTGGTCGCTGCGAATGTTTCGCCGTAATCCTTACTCGGCTTTTTTTAGAACACGGTAAACACCCTTCTTCTCATGCTCCAGCACGCCCTCGGAGCAAAGCTCCTTGAGAACGCGCAGAAGCTGACGGTTGCTGATGTCAAGCGTCCTCGCCAACTGCCCGATCCCCGTGATACGGTCGCCGACCTCCGCATAGCGGACAGATGCTTCCACGCGCCGCCGCAGCGTGCTTTTCCGACTGGAGACCACCGCACCGTTGAGCTTGTTGGCAAGATTACGGCAAAGATGCCGCAGGAAGACAGGGTCGTTCAAAAGCTGCGTGCGATATTGCTCCAGATGAAGAGCGAGCGTGAACACGTCCGTTTTTGCTTCGACAAAGAAAGGCGTGAATCTTGCGTCAAGCAGCTCCACATCGCCCAGAAGCTCCACGTCGTTATATGTCGTCTGGATCATCACCGTCGATTCCTCGTCCGGCATGTCGTAGAGCAGCAGCTCTCCATCCACGACAAACTGCAGGTACTCACTCGGTGAAAAGGGGGTGGTCAGCAGCTCGCCAGGAGCATAGTGGCGCAGCATCAGAACAGGAAGCTCGCCGCTGAAGTGCGAACGCAGGCCACGCTTTTCGATGTATTCGGCGAGAAGTTTTTTGTTTTTCAGTGTTTCCATGGTTGCGCCTCCAGCCTGTCAAATAGTTCACAAAGATTCGGCGAATATGGTAGTTTTTGAACTTTACTTGTGCATATTATACAAATTCGCAAACGAAGGTTTTCTCTCGGAAAGTGACGCATGTCACAACCTGCTTCCAATTCCTTTTATATACTATTGTCAGAGAAAAGGCAAGCAGATTTCCCAAAATACCTGAAAAGAGGTGGCGTATGGAAGAAAGAATCCTCGGCTACGGCGTCATCGGCACCGGCGTCTATTGCGACCACTACTTCGGCACCCTTGGCCCGGTGTTCGAAAATCTGCGCCCGGTCGGCTGCTCCGACTTGAATGTTGAAGCGGCAAAGGCCGCGGCTGCGCGCTGGAATGTTCCCAAAGTCTATACTACCAAGGAAATGCTGGCGGATCCCGAGGTGGATATCGTCATTATCCTCACCAATCCCGCCTCGCATTACAGCCTGACGATGGCTGCGCTGAAGGCGGGCAAACACGTTTACTGCGAAAAACCCCTGGCCGACAGCCTGGAGCAGGCCAATGAGATCGTCGAGTTCGCCGCCGAGAAGGGCCTCTTTGTCGGCGCGGCGCCCGACACCTTTCTGACCCCCGAGTTCCAGACCGTGCGCAAGCTCCTCGATGAAGGAGCCATCGGCAAGGTCATCAGTGTCACCGCCAACTACGTCGGCCCGGGCGCGGATCTCTGGCACCCCAACGCCGGCTACCTGTACAAGAAGGGCGTTGGTCCTGCACTGGACATGGGTCCCTACTTCCTAACCTCACTCGTGACCCTGCTCGGCCCCATCGAGAGTCTCTTCTGCTACGCCAACCGCGGCTGGGACGTGCGCAGGATCTGGGACAAGGACGTCGAGGTGGAGGTCAACACAAACTACTGCGCGGTTCTGAAATTCAAAAACGGTACCGTCGGCAACCTGAATCTCACGTATGACGAGTGGAAGTCCGACCTGCCCGGTCTGGAGCTCTATGGCACTGAAGGCGTGCTCTTCGCACCCGATCCCAACGCCATGCAGGGGCCGATCAAGCTCCTGAAGGCCGAGGACTTCAAGGCACTGGTCAACTCTAAAGGAGAGAACGTCGGCGCGCGTCTCGGTGCGATCTACGGCCCGGAGAGCATGGCACTCTTCACCGAGATTGAGACTCTGGCCCCGCGCGTGGGCAACCAGCGCGGCTCCGGCGTATCCGACATGGCCAGGGCCATCGTCGAGGGACGTAAGCCGAGAGTAAGCGCTGAGCTCTGCCGTCACGTCACCGAGGGCATCAATGCTTTTGACGTGTGCGTCAGGACCGGAGTCCCCTACAGGATGACCACCAGCTTCGACATGCCCGAAGCCCTGTCTTTCTGAGGTGTCTGCCATGGAACTGCTTGAATTACACAACATTACAAAGCGCTACCCCGGCGTTGTTGCCCTCAACGACGTGTCCATCAGCTTCCGCGAGGGCGAGGTCCACGCACTCGTCGGCGAGAATGGGGCGGGTAAGTCCACTTTTATCAAAACGATCTCCGGCGCGATTCAGCCCAACGAGGGTAAGATCATATTCGACGGAATCACCTACGATCACCTGACGCCGCAGAAATCCCTCGAGCTCGGCATCTCCGTCGTGTACCAGGAGATGATCCAGTTCGAGGCCATGAGCGTGGCCGACAACCTCTTCATGAGCGACGGCAGCGACAAGGGCTTTTTCGTCAACGACGCCGAACGCTGCAAGAAGGCTGCCGAGCTGCTGGAGAAATTCCAGTGCCACGTCTCTCCCAAGACCTGGGTGCGTGAGCTGTCGATGGCCAACCGTCAGATCGTTGAGATTTGCAAGGCGATCCTGCGCAACGCCCGCGTCCTGATCCTCGACGAGCCTACCGCCTCAATCACGGTGGAGGAGCAGAGCAGGCTCTTCGACGTGATCCGCGATCTGAAAAAACAGGGCGTGACGATCATCTATATCTCCCATCGTCTCGACGAGCTCTTCGAGATCTGCGACCGCGTGTCCATCCTGCGCGACGGCAAATACATCGACACGCTCAATATCGCGGATACCGACAAGCAGGGACTGATCAAGCTGATGGTCGGGCGCGCGCTCTCCGAAAACTATCCTGTCAAGGACAACCCGCCAAAAGAGGAAGTTGTTCTGAAGGTCGAGAACCTGAGCGGCAACGGTGTGAAGAACATCAGCTTCGAACTGCACCGCGGAGAGATCCTTGGCTTTGCCGGCCTCGTCGGCGCGGGCCGCACCGAGACGATGATGCTGCTCTACGGCGCGGCGGGCATTGAAAGCGGGGCCGTGAGCATGAACGGCAAGGAATTGAGCATCCGCCGCCCTGCCGATGCGATGAAGGCCGGTCTCGGGCTGATTCCCGAGGACCGCAAGTGGCAGGGCTGCTTCCTGGAAAAACCGATTTACTGGAACATCTCGATCTCCAACATCAAGAGCCTGTGCGACGGGCCTTTCATCAACCCGAAGAAGGAGGCGGCGCAGGCGGATCACTATGGCGAACGCATGCGCATCAAGGCACCGGACTTCCGCGTCAACGCCGGGGCGCTCTCCGGCGGCAACCAGCAGAAGGTCGTCATCGCCAAGTCTATGGCCAGTCTGCCGGATATCCTGATTTTCGACGAGCCTACCCGCGGCATCGACATCGGCGCCCGCTACGAGATCTACCAGCTTATGATCGAGCTGACCAAGGAAGGAAAATCCATCCTCATGGTCTCCTCCGACATGGAAGAGTTGCT
>CAZBXX010000118.1:3554-7065 GCA_964495965.1 uncultured Oscillospiraceae bacterium | reverse complement strand
AGGGTGACATCATCACCCGCATGAACACCGACATCAGCGGCGTGAGGTCGGTTATCTCCGGCACGCTCAGCAGCATCGTCTCGAACATCGCGACCGTGGTCACCACGCTGGTGGCCCTCTTCACCATGAGCTGGCAGCTGGCCCTGGTGGGCATCGTGGTGCTGCCGCTGCTGGTGCTGCCCACCAAAAGCGTCGGCAAGAAGCGCTTTCAGCTCTTAACGGAGAGCCAGGCCAAAAACGACGAGATGAACCAGCTCATCAACGAAACGCTGTCGGTTTCAGGCTCGCTGCTGGTAAAGCTCTTCACCCGGGAAAAACGGGAGTACGAGCGCTTTGTGGCGGTGAACGAGGAAGTCACCCGCCTGAACCTCCGGGAGCAGCAGAGCGGCCGCTGGTTCCGCGTTGTAATGGGGATGCTGACGCAGCTGGGCCCCCTGCTCATCTACTTTGCGGGCGGGTACTTTATCATCACCCGCTCCGACCCCGGCCTCACCGTCGGTACCATCACGGCGACGGTTGCGCTGGTCAACCGGCTGTACCGCCCTGTGGAGTCGCTGCTGAACATCCATGTGGACTTCACGCGCTCGCTGGCGCTCTTTACCCGCATCTTTGCCTACTTTGACATGAAAAATCCCATTGTCTCTCCGAAAAACGGCAGGAAACCCGATGTGAGGAATGCAGATATTGTCTACAGCCATGTAGCCTTCTCCTACGACCCGGATAAGCCCCTGCTGACGGACATCAACTTTACCGTCCCTGCCGGGAAAATGTATGCCATCGTGGGGCCCAGCGGCTCCGGCAAGTCCACCGTGGTAAACCTGATTCCCCGGCTCTATGACGTGCTGGCCGGCAGCGTGAAGATTGCCGGTGTGGACGTACGGGACTTTGACCTTTCGTATCTCCGTTCCTGCATCGGCGTGGTGACGCAGGACAGCTATCTTTTTAACGGCACCATCCGTGAGAACCTGCTCTACGCCAAAGAGGACGCCACCCAGGAAGAGCTGGATGCCGCCTGCTATATTGCAAATCTGAACGAATTCATTTCCTCTCAGCCCGACGGTTATGAGACCCTGGTCGGAAACCGCGGCCTGAAGCTCTCCGGCGGGGAGAAGCAACGCCTCAGCATTGCCCGCGTCATCCTGAAGGATCCGAAGATCCTGATTCTGGACGAGGCGACCTCCGCTCTCGACTCCATCACCGAGAGCGCGATCCAGGAAGCGCTGGAAGCCCTGATGGAGGGGCGCACCAGCATCGTCATCGCGCACCGGCTCTCCACCATCCTGAAGGCGGACAGAATCCTGGTGGTAAAAGACGGCACCATTACCGAACAGGGCAGCCATGAGGAGCTGCTTGCGCTGGGCGGCACCTACCGCAACCTGTACGAGACGCAGTTCCGCAAGATCCTTGATATTGAGAAGGAAGAACACCCATGATGCACCCGCTTGCGCACTTCCGGACCATTACCGAACACCGGAACCTGGTCTGCAGGTACTGCCTGCGTCTGGGTCTTATCCGGCAGGGGCTGGTTCATGATCTCTCCAAGTATTCGCCGGAGGAGTTCTGGCGCGGTGCCCGGTACTACCAGGGAACCCGCAGCCCCAATGACGAAGAACGGAAGCAGACAGGCCTGTCCCTTGCGTGGCTTCACCACAAGGGCCGGAACCGGCACCATTTTGAATACTGGGTGGACTGGACAAGAATGCCGGACGGGTCGGTGCAGTTTATCGGGAATCCCATGCCCATCCGCTACGTGGCGGAAATGTTCTGTGACCGGATTGCGGCAAGCCGGGTTTACCTGAAGGAAGAGTACACCGATGCCAGCGCCTGGGAGTACTTTGACCGGAACCGCCCGGAGATCACCATGCATCCGGATACCATGGCGGAACTGGAGAAAATGCTGCTGATCCTGAAAGATGAGGGTGAAGACGCCGCCTTCCGCTATGTGAAACAGCGGCTGAAGCAGGACAGAAAATGATGAGAGAGCAGGGAAAAAGCATGACAAAACTGTTGGTTCTGGAAGAACAGGAAGTATTTGACCGGCATGCACCGGATGAACTGCGCTCCATGTGCGACATTACCCGCATGAGCCAGTTTACGCCGGCGGAAGAGATTCTCGCACGGGCTCCGGATGCGGAGATTCTGCTGGTGAATCCGACCATCCCCGTCGAGAAAAAGCTGATCGACGGGCTTCTGCGGCTGCGCCTGATTCAAACTGAAGGCGTGGGCTTTGAGGGTGTCGACCTGGCGGCGGCGAAGAGCAGGGGTGTCTATGTCTGCAACTGCCGGGGCGTGAATGCCCGGGCCGTTGCGGAGCATACGGTGATGCTGATGCTCTGCTGTCTGCGCGATGTGATCAACGGATACCGGGATGTGCTGGAGGGCAGGCAGAATGATAAAAAGGTCTTCTACATGAAGACTGGCTCCCTGCGCGAACTGGGAGACTGCACCGTGGGCTTCATCGGCTACGGCGCAATCGGAAAAGAGGCGGCCAGGCTGACGCGGGCTTTCGGCGCAAAAACACTGTATTACAAGCCAAAGCCCTCCGATGAGGAATACGCCGAGTACTGCGGGCTGCAGGAACTGCTCTCCCGCAGTGATATCGTGAGCCTGAACCTTCCGCTGACAAAAGAAACGGAAGACATGGCGAATGCGGCCTTCTTCTCCCGGATGAAGAAGGGTGCCATTCTGATCAACACGGCCCGCGGAGGACTGGTAAACAGCAGGGATCTGATCGATGCGCTTGCCAGCGGTCAGCTTTCCGCTGCAGGGCTGGATGTTCTTGACCATGAACCGGTGCGCAAAGACCATATTCTCGTGACCGCGCCGGAAGAAGTCAGAAAAAAGATTATCTTCACGCCGCATATCGGCGGCGTATCGGCATCCTCCTTTGCCCGGACATATGATGTGATTCTGGAGAACATCCGGCATATCCGTAACGGTGAACGGCCGGTAAATGTGGTCAACTGACCCGAATGATCCGCTGAAAACATAAGCTCTTTCAAAGCCGCAAGAAACCGGCCGCTGCAACCTGACAAATCATTCAGGCGCAGCGGCCGGTGTTCGTTTTGGTGTTGTTTTTATGCTGGCTGCTTTCCTCAGGCGTTCAGCATCTCGGCGCAGACTTCACCGAGGATCTTGATACCGGTTTCAATGGCCTCGTCGGTGCTGTTGGAGTAGTTCACGCGGAAGGAGCTGACATTGCGCTTGACCTCATAGAACGGGTCGCCCGGGCAGATGGCAACGCCGCGGGCAAGGGCCTTGCGGTAGAGGTCGACGGCGGAGAGGTTGTTCGGCAGGGTAACCCACAGGAACATGCCGCCCTCGGTCGGGGTCAGCTCACAGCCTTCGGGCAGGTACTTCTTGAGGCACTCGACCATAAAGTCGGATTTGGCCTTGTAAAGAACCTTGGTCTTCTCAATATGCTCGTCGACGTCGTTGTCGGCAAGGTACTGGGCCAACACCATCTGGCTGAAGATGTTGGTGTGCAGGTCGGCAGTCGCCTTGTAGCCGA
>CAZBXX010000118.1:0-3544 GCA_964495965.1 uncultured Oscillospiraceae bacterium | reverse complement strand
AGAAGGTGCCGAGCATGCAGCACTGCTCACCCAGTTCGGCGCCGAAGCTGTTGGTCGCGGTTCCGGCAAAGCGGAGCTCGCGGTAGGGGTTATCCTCAAGCAGCAGAACGTTGCTGTTCTTAAAGATCTCAACGACCCTCTCGTGCACTTCCTGGGAATAGCTCAGGCCGGTGGGATTCTGGAAGTTCGGGATCAGGTAGGCGAACCTGGCGTCCGGGTGGTTTTTGATGGTCTCTGCCAGCTCGTCACAGTCGATGCCGTCCGGGTTCATGGTGACCGGCAGGACGACCGGGTCAAACACGTGGAAGGACTGCAGGGCAACCAGGTAGGTGGGATCCTCGACGATGACCTCGTCGCCGGGGTTGATCATGGCGGCGCCAATCATGGCAAGGGCCTGCTGAGAGCCGTTGGTGACAATGATGTCATCGGGGCTGACGTCGTACACGCCCATCGTCTCGTAGCGCCGGGCGATCCACTGGCGCAGTGCGGGCCAGCCGGCTGTGGAGCTGTACTGCAGGGCTGTAACGCCGTTCTGCTCCAGAACCTTTTTGGTTGCAGCTTCCATCTCGGGAATCGGGAAGGAAACCGGGTTCGGCAGGCCGCCGGCGAAGGAAATAATATCAGGGGAAGCGGCCGCTGCCAGAATGGAAGCGGTGAACTCGCCCTGGAAATCGGGCTTGGTAATTCTGTCAGAAAGATGAAGCTTCATTTTTATACACTCCTTACATCAGAATGTGAATGTTTAATTATCATAGCAGAATTGTACTGAAAAATCCATTGACAAAAACGAAAACAAGAGGCGGGCGGAAAGGCCCGGAACTGTTAGAAATCATAAAAACAGGGGGAATCCCGGACGGAAGAATTCCTATGCTCCGCATTGACAAAACCGGAAAGACAGGATATTCTTTTTACAGCAGGAAAAAGCCAAATTACAACTAACATGAGAAAGGCGTGAGGAGAATGTTAAAAGACAGGGCCTATGAGTATTTCATCACAAAGGACCACAACTGCGCGGAGAGTGCGCTGCTGTCCATCAGCGAGGAGTACGGGCTTGGCATCGGGCCGGAGGAAATGAAGCTGGTCAGCGCCTTCGGCGGCGGCATGGGCTGCGGGAAGCTCTGCGGCGTTCTGGCGGGCAGCATGGCAGCCCTCGGCAAACTGGCCGTAAATGAAAAAGCCCACGCAACGGAAAATTTCGGACCGCTCTGCGCCGGGCTCTGCGAAGCCTTCCAGGCTGGCCTCGGCAGCCTGAAGTGCGAGGATCTGAAGGCGATGTACCGCAATGATGAGGTGCGCTGCCTCAAAACCGTGGAGCTGGGCCTCGATGTGTTTGAGACCTACGCGAAGGAAAAAGGACTTGTGCCCGGGAAAGAATAAGGCGGGAAAAGAGGGAACAGTATGAAGGTAGTGATTATCGGGGGCGTAGCCGGCGGCGCTACGACGGCGGCGCGGCTTCGCAGACTGGATGAACATGCGGGAATCGTGATTCTGGAGAGAGGGAACTTTATTTCCTACGCCAACTGCGGGCTACCCTATTTTGTCGGCGGAACAATTGAGGATCGGGAGGATCTGGAGCTGCAGACGCCGGCTTCTTTCAACGCAAGGTTTGCGGTTGACGTCCGGGCGAGGGCGGAGGCGGTCAGAATCGACACGGCGGCGAAAACCGTGACGGTGAAAAACCTGGACAGCGGCAAGGAGACCGTGGAAGCCTACGACAGCCTGGTCATCGCGCCGGGAGCCTCGGCCAAAGTGCCGGGCTTTGTCCCGCGCGACGACGAGAGGATTTTCACGCTCCGCACCATCCCGGACGCGGTGCGCATCAAAGAATATGTCCTCCTGAAGAAGCCGAAAACGGCTGTTGTGGTCGGCGGCGGCTTTATCGGGCTGGAAGTGGCGGAGAATCTGATCGAGCGCGGCGTTGACGTCACGCTGGTGGGACGGGCGCCCCATGTTCTGCCGAACATCGACACGGATGTGGCATGGGATGTCCACCGCCACCTGAAGCAGAACGGACTGAAGCTGAAATGCGGCGTGAGCCTGAGCGGAGTCAGCAGGGGCGAGAACGGCCTGGTCGTGGAAACCAGCGCGGGCAGCCTGGAGACGGACCTGCTGGTTATGGCGGCGGGAATTAAGCCGGACACCGAAATCGCGTCCGACGCCGGTATTGCCTGTGACGCCCAGGGTTATATCCTGGTGGATGAAGCCATGCGCACCTCCGCGGAGGGCGTCTACGCGGTCGGCGATGCGGTGGCCGTCAACGAATTCCTCAGCGGCAGCAGCGCGCATGTCGCGCTGGCCGGGCCGGCTAACCGACAGGCCCGCATTGTCGCGGACCGCATTGCGGGCATTCCTTCCATCTATCACGGCAGCCAGCGCTCCTTTATCATCAAGCTCTTTGACAAGACGCTCGCCGCCACCGGCATGACGGAGAAGTTTGCCCTGTCCCAGGGCTTTGACTGCGAAAAGGTCCATCTGTACCTGGGCAGTCACGCCGGCTACTATCCGGGCGCAAACATGATCGCAATCAAGCTCCTGTTTGACCGGAAGAGCGGTAAGGTTCTGGGCGGACAGTTCTTCGGCGCCGAGGGCACGGACAAGCGGGCCGATGTGCTGGCGGCGGCCATCCGCGCGGGGATGACGGTTTCCGAGCTCTGTGATCTGGAGCTCTGCTACGCGCCGCCCTACTCTTCGGCAAAGGATCCGGTCAATGTCGCGGGCATGGCTGCTGAGAACATCGTCACCGGCAAGGTCAAGGTCTTCCACTGGGAGAACCTGAGTGAGCTGGATCCGGAAGCTGTCACACTGCTGGATGTCCGGGAACCCGGCGAATACCGCAGAGGGCACATTGAGGGCTTCATCAACGTCCCGCTCAGCGAGTTCCGGGCGCACCTGGGCGAGCTGGACCCTGCCAAACCGGTGTATGTGCACTGCTTCAGCGGCATGCGTAGCTATATTGCCTGCCGGATTCTGACGGGGCACGGCTTTGACTGCTGGAACATCTCCGGCGGCTACCGCCTGTATGCGGTGAAAGCGGAGTTTGAAGAAGAATAAACAGAAGCGGTCCCCGGAACATCCGGAGACAGCAGAGAACCAAAGAGCCGCACCCGTTCGGGTGCGGCTCTTTGGTTCTCTGGTTTGTGACGACTGAGAACAGTCTGCGGATTGCGATCCGGGAAATCAGATGCGCATGCAGACGTCCCAGGCACGCCACACGACGGTACGCAGGTTGCCGATGGCAACGCAGTCACCGACGCGGTGGACATGGGCGCCCTTCTCGCCGACCGGAGCCGGGACGAAGCCGATGCCGTTGACAACCGCATCGCACTCCTGCTTGAAGGTGCCGTCCGGGGTCTTGATCATGCAGTAGCCGTCGCCGATCTCGGTGATGGTGCTGTGCAGGTAGACCGGAACCTTGTGATATTCCATGGCGTCACGCAGGAAGCTGGTGTTGGCAAGGCAGGTGGCCTGTGCGGCAACCAGGTCGTTGCCGTACTCGACAATGATCGGGCTCTTGTTGAAGTTGCGGACCATGTCGTAGGCGGCC
>CAZBXX010000117.1:0-7119 GCA_964495965.1 uncultured Oscillospiraceae bacterium | reverse complement strand
TCAGGCGTTTTTCATTGTATATTGTTTTCATCATGCTGTTTTCTTTCCTGACGGGAATCACAATCGATCTGATGATTTAACAGGAGGCATATTCATGAGCAAGAAAGTTTTAATTCTCTCCGGCAGTCCCCGTAAGGGCGGGAATTCCGATCTGCTCTGCGATGAGTTTCTGCGCGGCGCGGAAGATGCCGGAAATGAAGTTGAAAAGATCCGCGTGGCGGAAAAGAAGATCGGCTATTGCAGCGCCTGCTACTTCTGCCGCGATCATGGCGGCGTTTGCGCCAAGAAGGACGACATGGCGGAGCTGCTGCAGAAGATGATCGACGCGGACGTGATCGTCCTGTCCAGCCCGGTCTACTTCTATTCGATCAGCGCTCAGCTCAAAACCGTCATCGACCGCTCGGTGGCCCGCTGGACGGAGATCAAGAACAAGGAGTTCTATTACATCGTCACCTGCGCGGAAGAGGAAAGAGAAGCGCAGGAGCGGACGATCGAATGCCTCCGGGGCTTTGCCGACTGCGTGGAGGGCGCCGAGGAAAAGGGAATCATCCCTGCAACCGGCGTCTATGAAAAGGGCGAGATCAAAAACAGCCCGGCGCTGGAAGAAGCGTACCGGATTGGCAAGTCAATTCGCTGACGAAACGAGACGGGAGCTTCATGCTTCCACAGCAAATAACGGCCGGGAAGCTTGCTGAAATCAGCGAGCTTCCCAGCCGTCTATTCATAAGGTTGTACGCTAAGTCTCATGGGTTTATCACCCGAATGCGTACCCGGTCATAGCGATGGCACCGAGCTCACAGTGATTGTTGAATACAGTCGGCGCTTCGCCTTCGGCTGCTCCGAGGCAGTAGATCAGGGGCAGATAATGCTCCGGTGTGGGGACAGCGTAAGTGGCGTGCGGGACGGCTTCACAAGCCATGACGGCCTTGTCATTCCGTGCAAGGACATATTCGGTAATGGCGTCGTTGAAGGCGAGGCATTCCGGGGAACCGTTGGGATTGTCCCAATCCACACGGCGAAGATTGTGCACTACGTTGCCGCTGGCAAAAATCAGATAGCCCTCTTCACGAAGCGGTGCAAGAGATTTGCCGATCTCATAGATCTCGTCTTTGGAAAGCGAACTGTCAACGGAAAGCTGTACCACCGGTATATCTGCCTCGGGGAACATATGGCAGAGCACAGTCCAGGTTCCGTGGTCGATACCCCAATCGTTGTTGACTGCTACACGGCTGTCCAGCAGGTCGACCACCCGATCTGCGAGAGCAATATCGCCCTTTACGGGATACTTGAATTCGTAGAGTTCTCTTGGAAAACCGTACATATCATAGACCTGTTTTGGTTCCTTCGTACGCTGAATGTAAGTGCCCCTTACATACCAGTGTGCGGAGATGGCGAGGATCGCCCTGGGCTTGCCGTACTCATGTAGAACGGCATCTCC
Organism: uncultured Oscillospiraceae bacterium; assembly: GCA_964495965.1. GTDB lineage: Bacteria > Bacillota > Clostridia > Oscillospirales > Oscillospiraceae > Limivicinus. The sequence continues at coordinate 5,681 of CAZBXX010000117.1, read as the reverse complement.
CACCGCGCGCAGGCCGCGCGTCACATCGTTGTTATCCAGAGCCAGCATGGGGCTGCCGTGCCCGGAAAAAATAACCGGCATTTTCTTGTTGCTCATAAGTACCTCCGCAAAAGCTTTTGAAGTTTAATTTTCCGACTTGCCTGTATTATACGAGCATGATATAATACGGTCAAGTAGGATTTTCTGCTTGAGCAGGTATCTTTTCATTGAGTACTGGAGGCAGTTATGAAAAAGGAACGCTGTGAGAAAGAGAACAAGTTTGGGATCTGCCCATTCGTTACAGCGCAGCAGCTTTTGGGCGGCAAATGGGCGATCCTGATTCTGGAGTCCCTCGCGGACGGGCCGAAGCGGTTCAATCAGATCCAGAAGGAGATCGACATCACGCAGGCAACATTGGCCACTCACCTGAAGCAGTTGGAAGAAGAAGGGCTTCTCACGCGGACAGTTTTCCCCGAGGTGCCCCTTCGCGTGGAATACGAGCTGACTGAGATCGGTCGGGAGTTTAAGCCTGTTCTCGACAGCATTGAGGTCTGGGGAGATAAATATATTGCTTTTCTTCAAGAGAAGAAGATCAGTAAAGGACAGTAAAGAAGGGATAAGCCGATGAAAATTCTTGTACTGGAATGCAGCGGCAACAAGCACGGCTCGTCCAACCTGCTGGCGAGCTCGTTTGTCCGAGGAGCAAAGGAAAATGGCCACGAAATCACGGAGTTTGATGTGCTGCGCGCAGACATCCGGCCTTGCCTCGGCTGTAATCGCTGCGGTATGAACAGCCCATGCGTACAGAAGGATGATTACGAGAAGAAACTCAAAGGCATGATCAAGGAAACGGATATGCTGGTCTTCGTCATGCCGGTTTACTATTACAACTGGCCTGCACAGCTAAAGACGGTCATCGATCGTTTCTACAGCTTTACGACAGAGCTGACCTATATGCGTAAGAAAGCGGCCCTGCTTGCCGTCGCATGGGATGACACCGATACCGTTTTCACCGTGGTCGAAGCATACTATCGTCGAATCTGCGAATACATGGAGTTCGAAGATGTAGGCACGGTGCTCGGCAAGGGCTGCGGAACGCCTTCCATGACGAAAAGCAGCGGGTTTGTCGAAAAGGCATATGAACTGGGAAAGGCGATCTGATATGATCAACATTGAAGACTTCAATAAGGTGGAAATGCGGGCGGGAACCGTAATTGATGTGAAAGAAAACAAAAAATCCCGTAATCCTGCCTATGTTGTGACGATCGACTTTGGCGAGGAACTCGGAGTCAAAAAGTCTTCCGCGCAAATCACAGCACTGTATCATCCGGAAGAACTGATTGGCACGCAGGTGATTTGCTGTGTCAACCTGACCCCGATCCATATCGGCTCCGTCAAGAGCGAGGTTCGCATCCTCGGGACTGAATCTGAACAGGGCGTGGTGCTGCTTCGCCCCACAGAGCCGGTGAAGAACGGCGATAAGGTGTTCTGATGAGCAGAGCAAAAGCACGGGTCTTGCTTCTCGCAGTCTTCATCGCTCGGGGAACTTCGTTTCTTTTTTCAAAAACACTGATGAACACGATGGCACCTATGAGTGTCCTGGCAGTGCGCTTTATGGCAGCTTTTGCAGTTCTTGCCGTAGTGTTCTATAAAAAGCTCCTGCATTGCAGCAGACGAAGCCTGCGCGGAGGCCTCCTTCTGGGTGTCCTGTATACGATCTGCATGACCTTTGAAATGTTCGGCCTGCGCCTGATCGACAGCGGCGTCAGTTCATTGATTGAAAATATGGCGATCGTTATGGTTCCGATCTTCGCTGCTATCCTTTTCAAGATCCCACCAAAAAAGAAAACGATACTCTGCGCCGTGCTTGCGGTTATTGGCGTTGGATTTCTTTCCCTGACGCAAAAAAGCAGCGCTAACGGCAGCTTGGGCGTTATTCTGATGATTATGGCGGCCATGACCTATGCCGCATGTATCATGGTGACCGAGAAAGTGAGCCAAGACGCCGATCCGTTGACGGTCGGGATGATCCAGCTCGGGACAATGGGCGTTATCAGTTTTGCGGCGTCTATTCTGACGAAAAGCTTTAGCCTCCCGCAAGGCGGCCTCCAATGGACGATGATGTTGCTGTTGGTACTGCTCTGCAGTTGCTTTGGCTTTGCTTTTCAACCGCTCGGGCAAAAGTATCTCCCCGCAGAAGAGGCTGCTGTCCTGACTGTAGTCAATCCCTTTACGGCCAGTATTATGGGAATCGTAATAGCTGGGGAGAGCATGAGCATTTCAAAGGGCTTTGGCTATGCTTTGATCCTTACTGCGCTGATTGTTTATAACATAAAAATGAAGCCAAAAAAGAACGCAGAAGAGAGAGAATGATGAGAGCGCTTATGCTGCTCTGCCATAGGAGAAAAGAATATGACTGAGCTTGAAAAACTGGATGCCGGCTTGGAGTATGATTTCTGGGACGAAGAAGTTGATGCCCGGAAGCTAGGCGCAGTCATTGGCTGCCAAAAGATTAACGCCATAAGCGTACTGGACTATGACGCCAGAGAGGAAGCAATTCGGGCGTTGTTCGGTAGTGTCGGTGAAAACCCTTCCGTCTTGCCCGTCTTCAACTGTGACAACGGAAAGAACATCCACGTGGGAGAAAACTTCCTTGCCAACTACAACGTGACGATCCTGGATATTGCGCCGGTGCATATCGGGGACTACGTGATGATCGGCCCGAATACTCTAATCACCACAGTCAATCACCCCTTGTCACCGAGGGGACGTCGTAAGCATCTCGGCATTGCAAAACCTGTAACGATTGGAAACGATGTGTGGATCGGCGGGAATGTGACGATTCTCCCGGGAGTGACCATCGGCAATAACGTGGTGATCGCAGCAGGAGCCGTTGTCACAAAAGATATTCCGGACAACTGCGTTGCTGGCGGTGTGCCTGCCAGAGTCATCAAAGAGATTGAAAATGACGTAGAGGAATAAATCCGGTAAAGGCGTGATGGAGGGCCGACGAAACATGAAGAAAGTCAAAATAACGGTTATTAAATGTGCGTATCACAAAGACCTCGTTGACAGATACGCCAATTCCGGTCTCGGCCCGTGCAATTACAATCGTGAGGGGATGACCTTCATCTCCAACGGCTGGCAGAAGCCAGAGGGCCTCTGCGATAACGCATGGAAGTCCATGATGGAGTATGTGTTCGCCCTGGCACACGGCGGTGGGAACTTCTATGACGGCGAGCTGAAAAATCCAAAAGCTTTCATTGCTTCCTGCAACGACGGGTTTCGCCCGGTCAGTTATCTGATTGAAGCCACGGACGAAGATATTGAAGAAATGTTTGAGTGAGGTGCGGCGATGCAACACGAATGCAAGATCACTGTGATCGACAAAAAGTGTTTTACGGATTATCAGGAGCGGTATTTGGCAAATCCGAAGTCCGGCCCCTGTCCCTGCTTCCATGTTGGCGACGAGTTCATCCTCAAGCGTACTCCGGCACAGGATGATTTCTACCACCTGATGAACGGCAAATTCTGTGGCGAGGCGTGGGATGCAATAAGCCGCTATGTCTATACGGCACTTCAGGGCGGTTCCATTATGCACGGCTGGACCAACGATGAACGTATGATGATTGCCTGCTGCAACGACGGAACGAGGCCGGTCATCTTTAAGATCGAGAGGATCGACATTCCGGAGAGCGACGAAGAAGCGGAATGGTTGGCAAAGCAAAATTTCAAGAACAGCGCGGATGATGCTTATACAGGTTGACAGCGGAGGTATTAGGGATGATTTACTTTTTTTCCGCAACCGGGAATAACAAATATGTGGCCGAGCGGATTGCCGAGGCGATCGGCGATGAAGCGAAAAGTGTCCAGGGGCTTGATCCGCAGCTCGCACCATCCGATGTGGTAGGCTTTATTTCGCCCACTTACGGTTGGGGACTGCCGGATATCATGAAGCGATTCTTCTCTGAACTGACCGTCTCCTCTCCGAAATTCGTTTTCTTCGTGGCGACCTACGGCACCTCGCCGGGCTTCATCGGTCAGCAGGCAAAAAAGCTGTTGGCCAAACGCGGTGTGAGCATCGACGCCTTCTTCAGCGTGAAGATGCCGGACAACTGGACACCGACCTACGATCTGTCCGATCCGGAGCAGGTCGCAGAGACGAACCGAAAGGCGGATGAGGAACTCACTGTTATATTGGAGCAGATCAAGGTGCGCAGGCACGGCGATTTCATGAAGGATACGAAACCATATCTCGCCTCCGTCGTTGCGCTGCCTGAGTATGAAAGGATGCGGAGGACGGTGCATTTCTCAGTTGACGATACCTGCATCGGGTGCGGCCTCTGCGAACGGAAATGTCCGGATCACGCGATCCAATTAAAGGACGGAAAGCCGACATGGATCAAAGAGCAGTGCATCATGTGCCTCGGCTGCCTGCACCGCTGCCCGAAGTTTGCCATCCAGTATGAGAACAGAACCCGGGAGCATGGCCAATATCGACATCCGGGGGTGAGGATATAGAAATGCTTGTAGATATCACCTTGAAGATTACGCCGAAGATGACAAAGGACGCGCAGGGCAACTTGAAGAAGGCGCTGGTCGGGCATCTGGGTACCCATTTTGATGTGATGAACAAGGAGTTCCCGTTGGATTATATCCGGCGGCAGGCAGTTGTTTTTGACGTGAGCGGAGTTTCCGGCAGAGATATAGAGATTGCCGATATTGATCTTGATGCGGTGGAGAAGGATATGTTCGTCGCTTTCCACACAGGGTATATCGACAAGGTTGAGTATGGCAGCAAGGAATACTTTGTCTCTCATCCGGCGCTTTCCGTGGAATTGATCGATGCGCTGCTGGATAAGGGCGTATCTATCATCGGAGTGGACTGCGCCGGTGTGCGGAACGGCAAGGAGCATACTCCGATGGATCAGCACTGCGCCGACCGCGGCGTGTTCATCGTGGAGAATCTCTGCAATCTGGACAAGGTGATCGGCCGGTGCGTCATCAACACCTACCCGATGAATTATGCTGAGATGACTGGCTTACCGTGCCGGGTCGTGGCTGAAGTCTAAAAATACTAAGATAAAGGGGAAAACAACATGAAAAAACAAATCAAGACGATAGAAGCAATTTTCCCGATGCCCGTGCTGCTGATTTCCACCTTCAACGAGGACGGCAGCGTAGACGTCATGAACGCCGCTTGGGGTACGATGCTCGACATGGACATGGTCGCGCTGAATCTGACGGAGCCCCATAAGACCGTGCAGAATATCAGGGCGAGAAAGGGCTTCGTGGTCCATCTGGCCGACGCCAAGCACGTCGTGGAGGCGGACTTTTTCGGCGTTGTCAGCGGCTTGAAAGACCCCGACAAGTTTAAAAAGAGCGGGCTGACTTACACCAAATCTGAGCTGGTAGACGCTCCGATCCTCAATGAGCTGCCGGTCGCCATAGAATGTGAATTCGTGGAGTATCAGAGGGACGATACCGGCCTGGGCGTAATCGGCAAGGTCGTCAGGACTTCGGTCGAGGAATCCAAGCTGAAGGACGGCAAGGTGGATATTGATTCTCTGGAGGCGATTTCCTTCGACCCGTATACGCACGGCTATTACAGAGTTGGCGGCAGAGTCGGAGAGGCATTCAGAGACGGCCTGAAGCTGAAATAATCTAATAATTTTTGATTGGAGGAATCAAACATGTCAAAT
>CAZBXX010000116.1:0-7224 GCA_964495965.1 uncultured Oscillospiraceae bacterium | reverse complement strand
GGGCGAGGAGCCCAGATACTTTGACGAGGAGAAGATCCAGACCAACGACAACCAGACCAAGTCCGGCGTCATCGACCTGTGGGTGGACTGCTTGGTGAATGGTAAGGAATCTCCCATCTCCGGCGAGAGCGTCTTGCCTGCCATGCGCGCAGTTTTCGCTTCCATAGAGAGCAGTGAGACCGGAAAGGCTGTGGAGATCCCCGCCAATAGATAGGAGGAAATCAACATGTTCAATTTTGGACTTCTGACTGCCATCCTGGACGGTTGGACATTTGAAGAAGCCGTGGACGCTGCGGCGGACATGGGCTTTGAATGCCTTGAGGTTGCCTGTTGGCCCGCAGGAAAGGCGGAACGCCGTTACGCCGGCGTTTCCCACATCGATGCCGAGCGCGTGCTGGCAGACGACGCATACGCCAAATACGTCACTGACTATATTGCCTCCAAGGGCATGCACATTTCCTCTCTGGCCTACTATCCCAACACCATGGACCCCGATCTTGCCAAGCGAGAGGCGGCAGTCGCCCATCTGAAAGCGCTGATCAAGGCCTCTGCCAAGCTGGGCGTAAACATGGTCACCACCTTCATCGGACGGGATCAGTACAAGACCGTGGAGGAGAATATCGAGCTTTTCAAGGAGATCTGGCCGCCCATCATCGGGCTGGCGGAGGAGAATCACGTCAGGGTCGCCATCGAGAACTGCCCGATGCTGTTCGGCCCGGATCAATGGCCCGGTGGGCAGAACCTGATGTGCACACCTGCGCTGTTCCGCAGGCTCTTTGCGATCATCCCCAGCCCCAACTTTGGCCTGAACTTTGACCCCAGCCACTATGTATGGCAGGGCCTCGACTACATCCAGACCGTGTACGAGTTCAAGGACAAGCTCTTTCACATACACTTCAAGGATATCAAGCTATATCCTGAAAAGCTCAGGCAGGTGGGCGTGCTGGCATATCCGCTGGACTACATGAGCCCGAAGATTCCCGGCCTCGGTGATGTGGACTGGAGCGCGTTCGTCTCCGCCCTCAACGACATCCGCTACAATGGGGACGCTGTGATCGAGGTAGAGGACAAAGCTTTTGAGTCTTGCCGTGAAGACGTACTAAAATCGATCCGTCTTTCGAAGCGGTATTTGGACAACTACATCATCTGAAAAAATGAAGCAATTTAACAAGCTCAATATGATGCAAGGATGCAGGAGGAAAGCAATGAATCGTGAATTCTGGTTTGTGGTGGGCAGTCAGTTCCTGTACGGCCCCGAAGTGCTTGAAACCGTAGATACCCGTGCCCGTCAGATGGCTGCGGAGCTGAGCAAAGTTCTGCCTTATCCCGTGGTATACAAGGTCACGGCCAAGACCAACAAAGAAATCGCTGACACGGTGAGGGAAGCCAATTACCGCGACGAGTGTGCCGGCGTCATTACCTGGTGCCACACCTTCAGCCCCAGCAAAATGTGGATCGACGGCCTGCGCGACCTGCAGAAGCCCTGGTGCCATCTTGCGACGCAGTATAACAGGGAGATCCCCAACGACGAGATCGACATGGACTTCATGAACCTGAACCAGGCCGCCCACGGCGACCGGGAGCACGGCTTCATCGGGGCACGCCTGCGCAAGCCGCGCAAGGTCATCGCCGGATTCTGGCAGGATGAAAAGGTCCACAAGCGCCTCTCTGACTGGATGCGCGCCGCTGTCGGCGTGTCTGTGTCGAAAGAAATGAAGGTCATGCGCTTCGGCGACAACATGCGCGAGGTTGCCGTCACCGAGGGTGACAAGGTAGAGGCGCAGATCAAGCTGGGCTGGCAGGTGAATACCTGGGCCGTGGGCGATCTCGTGAAAGAAGTGGATAAGGTCACCGAGGCCGAGATTGATGCTTTGGTCGCAGAATATGTTGCCGCCTATGATATTTCCACTGACAACATCGCCGCCATCCGCTACCAGGCGAAGGAAGAGATCGCCATGAAGCGGATGATGGATCGCGAGGGCTGTCGAGCCTTCTCTAACACCTTCCAGGATCTTTACGGCATGGAGCAGCTGCCGGGCCTTGCCAGTCAGCACCTGATGGCTCTGGGCTACGGCTACGGCGGTGAGGGCGACTGGAAGGTCAGCGCCATGACAGCGATCATGAAGGCCATGGGCGAAAACGGAAACGGCGCCTCCGCTTTCATGGAGGATTACACCTACCATCTGGTTGAGGGACAGGAGTACAGCCTCGGTGCTCATATGCTGGAGGTTTGCCCGTCCTTGGCAGCGGATAAGCCCCGGATTGAGACCCACCATCTGGGTATCGGCATGAACGAAAAGGACCCGGCCCGTCTGGTGTTCGAGGGCAAGGCCGGTCCCGCCATCGTGGCGAGCCTCATCGACATGGGAGGCAGACTGCGCCTCATCGTCCAGGATATCGAGGCCGTGAAACCGATCATGCCTATGCCAAACCTCCCCGTGGCCCGCGTCATGTGGCGGGCCATGCCGGACCTGACTACCGGTGTGGAATGCTGGATCACGGCAGGCGGCGCTCACCACACGGTGCTCTCCTATGACGTGAGCGCTGAGATGCTGCGCGATTGGGCGCGGATGCTGGATATCGAGTTCGTACATATCAGCAAGGACACCACTCCCGAAAAGCTGGAAGAAGAGCTGCTGGTCAAGGATCTGATCTGGAAGCTGAAATAAGGAGAGACTATGATTCTTTCAAGAACGACGCTGGGTATCGAGCTGGGCAGTACCCGCATCAAGGCGGTGCTGATCGACGAGAAGCATATCCCGATCGCCTCCGGCGACTTTGAGTGGGAAAACCAGCTGGTAAACGGTATCTGGACCTATTCCATGGATGCCGTCCACACCAGTATTCAAACCTGTTTTGCCAATCTCAAAGCCGATGTAAAAGCTAAGTACGGCGTGGAACTGACCACCGTCGGCGCGATCGGCGTCAGCGCCATGATGCACGGATACCTGCCCTTTGACAAGGACGGAAACCAACTTGCGGAGTTCCGCACCTGGCGCAACACGATCACCGGCCCGGCTGCGGAGAAACTGACGGCGCTCTTTGGCTTCAATATCCCCCAGCGCTGGAGTATCGCCCATCTCTATCAGGCGATCCTGAACGGTGAGGAGCATGTGAAGGACATCGCCTTCCTCACTACGCTGGCGGGGTATATCCACTGGCGGCTCACCGGCGAGCGGGTCATGGGCGTGGGCGAGGCCAGCGGTATGTTCCCCATTGACAGCGACAAGCTCGACTACGACGAGGGCATGCTTCAGAAGTTCAGGGCGCTGACGGGCGTTGATCTCCGCGCCATCCTGCCGAAGGTGCTGCCTGCCGGAGAACGGGCCGGCACTTTGACAGAGGCAGGTGCGCTGCTCCTGGACCCGACCGGGACACTTAAGCCTGGCATCCCCGTCGCTTCCTGCGAGGGCGACGCGGGTACCGGCATGGTCGCTACCAACTCCGTGCGCGTCCGTACCGGCAACGTCAGCGCGGGAACCAGTGACTTCGCCATGATCGTCACGGAAAAACCACTGGGCGTCCACCGCGAGATCGACATGGTGACCACCCCGGACGGTCTGCCGGTGGCCATGGTGCACTGCAACAACTGCACCAGCGATATCAACGCCTGGGTCAATCTCTTCTCCGAATTCTGTGGGATGATGGGCGTGGAGGCTGGCAAAGGTGAAATCTTTACCAGGTTGTTTCAGAAGGCTCTGGACGGCGAGACGGATTGTGGCGGGCTTTTAAGCTATAACTATTTCTCCGGTGAGGGCGTCACCGATCTGGACGAGGGACGGCCAGTGTTCGCACGGATGCAGAACAGCCGCTTTACGCTGGCGAACTTCATGCGGACCCATCTCCTGTCCGCCCTGGCCACGCTCAAGATCGGGCTGGATATCCTTACCCAGACCGAGCAGGTTCCCATCGACAAGCTCTACGGACACGGCGGTTTTTTCAAAACCCCAGAGGTCGGCCAGCGGATGCTGTCCGCAGCGGTCGGCGCACCGGTATCCGTCATGGAGACTGCCGGAGAAGGCGGCCCCTACGGCATGGCGCTGCTGGCGGCCTATATGCTGTGGAAGGACGAGGGCGAGAGCCTGCCGGATTATCTGGATAACAAAGTGTTTGCCGACGCGAAGGCCGCCACGCTCATGGCGGGCGATGAGGATATTGCCGGGTTTAACGTATTCCTGACCCGCTACAAAAAAGCGCTGCCCATGGAACGGACAGCGGTGGAGGTGCTCTGATATGCTGGAAGAACTGAAAAAGCAGGTGCTGGAAGCCAACCTCCTCCTTCCGAAATACGGGCTTGTCACCTTCACCTGGGGCAACGTCAGCGGCATCGACCGGGAGACGGGGTTGGTAGTCATCAAGCCCTCCGGCGTCCCATACGAGGGAATGACAGTCGAAGATATGGTGGTGGTCGATCTGGACGGCAAGGTCGTGGATGGCGAGTGGAAGCCCTCCAGCGACACCCCGACCCATGTAGAGCTGTACAAGGCATTCCCTGAATGCGGCGGTATCGTTCACACCCATTCGCGCTGGGCGACTACCTTTGCCCAGGCAGGGCGGGGCATTCCTGCTATGGGTACGACGCAGGCGGACTATTTCTATGGAGCGATCCCCTGCACACGCCCGATGACGGACGAGGAGATAAAGGGCGAGTATGAAAAAGAGACCGGTAAGGTCATCGTGGAGACCTTCGCGCAGCTCGACCCCGCCGCCGTTCCCGGCGTTCTGGTATTCTCCCACGGTCCTTTTGCCTGGGGCACCGACGCCATGAACGCGGTGCACAACGCCGTGGTCATGGAGGAGGTCGCTTTTATGGACTGGCACGCCATGATCCTGAACCCAGAGCGCGGTCCCATGCAGCAAACCCTGCTGGATAAGCACTATCTCCGCAAGCACGGCAAAAACGCCTATTACGGCCAGAACTAACGGAACAGCAGGCCTCGCATGAAATGGTCGTCGTTGCGGAGCCTGCTGCTGTTTCACGTTTTGATATCAGTCCATACCTTATGCGTTTATAGATTCGATGGAGGGATGCATGAAGAAGCTTGAAAAGAAGCTTGGAAAAGTGATCCAGCGTGTGATCGATAGCGCCATAGGCAGCGGTCTCGCGCAAGATATGACGTCCGCCCACGGGGAACGGTACGTCACGCCGGGCATCGGTGAGCTGGTCCGCAAGGCGGGCGCCGAGAGCTGCGTCCTGCTGAAAAACGACGGCGCATTGCCCCTTGACCCCGCAGAGCAGATTGCGGTGTTCGGGCGCTGCCAGCTGGACTGGTTTTACGTCGGATACGGCTCCGGCGGCGACGTCCATGCGCCATACCGGGTGAATCTGGTCGACGGTCTGCGAAATGCCGGCGTGCCGTTCGATATGGATCTTTTTGAAGCGTATGACACATGGACACATGAGAAAGATAATGCCGCCTTTGACGGCTGGTGGGGCCACTGGCCCTTCAGCTATCCAGAAATGCCGCTGCCGGGCGGGCTTGTGCATAAGGCTGCGCAAAAGTCTGAAACCGCGCTCTGCGTCATCGGCAGAGCGGCCGGGGAGGACCGAGAGAACACGCTGACAAAGGGCAGCTATTATCTCACCGATGCAGAGACCGCCATGCTGGACGCGGTGACCGGCACTTTCTCCAAAACAGTAGTCGTGATGGACGTGGGCAGTGTCATGGATATGAGCTGGATAGAGAGATACGGCGATAAGCTTTCCGCCATTCTCATAGTCTGGCAGGGCGGAATGGAAAGCGGAAACGCCGTCTGCGACGTGCTTTACGGGAAGATTAACCCCTGTGGAAAGCTGCCCGATACCATCGCACGGCGCTATGAAGACTATCCCAGCTCTGCCAATTTCGGCGGCAAGGTCTACAACGACTACGCCGAGGACATATTCGTTGGATATCGATACTTTGACCGACACCCGGAGAAAGTGCTCTATCCCTTCGGCTTCGGCCTTAGCTACACTTCTTTCGAGATACAGCCTGTCAGCCTTGCGCGGGATTCTGCTGCTGTCAGGGTCACAAACACGGGATCGCACGCTGGAAAAGAGGTCGTGGCTCTTTACTGCCGTCAGCCGGCAGGAAAGCTTCCAAAGGCGGAGCGTGTGCTTGTGGCCTTTGGCAAGACGGGGGAGCTGCAGCCAGAAGAGAGTCAGGAACTGACACTCCGTTTCGATGACAAGGCCCTGTGCTCCTATGACGAGGCAAGCCACGCCTTCGTGCTGGAGGCAGGCAACTATCGTTTCGAGGCGAATGGAGCGGACGTCGGCGTCTTCTCAGTGGATGCGTGGACCGTCGTTGAGCAATGTCACCCAATCTGCTCTCCTGCGGTCGATCTGAAGGAGCGCATCCTGCGCGGCCTTCCGAATGCCATATCGCAGACAGGGAATCAGGGGATCACGCTCTCCGACGTGAAGGCCGGAAAGGCGTCACTGGATGCTTACGTCGCCCAGCTCACAAACGAGGAACTGGAAGCACTGACCAGGGGGCATGGCATGATGGGATCGCCCCTGGGTGTGCCGGGGAACGCTGGCGTGTTCGGCGGAGTGGTTCCGTCTCTGCGGGAAAAAGGCGTTGCGCCCATCGTCTGCTGCGACGGGCCTGCGGGACTGCGGATGCAAAAATACTGCGCCCTGATTCCCTGCGGTACAGCACTGGCCGCCACGTGGAACACCGATTTGGTGGAGGCACTCCACAAAAAAATTGGCGAAGAAATGGCCCATTACGGCGTAGATATCCAGCTTGCGCCGGGGATGAACCTGCATCGCAACCCTCTCTGCGGCAGAAACTTTGAGTACTTCTCCGAGGATCCGACGCTGTCCGGCAAAATGGCCGCTACGGCAGTGCGAGGGGTTCAGTCCACGGGGAAAGCCGCCTGCCCCAAGCATTTTGCCTGCAACAATCAGGAGACAAAGCGCAGCACCAACGATTCCCGCGTTTCTGAGCGTGCGCTGCGGGAGCTGTACCTGCGCAATTTTGAGATCGTTGTGAAGGAAGCAAAGCCCCTCTCAATCATGACCTCCTACAACAAGATCAACGGCGTCTGGTCCCACTACAATTATGACCTGGCCACCACAGTGCTACGGGAAGAGTGGGGATACGAAGGAACGGTAATCACCGACTGGTGGATGCGAAAGTCCAAAAGCCCGGAGTTCCCCGCCCTGCGCGACAACGCCTATCGCGTGCGTGCCCAAGTGGACGTGCTGATGCCGGGCGACATGGGACACATGGC
>CAZBXX010000115.1:0-7424 GCA_964495965.1 uncultured Oscillospiraceae bacterium | reverse complement strand
TGGGGATGCCGCGCGGGTCCTCCCCGATGAGGCCGCTCGCGTGTGCGCCGATGGGGTTGAAGTAGCGGAGGAGGGAGACGGAGAAATCATCCACGGCCTTCGCGGTATCGCGCAGGATCTGCTCGGACATGTACTTGGTCCAGCCGTAGGGGTTGGTGCACATGCCGGTTTTTGAGGTCTCGCGCAGGGGCATTTCGTTGTCCCCGGAATAGACCGTGGCAGAGGAGGAGAAGACGATGTTCTTCACGCCGTGGTCCCGCATGGCTTCGCAGAGCGTGATGGTGGAGAAAAGGTTGTTGTCATAATACTCCAGAGGCATGGCAACCGATTCCCCCACAGCCTTCAGCCCGGCGAAGTGAATGGCGCAGTTTACATCATGCTTCTCAAAGATCCTGTCCAGTGCGGCACGGTCGCGGACATCGTTTTCATAAAACGCCACGCGTTTGCCGGTGATTTCCTCCACGCGCTCCACCGCTTTCGCGCTGGAGTTTACAAGGTTGTCTATCACAACCACATCATAGCCTTTGTTCAGCAGTTCCACGCAAGTGTGGCTGCCAATGTAGCCGGCACCTCCCGTTACCAGAACCGTCATATTCCGTGCCTCCTGTTGGTGTTCATAATAGGACAAACTGCTCTGTCCAGGCAGTAAGATCTTACCATACCGCGCTTTGCTTGTCCAGAGCAGTTCATGTTTTTTGCCGGTCACACAGCTTCGGTGAACTCATAAGATTTGATTTATCAGGGTGGTTACCGCAGTATTGAAAAGCCTGCAGGCAACTCCTATTGGACAGGATCAACGCATCGTGATATAATTCTTTTGTCATCTGCCTTCGGGAGGGCGCCGGGGTTGCCGCGGAACTCATCGAGCGGTAGATGCACAGCTGCCTGAACCTCAAGAAAACACGATTTTATCCGTGAATCCGAGAACAAAAAGGAATACCGACATCATGGAAACCATACTGGACTATCGAACGGAACATGACTCCATGGGCGAAGTCCGCGTCCCTGCCGACAAATACTGGGGAGCTCAGACGCAGCGGAGTCGTGAAAACTTCCCCATCGGCATCGGGTTTGAAACCATGCCCCGGGAGATCACCTGCGCCTTCGGCATTCTGAAGCAGGCGGCGGCCAGGGTAAACCACGCCCTGAAACTGGAAAAAATGACCTCCGAAAAGCTTGCTGTCATCGAGCAGGCAGCCCGAGAAGTCGCCTCCGGCGCGCTGAATGAGCACTTTCCCCTGGTGGTTTGGCAGACGGGATCCGGCACCCAGACGAACATGAACGCAAATGAGGTCATTGCAAACCGTGCAAACGAGCTGGCCGGGGCAAAACTCTGCCATCCGAACGACGATGTGAACATGAGCCAGTCCTCCAACGACACCTTCCCCACTGCGCTGCATATTGCCGCCGTGCTGGCATTGGAAGAGAGCCTGATCCCTGCAGCGCAGGAGCTTATCGCAACCTTCCTCCGGCTGGAGGCGCAGCATGAAGGCGTTGTCAAAAGCGGACGTACCCATCTGCAGGACGCTGTTCCCATCGCCTTTTCGCAGGAGATCAGCGGCTGGCGCAGCAGCCTGGAGCGGGATGTGGAGCTTATTCGCCTTGCGCTGGGACCCTTGTATGAGCTGGCTCTTGGAGGCACAGCCGTCGGCACCGGGCTGAATGCGCCGGCAGGTTTTGCCGAGTGTTCGGCAAAGGAGATCGCCGACCTTACCGGAAAGCCCTTTGTCACCGCAGGAAACAAGTTCCACGCACTCTCCTCCCGGGACGAGCTTGTTTTCGCCCACGGGGCGGTCAGGGCGCTGGCAGCCGACATGATGAAGATTGCCAACGACGTGCGGTGGCTGGCCTCCGGACCCCGCTGCGGCCTCGGAGAAATCTCCATCCCCGAAAATGAACCCGGAAGCTCCATTATGCCGGGCAAGGTGAACCCTACCCAGTGTGAGCAGGCCACCATGGTGGCTGTACAGGTCATGGGGAACGACGCCGCCATCGGCTTTGCCGCCTCTCAGGGAAACTTCGAGCTGAATGTCTTTCTCCCGGTCATTGCCTATAACTTCCTGCAGTCGGTTCGGCTGCTCAGTGATTCCATCCGCAGCTTTAACAGAAACTGCGCTGTCGGCATCCGGGCAAATGAGGAAACAATGCGTCGGAATCTGCATAATTCCCTGATGCTGGTAACGGCGCTGAACCCGTATATTGGATATGAAAATGCAGCCAAAACCGCAAAGCTCGCTTACAGGGAAAACATCTCTCTGAAGGAAGCTTGTGTTAAACTTGGCTTCCTGACGGCGGAACAGTTTGACGAAGTCTTCCTGCCCGAAGAAATGGTCTGAAAAGCTTTGTCATATGAAAGGATAATAAAAAAGAGGGTATCATTTCATGAAAATCAGCTATGAGCAGGAGCGCAGACTGGTCGCCGGCATCCTCAGTGCCGCGCACTTCAGTCCCGAAGACGCCGACTGTGTCAGCCGGGTCGTCACCCATTCTGACTTTGTGGGCATGTATTCTCACGGGCTCAGCCGCCTGACCCGCTACCTGCGCCAAATCGATGCGGGCGTCCTGAACCCCAATCCGGACTTCCGGAAGGTGCTGGATGATCAGGCCGTTCTGGTCTTTGACGGGGACAACGGTTCCGGCATTGTTTCCGTCTGCCACGCCTACGAAGAAGCCCTGCCCAGGGCAAGGCAGTTCGGCGTGGCGGTCGCCACCGGGCGGCACAATGCCAACATCGGCTGCGGCTCGTACTACGGCTTCCGCGCAGTGGAGGATGACATGATTCTTCTGCTCTGCTGCAACACCTATGCCTTCTCCGCTCCCTTCGGCGGCGCCGACCGAATGATCGGCACCAACCCCATCATAGCCGCCATCCCAACGGATAAAGAGTGCCCCATCGTGATGGACATCTCCACCACCAATGTGGCAATGGGCAAGATTCAGGCAGCCGAGCGGGAGAAGAAAGAGATCCCGCACACCTGGGCCAACGACTACAGCGGCAAACCCACCACCAACCCGGCAGAGGCCTATGCGCTGACTTCTATTGCGGCCCACAAGGGTTACGGTCTGGCTGTCATCGTGGATGCGCTCAGCACCTTCCTCTCAGGGGCAGCCTACGGCTCGGACATCGGGCTCTTCTCCAAACTGGAGAAGGAGAACACCGGTTTCTTCCTGATGCTCATCGATCCGTCAAAGTTCATGCCCATCGAAGACTTCAAGGCCACATCCGACCGCTACATCCGCATGATGAAGGACAGCCGCAGGGCTGAAGGCGTGGAAGAGATCTTCCTCCCGGGTGAACTTGAGCGAAGAAAGTATAATGTGCTGCTGCAGACCGGCATTGAAGTCAGCGAAGCGCTGCAGGCAGAGCTGGCGCAGCTTGCCCGAAAGCTCGGCGTTCCCTTTGAAGGAGAGAGTTTCACGAGCCTGGTGAAGCACTTCAATCCGGAAGACTGATCCGGGACCGAAAATATCCGAAAAGTCAAGCCTCCGGCTTTGCCGGAGGCTTGATGCAACCGTATAACAGATCATCATCGTCCACACGGGCAGACCACATCATCTCAGCCCGGGATTTCATCCACCGGATTTCCCATCCTGCCCTGCGCAACAGAGCGAGCTCTTCAACGCCCGGTTTCTGGAATCCGGTTTCGCCGCTTTTCACTCTCCCGTTTTAAACGAAATCTTCACAATGACCATCTTCACCAGACTGTCGCAGAACCGGATCATCAGCTTATGGAAGGCGCCTACGTCGTGATAGATGTCCCGATAACCGCGCATGTAGCTTTTTGCCGTGACGGACGCGAAACGGCTGCTCCAGGTTTCCAGTTCCCGTTCGTCCTCCAGGGAGAAAAACGCCCCCACATCCGTGATCCCGGCTTCTTTCAGCCAGGTCTTCATCATCATTTTTGCTCCGCGTCTATTGCAGGCATCAAAGACCAGAACCGCGCCCGGGAAACGCTCCGCCATTTTACAGAAAAGCGCCTTTACGTCTTCGGTTTTGAAGTAATAGAACACGCCGGTCGCATAGAACACCGCACCGCCGGAGGCATCAATCCGATCCATCCAGGAAAAGTCATTCAGGTCGCATGCCAGGTTCTCTTCGCGCTCCCCTTCGGAGAGAATCTCATTGCGGATTGCGATCACGTCCGGCATGTCAATGTTATAGCCCAGACAGTTTCCGTTGTCGCAGCGTCGGAAAGTATCATCCAGACCGCAGCCCAGATTCACCACGGCAGCCTGCGGATGCGCGGCCAGGTAGTCCTTCACTTCACAGGCAATATCATACTGCCGCTGGGCCACTTCCAGCGCCCCGAACAGTCCCGCAAGGGACTCCATTTTCCTGCCTTTTTCATTGAAGTCATAATCCAGACTGTCGCAGATCCGTTCGGCCTCCGGGTCCCTGAAAAGCTCCGGAAAATGTTCCGAGCAGATCTTCCGTCCGTAAAGCGGAATGACCAGCGTCTCCTGCACAGTGTTCGGTTCGATATGGTACTTCTTCATATGCTGCATCCTCCCTTGTCTCATATCCATACAGTCTGCCTCCCCGGAATCCGGTGATCCCGTGCCGCTGCTCTGTTATGATAACAATAATTAGTTCATTCTAACTGCCGCATAAACAAAACAGATCTTCCGGGGTAGTTCAGATCTGTTTTTGATTATAGCACAGGTTGCCCGGCATTTCCACCACTGATTGCCGGCGTCACGGAAAAACCTGAGCGGCCTCAAGCAGGGAGGTATCACGGATCATACCAGGTTAGATCTTTCTGCGTACTTGATTTCGGAATTGGACATGGTATAATAATTATACTCATAGAGAAGGGCGGTAGCACATGGAACTGTCAGAGCTGGTTGCCTATGCCGGCGAAAAATATCATATTCAGGAAGAGCATAAATGGGCAGACTTCCCCGGCTTTTCCGTTCTCTGCCACCCGCAGACCGGCAAATGGGTCGCACTGCTGATGCGGCAGTGGGACTCCGAAACCGGTACGGAAATCGAACACTGCGATTTAAAATGCGGAAACGACATTCTGTTTTATGATCCGCGCCCGTTCCTCGCTTCCCCCATTCGGATGCACGGCGGAAAATGGATCAGCATTGCCTTTGATGCGCAGACAGAGCAGGATGTTGTCTTTCGGCTTTTTGATCAGGCGGTTACGGCAAATGCGCCGCATGGATATACCATTGTTTTGGATTCGCAGCTTCCCACCGGAGAAAACACTTACCATGAAACCGAACTTCCCTTTTCGGGCAGTGGAGATCAGCCGCCGAGAGAGAAGCTGCCGGAGCGGCTGCGGACCATGCGCCGCCTCTTTGAATACGGCAGAGAAACGGAAGAAGCCAGAGCAGAGAACTTCCGCCGGCAGGCGGTGTTCATGCAGGATTACGTGGATGACCTGCCGTGGACGGGCGACTTCGTCCGGTATTTTCCAACTTATCGGGATCTGACCACCCGCCAGCTTCGCGGATACTTTACCTGGCGGGCCGGGGTGCGCAGGGGGCAGTTTACCCCGATTGCGACTTCTGCAGCCTACATTTATCTCTACGAGCTGTTAAACGGAGTCGGCGCGGAGACACCGGAGGATGTGCTGCAGAAGCTGCAGGCATTTGAAACCGGATATCTGGAATCCGGCATCGGCGATCCGCGAATGCGAACAAACCTGCGCCGATGGATGCTGGAGTATGCGGTACTCAACGATCTGCCCCCTGAAACGGCAAAACAGGTTGCCGACCCGGACATGACGGCGGGAGACGATGCGCTCGACATACTGAAGCACCCGGATGACTGTGACGACGAGGCCCTTTTTGCGGCGCTCTCTGCGTTTGGCGCGAAGAAGCCCGGGGATTCGCCCGTCCTTGCTTCCGATCCGGAAAGAGGCCGCCATCTGTTCTGTGAAGCGTGGAGAAAAGCCTCTGCTTACCACTTTGAGGAAAAGCCGCTGTTTACTCTCTGCTTCGGCAAAAGAACGGTACGCCGCTGGTATCCCCTTGCCAATGCCGTTTATTGCGGGCGCCCGCAGCCGAAGGAGCGGGACTACACGCTGAATGCGTGCCGCAGTTACCGCTACCGGAACGGGATGTGGTATGTAACCGCCTATGACCGGCACGCCTTTGACAAGGGAAGATTCCAGGGCTTTCTCCATGAAGCGGACGCCCGTCTGCGCCGCTATCTGAAAACCGGACGCTATCTGAAAGAAAATCCCGCGAATGAATGGGCCATCCCCTACATCGATGCGGTCATAGACGAAGACAGAAAGGCCGTGCTGGAAGCATCCCGCCCGAAGTTTACGATCGATCTTTCCGGGCTGGAAAGAATCCGGCGGGACGCCGCGGGCACACGGGACAGCCTGCTGACCGCAGAGGAAACGGAAGAAGCCGGAGCCTTTGCCGGGGCACTCCCGGATAGCTTCCCGGAAGAACACACGGAAGCTCCCGCGGAGCCGGATACCACGGGCCTGCCCCTGGACGCGGCACAGATTCAGATCCTGCGCGCCCTGCTGCGCGGGGAAGATGCTTCGCCCGTCCTCAGGGCCCATCATCTGATGCCGTCCATCACAGCGGACTTCATGAACGAAGCGCTGTACGATGAAATCGGCGACACGGTACTGATATGTGAGAATGACAGCCTCTCCCTCGTGGAGGATTATGTTGAAGAATTAAAGAGAATGCTTGGAGGATAACCCCATGGATGAACAGAAAAAAGTGCCGAAGCGCATTGCGCAGACGGTGCTGAATTCCCTGAAGGGCGGTGTGGTGCCCCGCATCGGCCTGCCCTATATTACCGTAGGCCGCAAAAGAGAAATCGAGGCGCTGCTGCACGACGTGGACATCATTGCCGAGGGCGGCGCATCTTTCCGGTTTATCGTCGGCCGCTACGGCAGCGGCAAGAGCTTCCTGCTGCAGACCATCCGCAACTATGTGATGGACCGGGGATTTATTGTGGCGGACGCAGACCTTTCTCCGGAACGCCGCCTGCAGGGCACAAAGGGACAGGGGCTTGCCACCTACCGGGAGCTGATTTCCAACCTTTCCACCAAAACAAAGCCGGAGGGCGGAGCCCTGACGCTGATTTTGGACCGCTGGATCAGCGCCGTGCAGGCAGAAGCTCTGCAGGAAACCGGCCTCTCCCCGGACGATCCGGCGCTCGCTGCAGCAACAGACAGAAAGATTTACGCGGTAACGGCCTCGGTCAGCGAACTGGTACACGGGTTTGAGTTTGCAAGGTTGCTGTCCGCCTACTACCGTGCCTATGTAAACGGTGATGATGAAACAAAGGCGAAGGTCGTAAAGTGGTTCCGCGGCGAGTATGCCCTGAAAAGCGAGGCAAAAGAAGCGCTCGGCGTCAACATCATCATTTCCGATGACGACTGGTACGACTATCTCAAGCTGTTTGCCGCCTTTTTCCGGCAGGCGGGCTATACCGGCCTCTT
>CAZBXX010000114.1:0-7430 GCA_964495965.1 uncultured Oscillospiraceae bacterium | reverse complement strand
ATTCATGATATGCGCAAAGCTTAGCATATTCACGTGCACCACTTGTCGACGCCCCATCCCGGGCCGTGGTCCTCCCGGGTGGGACGCTCACTGCTTAAGCAGCGAGGAGAACAGCGTTATCGTCGTTCTTTAATTTATAAGTTTGCCCGTTTTATGGATGTCAGGCGCATCCGCCCGCTGTCCCGGCCTCCACACCCCCGTCGAAACCGTTACATCCCCGATTAGACTTTTTCAGGCTCCGGATACTCCACGCCAAAGGTTTCCACCGTAACCTTTTTCATGACCTGCGGAATTCTCGGACGGTCGTTATAGTCTGTCCGGACTGCCGCGATGGCGTCCACCACATCCAGGCCTTCCGTCACACGGCCGAAGGAAGCATACTGCCCGTCCAGATGCGGCGCATCGGCGTGCATGATGAAGAACTGGCTTCCGGCGGAATTTGGCGCCATGGTTCTCGCCATGCTCAGAACACCGCGGCTGTGCTTCAGGGCGTTGCGGAAACCGTTGGCCGTAAACTCTCCTCGGATGCTGTATCCGGGACCGCCAGTTCCGGTGCCTTTCGGGTCGCCGCCCTGCAGCATAAAGCCGGAAATCACGCGGTGAAAAATGACGCCGTTATAAAATCCCTTTTGGATCAGAGAAATAAAATTGTTTACGGTGTTTGGCGCGACATCCGGATAAAGCTCAGCCTTGATGACGCCGCCGTTTTCCATCTCGATGGTTACAACAGGATTTGCCATATTATGCGTTCCTCTCTTTCAGAATTCGGTCCATTTCACGCTTCGACTGCCGTTCGGCTTCGCTCTCACGTTTGTCGTGCAGCTTTTTACCCTTGCAGAGACCAAGCTCCACCTTGACCCGGCTGTCTTTAAAATACAGAGAAAGCGGTATCAGCGCAACACCGTCCTGCATCACACGCGCCTGCAGTCTGTTGATTTCACGCCTGTGCATCAGCAACTTCCGGGGCCGGGCCGGATCACGGTTAAAGATGTTGCCGTGTTCGTAAGGGCTGATATGCATTCCCCGGACAAAAAGCTCCCCGTCCTTTACTGTGCAAAAGCAGTCCTTCAGGTTAACCTGACCTGCCCGAATGGACTTGACTTCGGTTCCAGCCAACGCGATCCCGGCTTCAAAACGCTCCAGGACGAAGTAATCATGAAATGCCTTCCGGTTTTCGGCGATTTTCTTGGTGCCGGACTGTTTGGCCAAACTGCTTCCCTTCTTTCCCGCGTATCATAGCACATCCGGCAGGGAATGAAAAGCTTAATTTGTAAATTTTGCTTCCGCAGCGGAATTCCGGGTTTCGGCGGCTTGACAAAAGCGGATTCGCTCCCTATAATATCCAAAAATCCGGTCGCCCGCCGGCGGCCCATGCTGAATGGAGGAAGATCTTATGGCGACCATCATCAATGAACCTGCCCATACTTTCAATGAGTATCTGCTGATTCCTGGTTACTCCTCTTCCCGGTGCATTCCTGAAAATGTTTCCCTGAAAACCCCGCTGGTTAAGTTCAGGAAAGGGGAAGCACCCGCCATCACCATGAATATCCCGATGGTTTCCGCCATTATGCAGTCTGTTTCCGGTGACCGGCTTGCCGTTGCGCTGGCGACTGAAGGCGGGATTTCCTTTATTTACGGTTCCCAGACGGTCGAGGACGAGGCCGCCATGGTCCGCCGTGCCAAAAACTATAAGGCCGGTTTTGTTCCGAGTGACTCCAATATCCAACCGGATGCCACGCTCCGGGATGTCCTTGCCCTGAAAGAAAGAACCGGGCATTCAACGGTCGCGGTTACGGAAGACGGCACTGCCGACGGAAAGCTGGTCGGCATTGTTACCAGCCGTGATTACCGCGTAAGCCGCATGGCCCCGGATACTCCGGTCCGGGATTTCATGACGCCGTTTGAAAAAGTCGTCTGGGCCAAGGAAGGCACCACACTCAAAGAAGCAAATGACATCATCTGGGAGCACAAACTGAATGCGCTGCCCATCATTGACGACAGCGGCAGGCTCTGCTATTTCGTATTCCGCAAGGACTATGAAAACCATAAGCAGAACCCGGATGAACTTCTGGATGCCCATAAGCGCTATGTGGTTGGGGCCGGCATTAACACCCGGGACTACGAAACCCGTGTTCCCGCGCTCGTGGAAGCCGGAGCCGATGTCCTCTGCATCGACTCCTCCGAAGGCCACACCGACTGGCAGAAGTTCACCCTTGCCTGGATCCGTGAGCGCTATGGAGATTCCGTAAAGGTAGGCGCCGGAAACGTGGTGGATGCTGCCGGATTCCGCTTCCTGGCGGACTGCGGTGCGGACTTTGTAAAAGTCGGTATCGGGGGCGGTTCCATCTGCATCACCCGCGAAACCAAGGGCATCGGCCGCGGTCAGGCGACTGCCGTAATCGAGGTGTGCGCGGAGCGCGACCGTTATTACGAGGAAACCGGCATTTATGTTCCCGTCTGCTCTGACGGCGGTATCGTCTATGACCATCACATTACCCTGGCGCTTGCCATGGGTGCTGATTTCGTCATGCTTGGCCGCTATTTTGCCCGCTTTGACGAATCGCCTACCAACCGGGTCAATATCGGCGGAACCTACTATAAAGAGTATTGGGGCGAAGGCTCGGCCCGCGCCCGGAACTGGCAGCGGTATGACATGGGCGGCGACAAAAAGCTTTCCTTTGAAGAAGGCGTGGATTCCTATGTTCCCTATGCCGGCTCCCTGAAGGACAATGTCGCCCTGACATTAAGCAAGGTCAAGCACACCATGTGCAACTGCGGAGCCCTGACCATTCCTGAACTGCAGGAGAAGGCAGTTCTGACGCTTGTATCCTCCACCAGCATCGTGGAGGGCGGCGCTCACGACGTCATTCAGAAGGACGCAACGGCCGCTATCAAGTAATTCGCAGATCAGATCGTCTGATCGGCATCGAATCCGGTAATTCACCCGGCGGAGAGCTCAATCCGAGCGCAGTCCGCCGGGTATTTTTCTGTCTCAAACCAGGTACAGAAAACAGGCGTATCGTTGACAGAATCCGGGTAGCATGGTACATTATTCATAGAAATGATTCATTCGGAGTAACGGTTAAAACGATGCATACAGCTGCGGGGATGTGAGAAAACTTGAGTTATATTCAGTTTGAGGAAGTATGCAAAGATTATCCCACAGGTGATACCGTGGTGCATGCTGCGGATCATGTCAGCTTTTCGATTGAAAAGGGCGAACTGTGCGTGATTCTTGGGCACAGCGGGGCGGGGAAGACCACCGTCCTGAATCTGCTTGGCGGCATGGACAGGGTTAGCTCCGGGAAGATTACCGTCGGAGACAAAGTCATTACCGAAATGACGGACAGCCAGCTGACCGACTACCGCCGGCTGGATGTGGGCTTTGTTTTTCAGTTCTATAACCTGATGCACAATCTGACGGCTTTGGAAAATGTGGAACTGGCGCAGCAGGTCTGCCGTGATGCTCTGGACCCTGTCCGGGTGCTGGCAGATGTGGGGCTGACGGACCGGATGGACAATTTTCCGCCACAGCTTTCCGGCGGTGAACAGCAGCGGGTGTCCATTGCCCGCGCGCTCTGCAAGAATCCGGCTCTGCTGCTTTGCGATGAACCGACCGGGGCGCTGGACAGTAAAACCGGTGAACAGGTTCTGGAACTGCTGACGCGCCTGTGCCGCGAATACCGCACAACGGTCGTGATCATTACGCACAACGCCTCCATCGCCCCGCTTGGAAACCGGATTATCCGGCTCAGTAACGGGAAGGTACAGGAGGTCGCCATCAACGAGAATCCGATCCGGGTTGAGGAGATTCAATGGTAGAAAAAACCGTGCCCCGCAGTCAGGAGAGGGCCGGGGGCCGGGGAGGCATGCTGACGCGGAAGCTGCTGCGGGATATTCGCGAGAACGCGATGCAGTTTCTTGCCATGATGGCTCTTTGCTTTCTGGGCACCTGGGTGTTTTCCGGTCTGGACG
The DNA here is from genome assembly GCA_964495965.1 of uncultured Oscillospiraceae bacterium. Classification (GTDB taxonomy): domain Bacteria; phylum Bacillota; class Clostridia; order Oscillospirales; family Oscillospiraceae; genus Limivicinus. The sequence continues at coordinate 3,455 of CAZBXX010000114.1, read as the reverse complement.
GCACCTGGCGCCTGATGGACCTGACGGTGGAAACCTATTTTGCTGAGTGTAATCTGTCCGACTTCTGGGTCAGCACCTCTGCTGTTTCCAGACAGGATGTTCTGCGCATTCAGCACGTGCCCGGCGTTGCCCAGGTGCAGTGCCGCACTTCCATAACGGTGGATGTGGAAGGCCTGGGCGACGGAGTGGAGGCGGCGCTGGAAATCTATGAGGGTGATTTCCAGCTGAACAGGCCGTATCTCCGCTCCGGCAGCATGCTTTCGGCAAGCGATACCAAAGGCTGCCTGATTGAGGAACAGTTCGCCCAGACGCACGGCCTCACGCTCGGGGACACGGTTACGCTGAACATCCGCGGACAACGCATGCACTACATCATCCGCGGGATGGTGCTATCACCGGAATATACCATCACCAGCAGGGAGATTGTCCCCGACCCGGAGCATTATGGCTTCCTGTTCCTCCCTCACGCATCGGTACCGAATCTGCCCTATACCAGCGTGCTGGTAAAGCTGGCGGACGGCGCTGATGCCGATGCAGTCCGTGCTGAGATTGAGGAAGCCGTTCCTTCGGCCATTGTGGTGTCTACTGCTTCCCACAAGAACATCTCGATGGCCAGAAACTATGCGACGATGTTTCACGGCATGACTTATGTGTTCCCGGTGCTGGCCTTCTCGGTTGCGGCGCTGATTGTGGTTTCCACCCTGAAGCGGATGATCGACAACGAGCGCCTGGAGATCGGAACCCTGAAGGCCCTTGGCTATACCAACCGGCAAATTCGCCGGCATTACCTGTGGTACGCGCTGCTGCCTTCCGCGGTGGGGTCTGTGATCGGGCTTTATGTGGGGCGGTATACCATTCCGGATATTCTCTGGAACATGATGGTGCACAATTCCCGCTATCCTTACGTGCTGCGGCCGCCCATCAGCCCCGTCGCCTATGGGATGACGGTGCTGTCTGTCCTGCTTTCCATTGCCATCTGCCAGTTCACACTCCGCGTCTCTCTGAAGGAGCAGACGGCTGATCTGATGCGGCCGAGACCGCCGAAGGGCGGAACCAGGATTCTGCTGGAGCGCTGGAAGAGCCTTTGGAGCAGGCTGAGCTTCAACAGCAAGATGATCATCCGGAATCTGATGCGCAACCGCGGCCGTACGGTAATCGTGCTGGTCGGGATTATCTGCTGTAACATGCTGATTATCGCAACCTTCGGGCTGAAGGAATCCCTGACGTACTTTATGCGGCAGTATTACGGCGGGACGCTTACCTATGATCTCCGCATTGACCTGAAGGCGGATGCTGCCGGCACTCTGGAGAGCTATCAGAAACGCCTGAATGCCGAGAAAATCGAAGGCATCATGGACGTGAATGTCTCGCTGCACGGCGGGTCATCCGCCAGAGCCTGCCTGCTCACGGTGCTGAAGGATGATCAGACGATCATCCGCCTGACGGAAGACCAGCAGATCCTGCCAATGCCGAAGCGGGATCTGGTGATCAGCAGAAAGCTCGCCTCCGTAATGGGCATCTCCCTTGGGGATACGGTCAGGCTCTTCCTTCCGGATGATACCGAGCCGATTGCCCTGCAGGTTGCGGCCTTTGCCGAGACCAATGCTGCCCAGGGCCTCTTCCTCAGCGAAACGGCATGGGCAAACTGCCGGAAAGGGGACTTCCGGGTGACGAGCCTGCTGCTTTGCGGCCCGGATGTCATGACGGTTCACAAAATCAGCGAAATGGACGAAGTGGACTCGGTGCATGCTCTGGAGGACCAGTTCTCTCAGGGGATGACGATCCTGGATGCCACCGCCACGGCATTCTCCATCCTCTCCGGCGCTGCGCTGGGGCTGGCCTTTGTGATCTGCTATAACATGGGCCTGATGAACTTTACCGAACGCATCCGCGATTATGCCACGCTGAAAGTTCTGGGTTACCATCAGAGAGAAATCCGGTCCCTAATGCTCCGTGAGAGTGATCTGACCGCAATTCTGGGTGTTCTGCTCGGCATCCTGCCGGGGATTGTGCTGGTGGGCATTATCCTGAAAACCTGTGAATTTGAATCCATGGTGTTTGTTCGCCATGTAAGTCTGCGGTCTGTTCTGCTGGCGTCCGTCATTACGTATGTTTTTACCCTGTTTGTGGAGTGGCTGCTGACCCGCAAAGTCCGCGGCATCGACATGGTGGAAGCGCTGAAGAGCGTGGAATAGCTGAAATCCGTACCGTATTCAGCAACAGATGCAATTTGATGCAAGGAGTATTGCAATGAGAAAAATGATCCCTTTTCTGATCGCACTTGCCCTGGTGGCCGGCCTGTCCGTACCCGCCGCGGCAGCGGAAACGGACCTGACGCAGTATGCCATTGCCAACGGCATGGTGCAGGCTTCGGATTATGATGATCTCACAGCGCCCTGTTCCGGTACGATCCTGCCCTTTGACTGGGAGGCGGGGGACTCGGTCGAGGCGGGGGCGGAGATGTTCCGGCTCATGACAACCAACGTTTATGCCCCGGAAGACGGCACCGTCGGCTACCTGTTTGCGGAGGAAGGCGACAGCGCGGACGCCGCCACGGCGAGCTACGGCGCGGTTCTTGCCCTGCAGCCCGCCCTGCGCCAGCGGATGCACTGCACTTACAGCGGCGCGGCGGACTTTGAAGAAAACAAGCACCTGCATATTGGTGACACGCTGTACTTCAAGTCCAGCAAGGAAAAGGGAACCGGAACGGTCATTGCGACCGGCGGTGACTCTTATGAGCTCGAGATTACCACGGGCAGCTTTGATGCGGGGAAGACCCTGAATCTGTACAGGGACGCCGCCTGCGGTGCGGACGATAAGGTCGGCAGCGGCAAGGTCTACTACCGGGACGACATTCCCGTCTCGGCAGCAGGCCGCATTGCGGAGATCGCCGTCGGCCGGGGCGATACCGTCCGGAAGGGGGATCTGCTGCTGCGCCTGCTTGCCCAGGATGCTGACCCTGCTGCGCAGCCCGCAGTGTCAGCCCCGGCAGACGGCGTTGTCGGCACCGTTGCCGTGAGCCCCGGACAGCAGGTCTGGAAGGGGCAGGTTCTTTGCAGAATCTGGCATGGTGACAAGCCGGAAGTGGTTGCTGAGGTCGATGAAATGGATCTTGGGGATCTCAGTCTCGGGGACAGGCTTCCCGTCACACTGGATACCGACGAGAACAGTATCCTGACCGGTACCGTGACCGAAATATCCGCATTGGGCACCGTAAAACAGAATGCCGCGTATTATACCGTGCATGTGAGCGTGCCCGGAGGCGGGCTGATGCTGGGGCAGAGCGCTTCTGTTTATCTGCCGAAGTCCGGCTCCTGAGCGCTTTGCGGCGCGTGCCGTCGGGCAGCAGACGCTCAAAAAAGCAGTTGCAAGCCGGCGTAAAATAGTGTATGATACCAACCGTGGCTTTTGACAAGGCTGCACTAGTTGGGGAGCCAGCGGTGCCCTGTAACCTG
>CAZBXX010000113.1:0-7723 GCA_964495965.1 uncultured Oscillospiraceae bacterium | reverse complement strand
TGCCGAGGGCCATATCCAGCGACAGCGAGCCGGTGGACAGCGCCTCCACATTCACGGGGATGTCTTCCCCCAGGCGCATGATGGTGCCCTTGCCGTAATCGCGCTCAATTTTGGCAATGGCGGTCTCCAGCGCCTTCTTCCGCCCGGCCTCATCCTGCGGGGGCGCGCCGGTGAGCTTCTCAGCAGATTTTTTCTTTTCAGCCATTGGTGTTCCTCCCTTACAGGCCACAGGGCCTCTTTCTCTTTTCAGAATTTCCGTTTTCCGCGTCAGCTTTCCTGACCGGCGCAGATTTTTTGTTTCTGACTGCAGTTTACCACCGACCGAGTCGCAAAAATTTACCTCGGTTGACTGCGGATTGCATTTTTTGAGTTCCCGGCGTATAATATACATATCATACCTATCATAAAGCCGTCAGATACGGGTTTGGAGGAAGGAATATGAAGCGTTACGGTAGCAGAATTCTTGCGGCGGTCTGCCTGCTTGCCTTGCTGCTGTCTCTGCCGGTTTTCGCCTTTGCGGACGACGGGACTTCCGCGGCGGCGCAGAAAGGGCTGGAGGCCATTCAGGCAACCGGTGACCAGAAGTACATCCAGCTCCCGAAGGATGACAGTTACCTGGAGGAGTTCAGGACCTGCTATGTGGACTTCAGCGATGTGCTGATTCCGACCGGCTACAATCAGGTGGTGCCGATGGGCGGGCCGTCAGCGCCGGTGGAGTGCAGACCGGATATGAACGGCGGACGGAGGATGCCCTACGCGTTCCAGGGGTCCGAGGTCACGGTGGTGGCGGAGCAGAAAGCAGGCAAGAAAACCATGTGCTGCATTCTGTACCGCGCTGTAACGAACAAGATCCGCGCCGGCTGGATCTGGGACCTCTACCTGGGAGACGAGTATCCCGGCCGCACGCTGACGATCGGGGAGGAAAACACTGCCGCCACCGGGACGGTGAAGGAAGTGCCCATCAGCTGGTCGTCCAAGGGCTTTCTGCGCAGCCAGCAGCACTACTCCATTCTGGATGAGCCGGTGAAGAACTGCGTGGGCTTCACGCTGGAATACCAGCTGACCGCCGAGAACACGGATAAGAGCTTTTCCGTTCTCGGGCCGCGCACCGTTTACGTGAATAACGGGGAAGAGTGGATCCGGGCAGGCGTCTTTGAATACCCGAAGCTCGGAACAGTCCGTGTACGGGTCAATCTGGAGAAGCCGACGGATATTGAGGCAATCGGCACGATTGCCGACTGCCCGCTGCCGAACACCTTCAGCTTCCGCCAGTTTGCAAGCGATTACGCGACAGCCGCCTGAGAGACGGACGGCACAAAACCATACAGACCAAGAGAATCCCCCGAACCGGCATGAGCTGCCGGCTCGGGGGATTCCTTATTACTGTTTATTTTCTACTGCCATCGGAACACTGCCCGGTTCAGCCGTCAGCGGAAGTACCGGACAGCGGCTTCAAACATGCGCAGGTCGTAGTTGCCCGGCACGTTCCGGTAGAGACCGCTGCCGATGCGCTCGGCATGGCCCATCTTGCCGAAGACGCGCCCGTCCGGAGAGGTGATGCCCTCAATGGCGGCGATCGAGCCGTTCGGGTTGAACGCCACGTCGGCGCTGGCGTTGCCGTCCAGATCCACATACTGGGTGGCAATCTGGCCGTTGGCGGCGAGGCGGTTCACCAGTTCTTCGTCCGCCAGGAAGCGGCCTTCCCCGTGGGAGATGGGCACGCTGAAGATCTGCCCGACCTCCGTCAGGGCAAGCCAGGGGGACTTGTTCGAGGCAATGCGTGTGCGGACAATGCGGCTCTGGTGCCGGGCGATGCGGTTGAAGGTCAGCGTGGGGCAGGCGGCGTCGGTGTCGATGATGCGCCCGAAGGGAACCAGACCCAGCTTGATGAGCGCCTGGAAGCCGTTGCAGATGCCGCACATCAGGCCGTCCCGGTGCTCCAGCAGATCGGTGACCCCTTCCCGGATCGCTTCCGCGCGGAAGAAGGCCGTAATGAATTTGCCGGAGCCGTCCGGCTCGTCACCGCCGGAGAAACCGCCCGGCAGGAACACCATCTGGCTCTCCCGCAGGCGCGCGGCGAAGGCGTCCACGCTGCCGGCGATGTCGTCGGCGGTCAGGTTCCGCACGATGAAAATCTCAGGCTCGGCGCCGGCGTCGCGCACGGCACGGGCGCTGTCCACTTCGCAGTTGGTGCCGGGGAAGGCCGGGATCAGCACCCGCGGCTTTGCGGTGCGCACGGCGGGCGCCGGCCGCGGCGCGGTCTGCCGGCAGGTGAGGTTATCATGCAGGGCGCCGCAGTCCTGCTCCACAAAGGCGGGATAGACCGGCTCCAGCCTGGCTTCGGAGAGGGAGAGCAGCTCCCGGACGGGGACCTGATCCGCGCCGCGGGAGATAAAGCCGTCCTGCGTGACCGTGCCGACGGCATCCAGCCGGACGCCGGCAGCCGGTTCCGGAAGGTCGCCGTTCAGCTCCAGCAGGAAGCTGCCGCAGCTGCGGGAGAAAAGCGCTTCCACCGGGAGAGCGTCATCAAAGCGGAAGCCGAGCCCGTTGCCGAAGCCCATCTTCATAACGGCTTCGGCGATGCCGCCCGGGCCGGGGGTATAGCAGGCCGCGCAGTTCCCGGAGCGCTGCAGCGCCGTAACCTGGGCGAAAACGGTTTTCAGGCTCTCCGGGTCGGGAAGCCCGTCTTTCCCGGGAAGGGGAGAGAGCAGGATCACCCTGTGTCCGGCGGCCTTAAACTCGGGGCTGATCACATCCCCGACTTTTCCCGCGGTGACGGCGAAGGACACCAGTGTGGGCGGCACATCAAGATCTTCGAAGCTGCCGCTCATGGAGTCCTTGCCGCCGATGGCGGCAACGCCGAGGTCCAGCTGCGCCTCGAAGGCGCCCAGCAGGGCGCTCAGCGGCACGCCCCAGCGCCGGGGATCCCGGCCGAGGCGCTCGAAGTACTCCTGAAAACTCAGATAGACATCCTCAAATCCGGCGCCCGTTGCAATCAGTTTGGCAACCGACTCCACTACCGCAAGGTAAGCGCCGCGGAACGGACTCAGAGAGGAGACCGCGGGGTCAAAGCCCCAGGCCATGAAGGAACAGGTGTCGGTATCGCCCGTTTCAACGGGAATCTTCTGCACCATGGCCTGTACGGGCGTCTTCTGGTTTTTGCCGCCGTAGGGCATGAGGACGCTGCCGGCGCCGATGGTGGAGTCAAAGCGGTCGGAGAGGCCCTGACGGGAACAGCAGGCAAGGCTTTCCGCCATGGCGCGCATGGCGGCGGGGAAGCCGGCTTCAGCTTCGGAGGGAGCGAAACCGCTGTCCGCGGGCGTCCCGGCGGCGGGGTCCAGCGGCGCGCATACGGCGGAAGTATGCTTCTCGGCGCCGTTGGTATCCAGAAACGCGCGGCTGAGGTCCACGATGGTGGCGCCGTTCCATTCCATCTGCAGGCGGGGCTCCGCCTGTACTTCCGCGACCGGTACAGCCTGCAGATTCTCGGCGGCGGCCAGATCCAGAAATGCGGGGACGTCGTCCGCCGCGACCACCACGGCCATGCGCTCCTGGCTTTCGCTGATGGCGAGCTCGGTTCCGTCCAGGCCTTCATACTTTTTGGGCACGGCGTCCAGACGGATCCGCAGCCCGTCGGCAAGCTCCCCTATGGCGACGGAAACACCGCCGGCGCCGAAGTCGTTGCAGCGGCGGATCATCCGGGAAGCCGCGGGATTGCGGAAGAGACGCTGGAGCTTGCGCTCTTCGGGGGCGTTGCCCTTCTGCACTTCAGCACCACAGGTCTCCACAGAATGCGCGTTATGGGCTTTGCTGGAGCCGGTTGCCCCACCGATGCCGTCGCGGCCCGTGCTTCCGCCGAGCAGGATCACCACATCGCCCGGTTCCGGGCGCTCGCGCCGCACGTTTTCGGCAGGCGCCGCGGCGACAACGGCGCCGATTTCCATGCGCTTTGCCGCATAGCCGGGGTGGTAGAGCTCATCCACGATGCCGGTGGCAAGCCCGATCTGGTTGCCGTAGGAGGAATAGCCCGCGGCGGCCCCGGTGCATATCTTGCGCTGGGGGAGCTTACCGGGCAGCGTGTCGCGGATCGGCTGGGTCGGGTCCGCGGCGCCCGTCACGCGCATGGCGCCGTAGACGTAGGCGCGGCCGGACAGCGGGTCGCGGATGGCGCCGCCGATGCAGGTGGCGGCCCCGCCGAAGGGTTCGATCTCGGTGGGGTGGTTATGGGTTTCGTTTTTAAAGAGCAGCAGCCAGTCCTCCTCCGTCCCGGCGGCAGCATGAGAAGCGGAGTCCTTCCGGTTTACGGAGATCTTCACGGTGCAGGCGTTGATCTCCTCCGATTCATCGAGTTTCTGCAGCTTCCCCTCCGCCCTGAGGGCTTTCGCGGCAATGGTGCCGAGGTCCATCAGGCAGACGGGTTTCGCCTCGCGGCCGAGGGCCCTGCGGGTGTCCAGATAGCGCTGCCAGGCGGCTTCGGTACGGGCATCCTCAAAGCGCACGTCGTCCAGCACGGTGTGGAAGGTGGTGTGGCGGCAGTGATCCGACCAGTAGGTGTCCAGAACCCGGATTTCGGTCACCGTGGGATCCCGGCCCTCTTCCCGGAAGTATGCCTGTGTGCAGGCAAGGTCTGCTTCGTCCATGGCCAGGCCCATCTCCCGCAGCAGGCGGGAGCGCGCTTCGGCGTCAAAGTCCCGAAAGCCGTCGAGCGTCCGGACCGCGGAGGGAACCTCGTATACCGTCTCCAGCGTGGCGGGGAGCTCCATGGCGGCCTCCCTGGCCTCCACGGGGTTGATAACGTAGCGCTTCACTTCCTCCAGCTCGTGCGGGCTGAGGGGCCCGGACAGAACATATACTCTGGCCGAGCGCACGGCGGGCCGGTTCCCCTGGGAGAGGATCTGAATGCACTGGGCGGCGGAATCCGCGCGCTGGTCAAACTGCCCGGGCAGATATTCCACCGCGAAGACGGCAGGGGAGCCCTGCCCGCCCGCGGCGGGGATGCCAGCTTCTTCCGGCGTGGCAAAGGTCCGGTCCAGCTGCGGCTCCGAGAATACCGTCTGCACGGCATAGCGGAAGAGTTCCCCGCTGAGGCCCTCGGCGTCGTAGCGGTTCAGTATTCTGAGACTGCGGATCCCCTCGATGCCGAGCAGCTTCCGCAGGTCGTTTTCCAGCGCCCGGGCTTCCTGATCCAGCCCCGGCTTTTTTTCAACATATATCCGATAGACCATACTGTCCTCCGTTTCACGGAATCGGTTCCGTGAGCATTCGCATCCCCCGTTCAGGCGAGGGCCGCCAGGGCGCGCCGGCCGATGTCCCGCCGGCAGTAGGCATTTTCAAAGGAGACCTGGTCCGCAACGGCATAAGCGCCGCGGATGGCGTCTTCCAGCGTATCCGCAACGGCGGTGCAGCCCAGCACGCGGCCGCCGTTTGTCACCAGAACCTCGGGTGAAGGGGATCCCGCGGCTGCCGGGACCAGTTTCGCGCCGGCGACATAGACCGCATCGCGCACCGAATCCGGAATGGAGAGCGGAAAGCCCTTCTCGTAGTGTTCCGGGTAGCCCCGGGAAGCGAGAATCACGCAGCAGGCGTGCCGGTCGGCGAAGCGGACTTCGGTCTCGGCGAGCCGGCCTTCCGTCACGGCGCGCATGACGGTGAAGAGATCGCTCTCCAGCAGGGGCAGGACCACCTGGGTTTCCGGGTCGCCGAAGCGGCAGTTGTACTCAATGACCTTCGGCCCGTCCTTCGTCAGCATCAGGCCGAAGTACAGGCAGCCGCGGAAGGTCCGGCCTTCGGCGTTCATGGCCGACATCGTCGGGAGGAAGATTTCCCGCATGCAGCGCTCGGCAGCCTCATCGGTGTAATACGGGTTCGGGGCAACCGTGCCCATCCCGCCGGTGTTCAGCCCCTGATCGCCGTCCAGGGCCCGCTTGTGGTCCATGCTGGAGACCATGGGGATCAGTGTCTTTCCGTCGGTGAAAGAGAGCACCGAGACCTCGGGCCCTTCCAGGAATTCTTCAATCACCACGCGCTCGCCGCTCTTCCCGAACTTGCCGCCCTGCATCATCTCGGTGACGGCGGTGACGGCTTCTTCCCGGGCCTGGGCAATAATGACGCCCTTGCCCAGCGCGAGCCCGTCTGCCTTGATGACCGTCGGCAGCGGGGCGGTCTCCAGATAGCGGAGGGCGTCTTCCAGCCGGTCAAAGGTCTCATAGGCGGCGGTGGGGATGCCGTACTTCTTCATCAGGTTTTTGGAGAAGACCTTGCTGCCTTCAATGACGGCGGCATTGGCCCTGGGCCCGAAGCAGGGGATGCCGACGGCCTCCAGGGCGTCCACGCAGCCCAGCACCAGAGGGTCGTCCGGCGTGACGACGGCATACTCAATCCCGTTTTCCTGCGCAAAGGCGGTAATGGCGGGAATGTCCTTTGCGCCGATGGGCACGCAGACGGCGTCCCCGGCCATGCCGCCGTTACCGGGCAGGGCGTAGAGTTCCGTGATTTCGGGGTTTTCCTTCAGCTTGCGGATGACGGCGTGTTCCCGGCCGCCGCCGCCGATTACCATGACCTTCATGTGAAACCTCCGCCGAATCAGTGATGGAACAGGCGCATGCCCGTAAAGGCCAGCACCATGTTGTAGCGGTTCGCCGTCATGATGACATGATCGTCACGGATGGAGCCGCCGGGCTCCGCCACATACTGCACGCCGGACTTGCGGGCGCGCTCGATGTTGTCGCCGAAGGGGAAGAAGGCGTCGGAGCCGACGCTGACGCCGGACTGCGCCGCGATCCAGGCTTTCTTTTCCGCCGCGGTCAGCACCTCGGGCTTCACGGCAAAGGTCTGCTGCCAGACGCCGTCGGCGAGAATATCCTCATATTCATCGGAGAGATAGATATCGATGGCATTGTCGCGGTCGGGCCGGCGGATGCCCTCGACAAACTGCAGGGAGAGCACCTTCGGATGCTGCCGCAGCAGCCAGTTGTCCGCCTTCTGGCCGGCAAGGCGCGTGCAGTGGATGCGGCTCTGCTGCCCGGCGCCCACGCCGATCGCCTGTCCGTCCTTGACGTAGCAGACGGAGTTGGACTGGGTGTACTTCAGCGTGATGAGGGCGACGACCAGGTCCCGCGCCGCGGCTTCCGGCAGATCGCGGTTTTCCGTCACAATGTTTGTCAGCAGGCTCTCGTCAATGCGGAAGTTGTTGTGCCCCTGCTCAAAGGTGACGCCGAACACGTCTTTGCACTCCTGCGGGGCGGGAACGTAGGCGGGGTCGATCTGAACCACGTTGTAGTTGCCCTTCTTCTTGGTTTTCAGGATCTCCAGCGCTTCCGCGGTGTAGCCGGGGGCGATGACGCCGTCGGAGACTTCCTCCTTCAGATAGGCTGCCGTGGCGGCGTCACAGACGTCGCTGAGGGCCGCCCAGTCGCCGTAGGAGCAGAGCCTGTCGGCGCCGCGGGCGCGGATGTAGGCACAGGCGATGGGGGAGAGCTCGGCGTCTTCCGCCACAAAGTAGATCTTCCGGTCCACGTCGCTCAGCGGCAGCCCGACGGCGGCGCCTGCGGGCGAGACGTGCTTGAAGCTCGCGGCCGAGGGAAGCCCGGTGGCCTCCTTCAGCTCTTTGACCAGCTGCCAGGAGTTCAGGGCGTCCAGAAAATTGATATAGCCGGGGCGGCCGTTCAGCACGGTGACCGGGAGCTCCGAGCCGTCCTTCATATAAATCTTTGCGGGCTTCTGG
>CAZBXX010000112.1:0-7781 GCA_964495965.1 uncultured Oscillospiraceae bacterium | reverse complement strand
GACGGACCCTTGCCATAATGTCGGCGTTGGAATCGCGCTCAATGCAGCAGCGGTACACTTCCGGATCATTCAGAAAAGGCAGTGTCTCGGCCAGCTCATCATAGGTCTTGCGGACCCGAGCCTCCGCCGCGTCCAGGTCGGTACCGGGCGCAAACTTCAGCAGCACATAATGGTACATCGTATCAGCTCCTTTTCCTGTTGTTTCCTGTTCTGGTAAATTATTAACTATGTGTGAATTTTAATGCGGTTTTGGCTGTTTGTCAATCATAAAATTCGGCGGAACCCGGGGGTTATTCCGTTTATTCCGCGGCGGCGCGGCCGGCCCGGTACGCAGCCAGATTCAGATCCAGGAATCTGGGCGGAACCGTCTCCCGGATGATCTCCTCCCAGTCGATGCCGTCCAGCGCCAGTGCCTTCGTCATGGCGCCGAACAGCACGATGTTCATGCATTTGGCGCTGCCAAGGTCCATCGCGATCTTCGCGGCGTCCAGCGTATAGCATTTGAAGTTTTCCGTCATGGCCTCCAGGCAGCCTTCCGGATAGGTCTCAAAGCCTGCGGCAACGGTGGAGGACGGAATGCTGTAGTCGTTGATGACCGCCACGCCGTCGGGCTTCAGGAACTTCGCATACCGCACAGCCTCCATTTTCTCAAAGGCAAGCATCAGGTCTGCGGCCCCCTCTCCGATGACAGGGGAATAAACCTTCTCCCCCCAGTGCACCTGGGTGGAAACGCTGCCGCCGCGCTGGCTCATGCCATGGACTTCGGACATCTTCACATCATATCCCGCCTTCATCAGGCCGTTAACCAGAACCTTTGCCGTCAGAATCGCGCCCTGACCGCCGACGCCGACCAGAATCGCACTTGTTGTCTTCATCGTTCACTGCTCCTTTCTGCTGATGGCACCCACCGGGCAAACCTGCGCACACACTGTGCAGCCGACGCACTGGTTCGGGTCAATGAAGGATTTCTTATCCTTCATCATCACAGCCGGGCAACCAACCGACAGGCACTTGCGGCAGCCGATGCACCTGTCCGTATCGACTTCGCACAGGCCTGTGTCGTGTTTCATCCGCTTGATCAGCAGGCAGGGCCTGCGGGTGATGATGGCTGCGGGAACTTCGGAGGTCAGAGCGTCAGTCACGGCCTTCTGCATGGCGGTAAGATCCTGCGGATCCACAATGATGATATTCTGATAGCCGTACGCGCGAAGCACATCCTCAATTTTGATGGCCTCCGCCACCTCGCCCTGCAGGTTGTAGCCGCTGCCGGGATTGTCCTGGTGGCCGGTCATGCCGGTGATGTGGTTGTCCAGCACGCAGGGAATGACCTTGCCTTTGTTATAAATGATCTCCGCAGCCCCGGTCATGCCGCTGTGGAAGAAGGTGGAATCGCCGACCACGCCGAAGATCTTTTTCTTCTGTCCGGTCATCTCAAAGGCTTTGGACATGCCCTGAGCAATCGTGAAGCCGCCGCCCATACAGACACAGGTGTCCGTCGCGTTCAGGGGTGCATTGGCTCCCAGCGTGTAGCAGCCGATGTCGCCGGCGATCACGCAGTCTTTCTGTTTGCCGAGGGTGTAGAAGAAACCGCGGTGCGGGCACCCGGGGCACAGGGTAGGCGGCCGGGTCCCTGCCTTCACGGGCAGGTCCTTCGTCACGGGCTTTTCGCCGAACAGCATTTCCTTCAGGCGCTGGGGGTTCAGCTCATAGAGGTTGCTGACCAAGTCCTTGCCGGTGCAGTCGATGCCTGCGGCCCTGATCTGCTCCTCCATGAAGGGTTCCAGCTCTTCAATGACGTAGAGCCTTTCAACCCTGGAGGCGAAGTCCCGGATCAGGTCCATCGGGAGAGGATTTGTCAGCCCAAGCTTCAGGAAAGAGGTATCCTCCGGAAAGACCTCCTTTGCGTACTGGTAGGCGATGGAGGCGGAGATGACACCGACTTTGGAACCCTTCATCTCTGCCCGGTTCAGTGAACAGCGGTTTGAATACTCCCGCAGTGCCTCCAGATTCTTCTCGACCTTGGCATGGTTGCGGTAGGCGTTTGCCGGGGAGCAGTTGAACTTGGGATTGTTGCGCGTATAGGTGAAGGGTTCGGCCTCTTCGCGTTCTCCAAAGGTGACCAGGCTCTTGGAGTGGGAAATACGCGTGGTCGTGCGGAACAGAACCGGCATGTCGAACTGCTCCGAAATACGGTAGGCTTCCTTCATGAAATCCTTGCACTCCTGAGAGTCCGAAGGCTCGATGAGGGCAATCTTGGCGAATTTGGCGTAGTAGCGGTTGTCCTGCTCGTTCTGGGAGGAATGCATGCTGGGGTCGTCTGCCGTCACAATGACGAAGCCGCGGTTCACCCCGTTGTAGGCAGCTGTGAACATCGGGTCTGCTGCGACATTCAGGCCCACGTGCTTCATGGCGCAGAGGCTTCTGGCCCCGCCGATGGCGGCACCGTAGGCAACTTCTGTCGCGACCTTCTCATTGGGCGCCCACTCGCAGTAAAGGGCGTCTTTATACTGCGGGAGAGCTTCAAAGATTTCGGTGCTTGGCGTTCCGGGATATGCGGAACAGACCTTGACGCCAGCCTCATATGCCCCTCTCGCAATGGCTTCGTTGCCGGACATCAGGTGCTTGGTCATACAATCGGCCTCCTTTTCCTGTCTTTTGTGTCATTCTGAGCCGGCACATATGCCGGCGCGGGAATCTGTTGTTACCATTTTACAGAAAGCCTTGAAAAAGAGGAAATAGAATGTTATGATAAGGGTATAAGCAAAACCTATTGCTATCCGGAGGTTTTCAGGATGACCGTCAATCAGGTTCGTTACGTCTGTGAAATTGCCAGGTGCGGTAGCATAACCCGGGCGGCCGGGCAGTTTTATATCTCGCAGCCCGCACTCTCAGAGCAGGTTCGCGCCCTGGAGGCGGAATTGGGTGCCGTGCTGTTCCGGCGTACCGCCCGCGGAACGGAGCTGACCGATGCCGGAGCGCTTTTCTGCCGGGAGGCAGAGTCAGTTCTGCACGCCTGGGAGACCTTTGAACAGAGCTGCAGCCGGCTGAAAGATCCCTTCAATCGCAGCTTCCGTATCGGTTTCGGTCTTCGCGCCCGGTCCAACGCGCTCTTTGAGCCGGTGGTGAACTTCGTGGACGGATATCAGGATGTCAGTTTCAGTGTGCTTACCGATATGAGTGAAAACTTCCCGGAAGCCGTGGATGCCGGACGGATCGACATCGCCATCGGGCGTGTTTATGCTGGGCAGACCGACGGACTCTCCGATAAAATTGCGCTTTTCCCGCTGCTGTGGGAGCCGCAGTGCATTCTGGTATCGCCGGATGATCCGCTCCGGCAGAGAGAGAATGTACCCATCCACATTCTGGAAGGGAAAACCGTGATCAGCGGTCCGGTGGGCTCCGGGGATGACCGTGAACGGCAGCAGCTGTGTGAAGCCGGCGGTGTTCAGGTCGCTCGCATTCTGCGGGTGGATGACATCAATGCCGCCATGGCTCTGGTACAGCGGAAAAAAGGCTATGCGCTCGGGCCGGTTTCCTTTGCAAAGTATTTCGGCGTTGCGGCGGTCCCTCTGACGCCGGAAATGAATGTCGCGCTGAATCTGATCTGCCGGAAGGAAGTTGAAAACTCTCCTTTGATCGCGCGGCTGCGCAGTCATCTGGAAGAGAGCCTGCGCACACCGGCGGGGAACCGGTAACGGCAGCCGCCATCGGGCGCTCAGCCTGAAAAGCTGTCAGAGCGGATCCCGCAGAAAAACTTTACAATTCTTTATGATTCCGTGCTTTACAGCCTTTCCCAAAAAGGGGTATAATACTCGCGTATATACCATTCTGAAAGAAAGGAGGAAACTCTTGATGAAAAGGAAATATCTTGCACTCCTGCTGACCCTGGCTCTGGTGCTCTGCCTGTTCCCCGTAACCGCACTGGCCGCACCCGGCGTCCGGATTGCCGCGGCAAGAACACTGCCCGCAATGAATGCGGATGCAGCACCGGATGCGGACGCTCAGGAAGACGCCGGAGAGGCGGCAGATTCTGCGTCTGATACCGAAGAAGCCGGCAATCCTGCCGGGGATGGGGATGATCCCATGCCTCCCGATGAATCTACACCCGATCAGCTTGCGGCTGCAGCCGCTCTGGCCGCACAGATTGAGTCCGACGGCGAGCTGGAAACGGGCGTCGTCTCCAGTCAGGCGGAAGCTGCAGTTGTCGTCGGCCCGGACGGGAATATCGTTCCTGCTGAAGATGTCGAGCTCGTTACGGTCTCTGCCGGCGAGTCGTTCTACGCTTATGCGGGGATGACCGTCTATAACAACGGCGGCACCGTCTATAACAACGAGGCCACCGTCTACAACAACGCCGGTGTGGTTTACAGCAACGGCGGCACCGTCTACAACAATGCCGGCACCGTCTATGCCAACACGGGTTTGGTCTACAACAACGCCGGTGATATCTACACCAATGGTGCAGAGGTCTACAGCTTTACGGAAGATGAGGCCGTCAGCAGCAGCCGTGTCTATGACTACTATGAGCTGAAGTTTGCCGACTACTATGAGCCCTTTATTCTGGTGGACGGTGTTTTTGTGGAACCCGGCGCCGAAAGCATGCTGATCGGCGAAAACATGACCTGCCACATCAGCCCCTATCCCGGCATCAGCCTCAGGGCAGCCGAGACGGACGCCGGAACCCTTGTCTGGGACAATGAAGACGGAAGTCTTTATCTCAGCCATGTGGATGCCGACACCACCCTGACGCTGACGCTTCAGGCCGATATGCCGGTCTTCGGGCTGGAAAGCGGCACCTTTGTGTCGGAGCAGACGGTTGAGATCAGCGGTCCCGCCGGCTCCAGGATCTACTACAGTCTGGACGGCAGTATGCCCGATGCGGAAACGGGCATCCTTTACGAGGCCGCGTTCCCGGTTGCGGAAAGCTGCACCATCAAGGCCGTTGCGGTCATCGACGGTGTGGAACCCAGCGAAGCAGCCCGGCTCAGGCTCGCATTTCTGAGCTTTTCCGTACCGGATTTTGCCGAGGAAAAGGAAGGTTACTTCCGGCCCTTCGCCCAAGCCATTCTGGTCGAGAACCCGGGTGAGACGGACGTAACGGTCACCGGTGTCACTCTGGAAGGGGAGGACACGGAGGCCTTCACTCTCAGCTCGGAGGACGGCAAAACCATCCCCGCCGGCGGGCTCAATGACAGCAAATGGACCATCCGCCCGGTAAAGGGCCTGGCCGCCGGAGTCTACGAGGCTGCAGCTGTCTTCACTCTGGAAAGCGGCGAAACCGTTGAGGTGCCCCTGCGCTTCACCGTGGTTTCAGCCGACGCTGACGCGGAAGCCGGCGAACCTGCAGAGAAAGCAGAGGAAACGGAAGCTGTTGAGGATGAGGCAGCGGAAGTGGATCCCTCTCCTGCCGGTGAAGCGGACGAAGTTCCCGGTGATGCTGCTACCGCAGCAGCTGAAGCAGGCAAAGTAAAAGAAGCCTCCGGGCTTTGAGACTTGACGCGGAAAGAGAAGGAAACCCTTCTTCCCGGTTTTACCACAGCAAAAACGGAACCAGTACAATGCGGAGAGGATGATCACTCAGACCGTCCTCTCCGCATTTGTCTTTCTGTTCTGTATATGCCGGGCGCGCTTTGCTTAATAATTCTCTTCCCGGACCTCAAAATAGGCCTGCGGGTGGTTGCAGACCGGACACACTTCCGGCGCTTTGGTGCCGACCACGATGTGGCCGCAATTGCGGCACTCCCAGACCTTCACGCCGCTCTTTTCAAAGACTGCCTTCTCCTGCACATTCTGAAGGAGCTTCCGGTAGCGCTCTTCGTGCACCTTTTCGATGGCGCCGACACCGCGGAACTTCTCCGCCAGTTCTGGGAAGCCTTCTTCTTCCGCTTCCTTCGCCATGCGCTCATACATGTCGGTCCACTCAAAGTTCTCACCCTCGGCGGCATGAAGAAGATTCTCTTCGGTGCTGCCCAGTTCGCCCAGTTCCTTGAACCAGAGCTTGGCGTGCTCCTTTTCATTGTCCGCCGTCTTCAGGAACAGAGCGGCAATCTGTTCATAGCCGGCTTTCTTTGCCACCGAGGCAAAGTAGGTGTACTTGTTCCGTGCCTGGCTTTCACCGGCAAAGGCCTCCCAGAGATTTTTCTCGGTTTTGGTGCCTGCATATTTGTTTGCCATGTCTCTTAACCTCCTTGTTGTTGGATCCTGCGTTCATCATAGCAGATTCCCCGGTTTTGTCAACCGGGATCTGCGTGTGAGCCCTGCATGCTGTTTTCTGCACCGTTTTCCAAAGACGCGTTCACAAGAAAAGCATTGAGAATCATACGGTTCTGTGATATGATCAGGCCATGAAAAGCAAAATGGAATCAAAATATTATTACCGCTTTGCCTGCGCGCTGGGCCTTGTGCTGATTGCAGCCGGGATGTTCTTCTTTGTCTGGCTGCGCTTTGTTGCCGTGCACAATCAGACCTACCATCTGACCGGTCTCGGAAACCTGGGCATGGCCGTAGGCATTTATGCGCTGCTCTATATTCTGCTTGGCAGGCAGTTCCGCGCCTTTACCATTGGGGATGAACGCAAGGCCAGCATTGTCGCAGCGCAGGTTGTAACGCTCCTGCTGACGGATTTTGCGGAGGTATTCATCTCGCTTGCCATTCTCGGTCAGTTCCGTTACTTCTGGATGCTGCTGTGGCGGTACGCAGTGCTGTGGCTGGCACAGTCGGCAGTAATCGGTCTGCTGACCATGTGGCTCGTCGAATGCTACCGCAGGGTGTTTCCGCCCTATGAGATTCTGGAAATCTACGGCGACGTGGAAAATGGCGTCCACAGCAAGTTCAGTTCCGTGTTTTACAAGTTTCACATCAGCAGCCGCCTTCATTATTCGGAGCCGGGAATTCTGGATCAACTCCGTGATTATGACGGTGTCCTGATCAACGATATTCCTTCTGTTGAAAAAAACGATATTCTCAAGCGCTGCTTTCAGCTGGATAAGCGCGTCTACTTTATTCCGAAGATTTCGGATATCCTGGTCAAATCTTCCCGCAGTGTGAATCTCCTGGATACCCCGGTGTACCTCTGCCGGAACGACGGCATCAAAACCGTGGAACTTGCCGCCAAACGGATCTGTGATCTGATCCTCAGTGTGCTGGCGCTGGTGCTTTTCTCTCCGCTGTTTGCCGTTACGGCTCTCGCCATTAAACTGGAAGACGGCGGCCCGGTATTTTACCGGCAGAAGCGTTGCACCATCGGCGGCAGAGAGTTTATGATCATCAAATTTCGCTCCATGATCGTCAATGCCGAAGCCGACGGGAGAAGCCATCCAGCGGGAGAAAAGGATGACCGCATCACAAAGGTCGGCGCTGTCATCCGGGCGGCAAGGATCGATGAACTCCCGCAGCTGCTGAACATCGTGAAAGGCGACATGAGCATTGTCGGTCCCCGTCCGGAGCGCGTGGAGCATGTACAGATCTACTCGGAGGAAATCCCGGAATTTTCCTTTCGGAACAAGGTCAAGGGCGGTCTTACCGGCTATGCTCAGGTATACGGCAAGTATAACACCACCGCACTGGATAAGCTGAAACTGGATCTGGTGTATATCACAAACTTCAGTTTGGTTCTGGACTTTCAGATCATCATGGAAACGCTGAAGATCCTCTTCAGCAAGGAGAGCACCGAAGGCTTTACCGCGGAAAAATCAGCGGAACTGCATGACCGCGATTTCGCCGACCGGTAACAGGCTCCAACCCGGAAAACAGAACCGCCCCGGCGACCGGTACAGAATTTA
>CAZBXX010000111.1:0-7817 GCA_964495965.1 uncultured Oscillospiraceae bacterium | reverse complement strand
TGCGCATGGATCAGGGAGGATCGCCATGATTGAATTAAGCAAGGAAAGAATTGAGCAGATGCTGCACGAAGAGGCCGGGAAAAAAGAGGAACTGGTGACCATTCTTCGCGGCGTCTATACCCGGTATATGTGTATGTTTGAGAAATACTTCGCCGACATAGACGCGCTGAACGATGATGCGATCGCCGGGCTGAGGGAATATCATGATGAAACCCGGAGTCTGGTAAAGTATTTTTACATGGACATTCCCCGTGACGTCTGCCTGGGACTCAGAGAATTCGAGAAAAAGTATATTGACAAACTGCTCGGGTCCGGATGGCATGAATATCTTCGTGACTGCTATGAGGATTTCAAAGAATACAACTGCGACGAGAAGCTCAGTGAGGCGCAGATGAAGGCAACCTTTACAAAAGAGGCTCTGTCGGACTTCTACGATGTGATGGATTATATTTTCAGAGACGACTTCGGTACAGAGAGCAAGCATCTGAAGGATATAGCTGGCGAGATCTCAGGCTTTCTGTTCGGGAAGGAATAACGGGAAGCAGAACCCTGGCCTGCACGGGTTTCAGGCTGAACGACGAGCTGTAAAGGAAACCCGTGCTGGTTTCAGGATCCGGGCCGAAACAACGGAGACCGGACCCTTCGGTCAGGCTGGCTGGCAGTCTCCGCCATCCAGCGCCTTCTGCCAGAAGACGGCCTGTTCGGTCTGGGTCAGGCGGTAATAGCAGGCGGAGAAAAAGTTGCGGATGATCTCCTTCTCGCTCTTGATGCCGAGGTTGCGAATCTTTCTGAGGCCGTCCTCCGTCTGGAGAATCTCATACAGACGGCCGAAGGTGCGGGCATTGGCGCGCATCAGGGCGTTGGATGAGCGGACGGACAGATTCATCTCCTCAATCGGCAGTTCCGCCATACGGGCATGGTACGGGAAACCGACCGTAGCCTGCGGCATCGCCTGCTGCAGCAGGGTCACCACATCCTGCTTTGCCGCCGCATCCCGGAGGCGGAGCGCCTCGCCGGAGACGTTGACTGGCACAAAGGCTTTCTCCCTGCGCTGCTGTCTGGCTTTCCGGTCGGCAGGCGCGTTCCAGTTGATCCAGAGCTTGCCTTCCAGATAGGCCGCATAGGCGGCGTCATCCAGACTGAACGTACCCAGATGGGTTTTGACAATATGCTGTTCGGAATACAAAAAATGCACCTCTTTCTGTTACTGTAACCCGGAAAAAGGCGCAAAAAGCCCAGTCGCGAGACTGGTTGAACCTATCGTGCAAGCTTTGGCACCTTTCTCTCCGGGAGGTTGCCGTGCGGTCATCGGGCTTGTCCCTCGCGCATCTCTTATAGGGTATTCTGTTCTGTTCCGACCTGTGCACCGATCGTGATCCGGATTATAGCACAGTCCTGTCTATTTGTCAAATATGTTTCAACTCAGGCGGGTGTCCACATGTATAGCCGTACATCCTGCCGGGTGTTGCCGGCAGCTCTGTTATGCTCAGCAGAGCGCAGATTCTGTTAACGGAGAATCAGATAATAGTATGAGGAAAACGGGAATGAAAATCTATATTGTCCGTCACGGAGAAACCGCGCTGAACGCCAGAGGAATCATGCAGGGGCAGATCAACGAGCCTCTGAATCAAAACGGCCGTGACCTTGCGGTTTTGACCGGCAGGGCCATAACCGGGATACGCTTTGACGCCTGCATCTCCAGCTCACTCGGCAGGGCAAGGGAAACCGCTGAAATTATTCTCCGTGAAAGCGGCAATGATATTCCGATCCGCCTGGATGACCGCCTTCTTGAAATCAGCTGCGGCGACATGGAAGAGAGAGCGCTCTCCGAAATGGGAGACGAAGGCCGGAAGTTTTTCACGGATCCCTTTCAC
This sequence comes from uncultured Oscillospiraceae bacterium, assembly GCA_964495965.1. Classification (GTDB taxonomy): domain Bacteria; phylum Bacillota; class Clostridia; order Oscillospirales; family Oscillospiraceae; genus Limivicinus. The sequence goes on along the minus strand of CAZBXX010000111.1, from coordinate 5,943 downwards.
TTCGGTTTTCCAAACGGCGAATCGATCAACGATCTGTGCGGACGGACACAGGCGTTTCTGAAGGAACTGATTGCGCTGGATGACGGAAAAACCTATCTGATCAGCACTCACGGCTGCGCAATGAGAGCCATGATCCATTACCTGAAGGATGAGCCGGCAAGCTATTGGGGTGATCACGCGCCGTATAACTGCTCATTCACGATTCTGGAGGCGGAAGGCGGTGTGGGCCGGATTGCGGAGATCGATAAAGTTTACTACGATCAGAGCCTGATCGCGGATTATTACAGCATCTCATAATCTCACCCTACGGTGCCCGCATTCCGGCAACCTCAGAATAAAAGCAGCAAAACGGGGGACAGACAAATGGATCAGCATCAAATGGAACAGTTTTCCGACCGCGCCCTGCAGGATATGAGCTCCGCTGTGCTGGTGCTGGACATCAGGGAAAACATCATCTATGTCAACCAGCCGGCATCTGAAATTCTGGAAGTGGAATCAGGCAGGCGGAGCGAAAAGAACCAGTTTGCGCTTTATTCGGACGACAGCTACAACGACGCGTTCCATGACACCATTCTGAATGCGCTGTTCCAAAAGAAAAGCACGGTGTTTAGCCGGGTCCCCTTCCAGTCGCCGTCCGGCAAACAGTATGTGCTTCAAATGTCCTCTTCGTTTCTCCCCGGTTTGACCGATGAGGACGCCCAGCTGGTGATTACCTTCAGCGACGACACCGAGGTGGAGGTCACGCGGCAGCGGCTCAGCGATTCCTCGAGGACCTTCTCCACCTTCCTTTTCGGATTCTGCTTCTGGATTCTGTTCTACGCTCTCTGGGAGTTTCTGAACCGGCCATGGTCAGCGGACTTGATGACACACGGAGTGGAGTTGCTGGGCATCGTCATGCTGCTGTTTATTTTCCAGTTCACCAGCCTGACCTGGCACGACCTTGGCATCAAGACCGACCAGCCCGGAAAGACCATCCGGACGGCGCTGCTGGTTGCCGCCGGCGCCATTGGGCTGCTGTTCGGGATTAAAATGATCGCCCGGGTGATAGACCCGAACTCCTTTGAGCCGGACGCACCCTTCTTTGACATCAGCCGCTTCGGTCTGCGGCAGATCATCTATGTGTTTACCGCGGGCATTCAGGAGTTCCTCGCCCGCAGCGTCATTCAGGGAAACCTGAAGCGCATCACCGTGGTGAGGAACCCGGGCCTTCTGGCTATTCTGCTCTCCTCGCTGATCTTCGCCGCACTCCACATTCATCTGGGCTTCCTGTTCATGTGCGGTGCCGCAATCCTTGCCGGGCTGGAGGGCATTCTCTATGAAAAGCAGCAGAACATCTTCGGCGTGTGGATCGTGCACTGGGCCTTCGGCGTCTGCGGCACCTTGCTCTGCCTGATTGACCATTAACGGCTTATGCCGTATCAAGAATACTGGGAGGTAGCTGAAATGAAAAGAGTCTTTTGTCTGCTTCTTTGCCTTGCTGTCTGCGCGGCAGCCGTGAGCGGCTTCTGCGGCGCAGCGGCTTCAGCGGAAACCGGTCCCGTGCTGCGGCCCCTGGCCGTGGCGGTGATCCCGTCGCAGTACGCTGCACCGCGCATCACCAAAAATCCGACCGATGAGTGGGTAAACGAATACGGCCGCTGCCAGTTTGTATCCAGGTATGAAAACGCGATTCTGGCCGAATGGCACTTCGTAAGCCCGGACGGATGGCGGGACATCACCTATCTGCAGGCCCAGCAGGAATTTCCGCCGCTGCGGGTCATCATGGGCAACACCAAGGACATGACCCTTGACAACATCCCGTATTCTCTCAACGGATGGCGGGTTTACTGCCGCTTCAGCAACAGTTACGGGTTCACCGATACGGCCATGGCCCGCATCACGGTTGCCCCCGGTCAGGGCGGCAGCTATCCCAGACCCACCGGGAATGCCATGATCGTCTACTATGCCAACGGCGTGACGGAACGCCTTTCCGCCTACAGCGACGGCAGCTGGCGGACCTCGGCCGGCATCCTCTACACCATGGGCACCGACGGCGTGCTGCGCGCCGCGGGATATCCGGACCTGTATCCCTACAGCCCGAGCTACTCCCCGTCCTATACACCCTCTGCACCGCAGCAGGACTATTCGGGCGAATGGCGCTGGGCCTATACGGCAGGCGGAGCGCGGGTCACCCTGAACAACCGGGGCGACGGCACCTGGAGATCCGAGACCGGCATTCTCTATTATGAGGGGAACGACGGTGTTCTGCGCGCCAGAGGTGCGGAAGATCTGTATTTCCGCTGAGATGTTCCCGGGAGGACAGGAAGGCTGTCCTCGGCTGCGCAGGCGCATGAGCTGCTGAAGCAGAGCGTCTGCTTTCCGCAGAGGACACGCGGCCCGGGTCACGCAGCGAGGTTGCGTAACCCGGGCCGCTCAGCCGGCATTCACGCTGTCATTCCCTGCTCAGTTCCGGCAGCGGAACCTGCGCCAGCAGGATGGCCGCGAACATCACGGCGCAGCCCAGCAGTTCCCGGCCGGTCATGCGCTCGTGAAGGATGAGCGCCCCTCCCAGAACCGCAAACACCGACTCCAGGCTCATCAGCAGTGATGCGATGCTGGGGTCGGTGACTTTTTGTGCCGTCATCTGCAGGGTGTAGCCGATGCCGGCCGAGACCACGCCGCAGTACAGGATCGGCACCGCTGCCGTGAGGATCCCCGCCCACGTCGGCTTCTCCAGAAACAGGGCAAGCACCCCGGAGAGGACTGTCACCGTCAGAAACTGAATGGCGGAAATCCGGACCGGGTTCCCGCGCGGGGCAAAGTGATCACAGCAGAGAATGTGACCGCAGAACAGCAGCGCACTGAGGCACATCAGCGCATCGCCCCGCGTCAGACGCAAGCTTTCATTGACGCAGAGCAGATACAGCCCCAATATCCCGAGCGCCACCGCCAGCCAGATCCGGCGGTGGATTTTTTTACGGAAGAATAGGAAACTCACAAGGGGCACCAGCAGAATGTACAGTGCAGTGATGAAGCCCGCCTTGCCCGCCGTGGTGTAGAGAAGGCCCGTCTGCTGCACGGTGTTGGCGGCAGTCAGAAAGCAGCCGCAGCAGATTCCGCCGGTGACTTCCCGCCGGCGTATTGCCTTTACCGTTTCGGGTGGCAGCGGCTGTGTCCGTCTTTTCCGCAGGGTGGCGGCGATTGCAACGGCGCCCACTACAACGGCAGCGCATGCCATGCGCACCGCCGTAAAGGTGAGCGGCCCAATATAGTCCATACCCGCCCGCTGGAAGGCGAAGGCCATACCCCAGATGATGGCCGTCAGGAGCAGGAGAAGATTCCCCAGGCTCCGTTGTCTGCTTCGGTTCCCGCTCACAGGCTTACGGTTCCTTTCTGGCCGGTGCGGGACGGTTCTTCTGCCAGAGTACCCAGAGCCCCTTCAGAAGCAGGTTTTCATCGTATATGATTTCCCTTCTGCAGTGCTGCAGAATACCGCCGGCATTCAGGCCGGTCGCCACCACGGTGCAGGCGCAGCCGAGTTCGGCCTCCAGCCGGTCAATCATGCCGTCGATCATCGAGGCGGTGGCATACACCGCGCCGGAGCGCATGGCGTCCGCCGTGTTGGTGCCGATCACCCTGCCCGGCGCCGTGAGGGAGATATCCGGCAGGAGGCTGGTGCCCGCCGAGAGCGCCTGCAGGCCGAGGCGCACCCCCGGCATGATGACGCCGCCCCGGTAGCTGCCTTTCGCGTCCACCACCACCATGCTGGTTGCGGTGCCGAATTCCAGAACAATAACCGGTTTCCCGTAATACGTCATGGCGGCAACACTGCCCACGGCAAGATCGGAGGCAAGAGACGTGGGATCATCGATGCGCACGTTCATCCCCGTGCGGATTCCCGGCCCGACGGTCAGGCAGTCGAGCCCCGTAAGATGATTCACGGCAAGCCGAAGCGTATTGGTAACCGGCGGTACCACGGAGGACAGAATGGCGCCTTCAAAGCCCTGCGGGTCCACTCCGCAGTATTCCAGCATCCCCCTGATCTTAATGCCGTATTCCTCCGGCGTATAGTCCCGCTCGGTATGCATGCGGGCAACCGTGCGGATTTCTCCCTCTTCAACTGTGCCGAGGACAATATCGGTGTTTCCGGCGTCTATGGCAAGAATCATGACAGCTTCCCTCCTACTGCGCTGCAGAAGCGATTTTTCTCAGTTTGCGATGATGTCATGCACGGGCGGGCTGGTAACGTCCAGCGCCCGGAAGCAGTATCCGTTTTCCAGGCCCCACTGAATGATGCGCTCCACCGCATCCACGCTGTAGGGCTTGATGTCGTGCTGGAGGACGACGGCAAAGCTGCTGTCTTCCAGACCCGCGATGCCCTCCGTCACATTCGTATATACCCCGTCGGCGCTGGTGGTGGCACCTTTTCCGCCCGCATCCCCGGAATAGACGTTCCAGTCGAAGTACTGGTAGCCCCGTTCTTCAAGTTCGGCCGCGAGCCGGGTGATGATTCCGGGATTAAAGTCGCTGACGGTGTTGGCGCTCCCGCCCGGAAAGCGGTACAGTCTGGTTTCTTCCCCGGTCTGTTCCACAATCAGATCCTGAACTTTCTGAAAATCCGAGAAAAAAGCCTCTTCGTCTGCATAGATTTCCCGGTAGACATGGGACGCCGTGTGAATGCCGATGCTGTGGCCGTCGGCATGGGCGCGGCCGATGCAGGCAAAGCAGTCCGGCTGGTCGCAGGTGACAAAGAAGGTTGCCTTCACATCATACGCCGCCAGAACATCCAGAAGCCGGGCGGTATAGGGAGAAGGCCCGTCGTCAAAGGTCAGGCAGATGATCTTCTCTTCCGGCTCTGCGGCTCCGGTTTCATCCGGGTCCGGAGCGGGCGGTTCGGAGACGCGCACCGTTCTCACACAGACGTACTGCCGGCCGCGGTATTCCACCGTGGAGACGAGCTCGCAGACGCCGGGAGCCAAGGGATCAACCTCCCCTTCGGTGCGGAGCGGAAGATGTCTTTTCCATGTGCCGAAGATGCGCCCGGTCAGCACGGCGTAGATGCCGGGATCTTCAAACGGCTCGCCGTAAGCGGCTTCCAGCTCCAGCCCGCCCACAACATGAAACTGCGGGTGCCTGGCGTCCACCAGGGCAAGAACCACCGCTGAAAGAATCAGCAGGCAGAACACCGTCAGCAATACGGTGCGCGCATTGCGGCGAGGTTTTTCCGCCTGGGAAACCGCTGCTGTTCTGTTTTCGGCTTCTGTATTCATCCGTCTTGTCCTGCAGAAATCTTTTAATGGCCGTATTATACACGCTTTTCCTGCTGATGGAAAGAGCTGTTTTCGCCGGATGCCCGGCCCGCAGGCATCTGTTTTGCCGGTCTGCCGTGCGGCATGACAGTTTTCTGTCAACTGTTGCGGGGCGGGCACAATTGTGATATAGTACTGCAGTCAAAAATTACGTTTTACGCGGCAGCCAGCCGCGGGAAAGGACTCCAATGAAAAACTCCGAAAAAACCATGGACAAGATCGTCGCCCTGTGCAAAAACCGCGGCTTTATTTTTGCCGGCAGCGAGATCTACGGCGGCCTTGCCAACACCTGGGACTACGGCCCTCTGGGCGTGGAACTGAAGAACAACGTCAAGCGCGCCTGGTGGCAGAAGTTCGTGCAGGAAAACCGCTACAACGTCGGCCTGGACGCCGCCATCCTGATGAACCCGCAGACCTGGGTCGCCTCCGGCCATCTGGGCGGGTTCTCCGATCCGCTGATGGACTGCCGCGAGTGCCATGAGCGCTTCCGCGCCGACAAGGTCATTGAGGACTGGTGCAAGGAAGTCGGCTTCGAGCTTCCGAAGCCCATCGACGCCTATTCCCAGACGGAGATGAAGGAATTCGTTGAAGAGCACAACATTCCCTGCCCCACCTGCGGCAAGCACAACTTTACCGATATCCGTCAGTTCAACCT
>CAZBXX010000110.1:0-7849 GCA_964495965.1 uncultured Oscillospiraceae bacterium | reverse complement strand
CAACCGCTTCTGGGGCATGGTCGCTCACACGAGGAACAAAATCACACTTTGAAAGGAGATTCTGCTATGACTGGAAAACCCATTGACATCGGGATTATAGAGATTTGCCGGTGATCCACATCTCTCCCCGCTTCCGCAGATTCTGCACATTCCGGCTGGAGCAGTCCATGTCCTCGGCGATCTGCTCCAGTGTCCTGCAGCGCACGTAGTAGCTGAAAAGCACCGTGCGCTGCTTTGCGCTGGGCACCCGCATGATGGTGTCCGTAATCTCGGCGATCACCGCCAGGCGCTCGTCGATCTTCTCCCTGAGGCCGCTTTCGTATTCCGCCAGGCGGTCATACGCATGTGGCTTCAGCGAGGTCTGCACGGGCTCCCTGCCGCTCTCCCTTGTCGTCCGGGTGCACCGCTCCCGCACTTCCTCGATCGCCGCCTCATAGGCTTTCACTTCCGCTTCCATTCCCCTCGCCCGGCTGAGCCACTCTCTGGCGTCAGCCGGGTTTTTCATCTTCCGCTCCGTCATGTCTCCTTTACCCTGATCCGGTACCGGTCGTACATCAGCGCCTTCTTCAGCCGGTACTCCGGCGTCCGGTATCCCTTCACATCCTCGACAACCACTTTCCCCGCCTCCGCGTCGTAGTACACGAAATCCGCCACATAGTACCGCGCCGGCTCTATGATCTTCCCCTTCCGGATCTCCCCCTTCGGTCCGATGGTATCCTCTTCCCTGTGCTCCGGGATGATCTCGTACTTCACCTGCCGGTCCAGGCCCGAAATTTTCCCGGCCCGCTGCAGCAGCTTCAGCTCCCGCCAGCGGAACGCCTCCGCCTTGCTGTCGAAGTGCATCCCGTCCAGTTCCACCTTTTTCGCGCCGTATTTGCTCCGGCCGTCTCCCCATTTTCCGCTGTTCATGTCACAAACCCCTTTCGTTTTTTGTTATTTCCACGGTGGCTCCGCGGCACCGCTCCCATTTCTCCGTCATTCTAAGGCGGCCCAGCCGCCGTGGCAATCCGCCTCCCCATACCCTCATTCCTCCCGCCCCCCCTCAGAACCTCTCCCTGTCGTACTGCTCCGCGTTCACTTCCTTCCGGCAGATCGGGCAGTACAGATACTTCAGATGCCCGTTGCCGGTGGCCCGGCTGATTCTCTTTGTCGCCGTCAGCGTGCTGCCGCACTCCGGGCACCGGAAGTAGCGCAGGCACTTTTTCCCTCTCTTTCCCATTTTCCCGCCTCTCCGTCCGCCGGTCTTTCCCTCTCACCGGATTCTCCAGAATGTCGTTGTGCTGTCCGTCTTCCACATGTCCCTCGCCGTGACGCTGCCGTCAGCGTTGATCTCCGCGTACTGCGCGACCGAAAAGATCAAAGACGGCGACACCGTGATGGTCGACGGTGACAGCGGAAAGGTGCTGATCGTCTGATCCGCTCCGCAGACCGGAAATCTGCCGTCAAAAGAACAGGCAGGGACTGCCTCACCGAACCCGGCGAGGCAGTCCCTGCTGTTTCTATTCATTTCTGTACGCAATGGAAACGGCACAGGATCAGGCCTGCGGCTGCGCCTCGTCCCGCTCCATATAGCGGATCATGGCCTCTACCGCCTGTTTTGCTCCGGCGACCGCATGTACCACGGTTTTTGCGCCTGTGACGACATCGCCCGCTCCAAAGACGCCCGGTCTGGTCGTCATGTAGTTTTCGTCAATGGGCAGAAGACCGTTTTCGGCAATCTCGAGGCCCTCCGTCGTTCGCGCAAGCTTTGCCCGCGGAACCTGACTGATGGAGATGATCGTGGAGTCCGCTTCTACCTGGATCAGCTCGTCCTCATATCCTATCACATGGTTTTCCTCGTCAAAAATACTGCGCTTGAAGACAGGCCCCGCTTCGGTAATCTTTTGAATCTGCATGCCGTAGACAAACTCCGCTCCGTCAAGCTCCGCATACTGCAGCTCATGCGAGCTGGCTGTCACATGCTTGCTGCGGGCATAAAGCGTCACGTGGCGGGAGCCGTTGCGGAGGGCGGTGCGGGCCACATCCATGGCGGCGTTCCCCATCCCGATGATCGCCACGCGTTCTCCCAGCTTGTGCCCTTTGGGGTTGGCCAGATAGTTGAGCCCAAACAGGACGTTTCCGAAGCTCTCCCCTTCGATCCCGAGGCTCCGCGGCTTTTCGGCGCCGGTGCCGATAAAGATGCTGGCATAGCCGTCCCGGAAGAGCTCGTCTATCATCAGGACCGAGCCGATGGTGGTGTTGGTCCGGATGGTGATCCCCATCTCTTCCATTCTGGCCTGATAGCGGTCAAGAAAGCTTTTCGGCAGACGGAACTCCGGGATGCCGTACTGAAGAAGCCCGCCGATTTTGCCCTTCCATTCAAAAACCGTCACAGGATATCCTCTCTGCGCCAGCAGAATGGCAACCGTCATGCCCGCCGGGCCGCAGCCGATCACAGCGACCTTTTTGTCTTTCTTCTCCACTTTGGGGATTTCCATCCGGTCAAGATACATCTCGGAAATGTAGGTTTCGATGCTGGAGAAGTGGACCGGGCTCTCCTTCCTGCCCCGGATGCAGTGTCCGGCGCACTGCATTTCATGGTTGCAGACGATGGAGCAGACGGCTGACATGGGATTGTTTCGAAACAGCATGTCTCCGGCTTCCATTAGCCGGTTCTCTTTAAAAAGCTGGATCACGACCGGGATGGGGGTATGGACAGGACAGCCTTCCTGACACATCGGCTTCTTACAGTTGAGGCAGCGGTTTGCCTCCGCAATAATGTGCAGCGCCATGAATAAACACGCTCCTTGGTTTTGCAAAAAGCAACGGGAGAATCTGGCGGGATCCCTCGTTGCTTTCGCTTTTGTTTATTCTATCATATCACGCTCGGAAGGATAGATCAATCAGGAATTCATCATGTCGAGGACCCACTGCGGAGCCAGCTGGGGCAGCTCGTCGCCGCGGGCTTTCGCACGCCGGTAAGCGGCGATGGTCTCGTTGCGCTTGTCCTCGTAAGCCTGCTTCTTCTCGGCCTCGGCAAGAACCGTCTCAATATGCTCTCGCGGAATGACGCACACGCCGTCCGAGTCGCCGACGACCAGATCGCCGGGGTTCACCTTCACACCGCCGCAGGTAATGGGGGTGTTGATGTTGCCCTCGTTCTTCTTGATGGGGCCGCGGGGCATGAAGCCCTTGCTCCACACCGGGAAACCGAGCTCGATGTTGCCGTCGCGGTCGCGGGTGCAGCCGTCGATGACCATGCCCTCGAAGCCGACCGCCTGGCAGGCGCCCATGATCAGGTCGCCGAAGTAGGCGCGTCCTTCATAGCCTTTTCCGTCGATGACCATGACGTAGCCCTCGGCCTCGAAGCTGTAGCTTGCCACGTGGATCGGGAAGTTGTCGCCGTTGTCGGTCTCGACGGTCAGCGCCGTCCCGACAACCGCCATGCCGCGGTCAACAGCGTTGATGTGCATATCCATGCAGCCGCCGTTGGGGATGTCGATCTTTGCGGCTTTCACGCCGTCCAGCAGCAGGGGGACATTCAGATTCTTTGCCCTGCGGATCACTTCATCCGGCAGGAGAGGAGCACACTGGTTGATCATATTGCTTGAACCTCCTTCTGTTTTCCGGCTGTCATTTTGAAGAACACCGTCAGCACAGCAACCGCTGCCAGGCCGGCCAGGCCGAGGGGCAGGATGTGGTTGCAGAGCGTCAGGATGCAGGCGACAGCCAGGACGATACGTTCCACCGTTTTCAGATCACGCAGCAGCCAGCCGAACACCGCGCAGGACAGGAGGCAAACGCCGATCGCTGTCAGGACGAAGGTCAGGATCACGCCGCCGTCAATGCCAAAGGTCGCGGTTGCGGGGTGGAACATCACCAGATTGTTGTTATACAGGAACACAAAGGGGATCAGGAAGCCGGCGATGGCAAACTTGACCGCCTGGAGACCGGTCTTCCACATGTCGCCGCCGGAGATGCCGATCGCGGCGAAAACTGCCAGTGCAACCGGAGGCGTGATGGCGGCGATAACGCCGAAGTAGAGCACGAACAGGTGGGCGGAGGCCATGGACACGCCCAGCTTCACCATGGCAGGGGCAACCAGCACGGAGAGGATGATGTAGCAGGCGGAGGTCGGGAGGCCCATGCCGAGGATGATGCAGACCACTGCGGTCAGCAGACCCATGACCAGAACGCTGCCGCCGGCGAGCATCGTGATGATGGTGGAGATCTTCAGGCCGAGGCCGGTGATGTTGATGGCGCCGACGACAATGCCGACCACCATGCAGGCGATGGACACGCTCATCATGGATTCCGCCGCGTCACGGCACATAGCCACAATGTTCTTGAAGGTGAACTTCTTCGGGTTGGTGATCAGGCCGATCACGATGCAGACCAGGATGGTGTAGAGCGCTGCGCGGGCGGTGCTCATGCCGCTGATCATCAGGCCGATCAGCAGGAAGATGGGGACAAAGTAGAACCAGCCTTTTTTGAAAATCTGCCCGACCGTGGGGTCACCCGGGGCTCTCTTGATGGCGGGGACTTTGTGCCGGTGCGCATAGGAGATGATGCCGGCGGAAGTGGTCAGATAGTAGAGGATCGCCGGGATCAGGGCTGCGAGGCAGATGGTGCCGTAGGGGATGGAGGTGGCGTCAGCCATCAGGAAGGCAACCGCGCCCATGACCGGGGGCATGATCTGTCCGCCGGAAGCCGCGGTAGCGACAATGCCGCCTGCGGTATCGTTGTCAAAGCCGGTCTTCTTCATCAGCGGGATCGTGAAGGTACCGGCCGTCACAACCGTGGCCGCGCCGGAGCCGTTGACCATGCCCAGCAGCATGCTGGAATAGACGGCTGCCTGAGCCGGGCCGCCGACGAAGTGGCCGAAGGCCGCGGAGGCGATCTCAACGAAGAACTCGCCAGCACCGATGAAGCTGAGCACGGAGCCGAACAGAACAAACAGGAAGATGTAAATCGCCGCGACGTTCAAGGCGCTTCCAAAGAGGCCCTCGCTGGAGACCATCAGGTAGGTCGCCATGCGGTAAACGGATACGCGGGAGGTCTCCAGCGTTCCGGGCAGATACGAGCCGTAGAACGTGTACACCAGGAACAGCAGGCAGAGGCCGGGGAGGATGCTGCCCAACGCGCGGTAGGAGATATAGATGGCCGCACATACAAAGAGTACCGAGACGATCTTCTGGAAGTCCGTATAGAGCATCGTCGTCGCGACGTTGGAGTTGCGGAGAACGATGACCTCATGGGCGGCGACAACCGTCAAAGCGATCAGCAGAAGATCAAAGATTTTTCCCGGGGCGGATTTCTTGCTTCTCACGAGGAGGAAGAAGGCGATGATCAGCGCCCCGTGATAGACCGACTGTTCGGTGTTGTTCAGGGTCAGGAACGGAGATGCCGCCAGCAGGTGGAAGAGGCAGAGGGCAATGGCAACCGCCGAAGCCATGACATTGAACGCTTTGTCGAGCCCGGTCTTGTTGGAAATGGTCTTCTCGTTATCCATGGTTCAGTTCCTCCCTTCTTAATCCTGTGCGATTCCCGCTTCACGGTAATAGCGCAGAGCGCCGTCGTGAATGGGGATATGCGAGGTGGCGATCGTTTCCGGAGAGATCTGGCGTGTGGCGTCGTTGGTCTCCCGATAGGTATCCAGAGATTCCATCATGCCCTTGACAAACGAATAGATCAGGTCGTCATCCGCCTGGGCGGAGCAGAAGATCGTGGTGGCATAGCCGATGGTGCTGACCGCGTCCTCATTGGCCTGGTGCTCATAGACACCTGCGGGGATCACGGTCTTGCCGATGAAGGAGAACTCGTCGATGATGGCGTCAATCACCTCGTCGGAGATCGGCAGCATCCGGAAGGCGGTCGTCGCGGCGGACTGCTGGATACCGGCAATGGGATAACCGCCTGTCTGGAAGGCCGCGTCGATATCGCCGTTTGCCAGCGCCTCGGCAGATTCCGCATAGTTCATGTAGAAGGGGCGGATATCGGCCATCGTAATGCCGTAAGCGTTGAGGATCTTCTCATTGATAAACAGATAGGATGTGCCCTGCGAGCCCACACAGACCTTTTTCCCCTTCAGGTCGGAGATGTCCGTGATGCCGCTGCTGCCCTTGACGAAGACATGCAGCTGGGACTGATACAATGACGCAACCTCCCTCAGGTCTTCCTGGGGACCCGCGTCCTGATAGGACATGGTCCCATGATAGGCGCTGTAGATGGAGTCGCAGTTGGCCATGCCCAGATCGATGTCGTGGTTCACAACCATCGAGATGTTCTCGTTGGATCCGGAGGTGGCCTGGACATTGATGTTCAGCGGGCTTACCTTGGAAACGGCGTTGCCGATGGCCGCGCCAACATAATAGAAGGTGCCGGTGGAAGATGCCGTTCCCAGCGTCAGAGAGCCGGAATAGCTGCCGTCGGGGTTCACAACCTTGCGGGCCGGATGTCCTTCACGGTTCTGGAAGAAGGCTACGACCAGGGCGGCGATCATGATGCCGTATACGATCGCGACCGCTATATTCTTCTTACTTTTCTTCATGGCTCACCGCCCGCTTCTCAGACCAGTTCGTCGCCGGCCACAGGGAAGAAGTTTGAAAAGCTCTCGCCGTACTGGTAGGTCTGGTTGCCGGAGATACGGCGCAGGTGGTTGCCGCGCAGGTGAGCGCGCTCGGTATAGTACTGAATGAGATGCTTCTGGGCTTTGAAGCACTGCATCGCAGCGACCTTCTGCTCATAAACCTCGCTGATATCAATAAGCGTACCGGGGACAAACTTGCTCAGCTCGGTCTGGTGCGGCTCAAAGCCGAAGAGACGCATCTGCTTGGTGGTCTTGGTTCCTTCGATGCGGACGCCGTTGGAGTTGGACTGGATGCTGCAGGCAAAGACGAACTTGGCAACCGCGTTGTGATCCGGATTCAGGATGTCTTCCCCGTTCTTGTCATGGGTCAGGATGATGTTGGGCTGGACCTCGCGGATCTTACGGATGAGGCGCTCTCGCACTTCGTCGTTCAGCGCCGGCTCCATTGGGTAGTCGGGCAGATCCCAGAACTCGATGTTCTTGATGCCTAGGATCTCCGCTGCCTTGGTGGTCTCGGCCAGGCGCTCCGCCTTGACGGACTCATAGGTCGCCCCTTCCTTCTTCCAGAGGTCGTTGCTCTCGCCCCGGATACCGAAGCTCAGGACAACCACATGGACATCTGCGCCGTGTTTGATGTACTTGGCGATCGTGCCGCCGCTGCGCCATACATAATCCGCCGCGTGTGCGCTGACTACCAGAACCTTCTTGCCTTCAATCATGATGAAATCCTCCCTAAATAATGATTTGTTATCTTTCTTTTTACTATCTTTACTATTTCAGCTTGTGATCTTATTCTGCGTCTTTCCCGAGCAGCCATCTGGGATTGGTGACGGCCATGGCCCGGATATCCTCGGCGGTCAGGCCCTGCTCCATCAGCGCCTCGGCAAACTCTTCCATGCCCTCATCGGGGTAGCAGAGCTTTGTGTTGCCCAGATCGGTGCCGATGATGCAGTTTTCTGCGCCGACGGCCTTGATCATCTCGGCGATCACGGGTAGCTCTTCCTTGCCGGTCTTCCAGGTGGTGTAGCAGTGCTCGCACTTGGCGCCGTAGGAGATGAACATCTTCTGATCCTCAACGGAGTAATAGGTGGTCGGGAAGGTCACGTGGGTGATGACGATCTTCTTCACACCGCGCTTTGCCGCTTCGGGGACCAGCTTGTAGGCTTCCTCATGGGAGACATGGCCGGTGGCGAGGATCATGTCGTAGCGGGCGATGATATCGAGGATGTCGAGGACTTCCTTTTTCAGCTCGCCGTTCTCATCCAGGCAGTTCTGGGTCGG
>CAZBXX010000109.1:0-7863 GCA_964495965.1 uncultured Oscillospiraceae bacterium | reverse complement strand
GGGCGCGCCATTCTGCATTCGGATCTGAACAGCTTCTATGCCTCGGTCGAGATGATGCTCGACCCCTCCCTGCGGGGGAAGGCGGTGGCCGTCTGCGGCGCCACGGAGGACCGGCACGGCATCGTCCTGGCCAAGTCCGAGGCCGCGAAAAAAGCCGGCGTTAAAACCGGCATGGTAAACTGGGAGGCGCGGCAGCGCTGCCGGGACCTGATCCTGGTGCCGCCGCAGTATGACCAGTACCTCAAGTACTCCCGCCTCACCAGGGAGATCTACTCCCGCTACACCAGTTTCATTGAGCCCTACGGCATGGACGAGTGCTGGTGCGACGTTACCGCCTCCGGCGTTTACGGCTCTCCCGTGGAGATCGCGCAGCGGATCCGCTGCAGCGTCCGGGAGGAGCTGGGCCTCACGGTGTCGGTGGGGGTTTCCTTCAACAAGATCTTCGCCAAGCTCGGCTCGGACATGAAGAAGCCTGACGCCGTCACCGAGATCACCCGGCAGAACTTCCGGGAGAAGATCTGGCCCCTGCACTGCTCCGAGCTTCTCTACTGCGGTCCCGCCACCACGCGGAAGCTGGAATATTACGGCCTGCACAGCATCGGGGACGTGGCCGCCGCGGATCCCGCCTTCCTGAAGCGCCTTCTGGGTGTGAACGGCGTCGCCCTCTGGCGCTACGCCGCGGGGCTGGACACCTCCCGCGTGATGCCCGCGGGCTACGAGGCCCCGGTCAAGTCCGTCGGCCACGGCATTACCTGCATCGCCGACCTGAAGGATGAGGAAGAGGTATGGCGCGTCATGCTGCACCTCTCGCAGGATGTGGGACACCGGCTCCGGGTTCACGGCCTCGCGGCCAGGGGCGTGCGGATCTGGGTGCGCGCGGGGGATCTCTCCGGCGCCCAGTACCAGTGCGCTCTCCCGGTGCTCACGCAGCTGCCTGCAGACTTCGCGGAGGCGGGCTTCCGCCTCTTCCGGCAGCGCTACCGCTGGCAGCAGCCTGTCCGGGCAGTCTGCGTCCGGGCCATCGGCCTGGTGCCCCAGGCCACGCCCGCCCAGCTCAGCTTCTTTGACGATCCGCAGCGCCGCCTCCGGCGCGAGAAGCTTCAGGACGCCGTGGAGGACGTCCGCCGCCGCTACGGCAGGGGGGCCCTGACCTGCGCCTCGCTCCTGGGCCCGCTGCCCGTCCCGGACGACGGCCGCGACACCGTGAAGATGCCCGGCCTGATGTATATGTGAAGGAGAAAGACGTATCTCTCCGCCCGCAGCTGGGTGCCGGTTTTCATACATCGCCGCCACCCGCTACGTCCTTAAGCGCATGATCCGCAGCTGCCGGAGCAACGCGTAAAAAAGCCCTGCGGCCTGATGGCCGCAGGTGCGCAGATGATTCCGCTTTTTATGCCTCGTCCGCCGCCAAACCCAGGGAGCGCCTGAGCTTTGCGATCTCCTCCCGCAGAAGCTGGTTCCGCTCTTCCTTCTCCGCATCTGATGCATTCTGCAGACCGAGTATTTTCCATTTATCCGGGCTCCGGTCGAGCTTTTCCAGCTGTTCCAGGAGCATTTTCTCCCGCTTTAAGGAGGACTTCAGACCGCCGGATCCTCCGGTTCCGGCCCATTTGAAAAGCTGCATGCGGATCGCTTCCTTCCCTTTCAGGTGACCTTTTCCGTTTCTCCTTCGTTCAGGATTTTCTGATCGTCCATGTGTCTTCTCCTTTTCAGGTAGTTTCCTGTGATGATGGAGTCATTCTACCATGTCAAAGCTGCCCGATCAAGGTCAAACACTTTCACATGCCATGTTGTCGCGGGAATGATTCTGTGGTAATATGGAACAACAAAATCGTCAAACGGAGAATGACAGATGAGACGGCAGAAACTGATTATCACCAACAATGCGCCCGCAGTGCTGGGCTTTGCCCTGGCCTGTCTTGCGGCGCTGCTAATCAACCAGTTTACCGGGGGCAGGGCCAACCAGGTGCTCTTCCTGACGTATCATTCCTCACTGAAGGACGTGCTGACCTATGTCCGTTTCTTCACGCACGTGCTGGGGCACAGCAGCTGGACGCACCTGATCGGGAACATGTCCTACATTCTTCTCCTCGGCCCGGCGCTGGAGGAAAAGTACGGCCCGGCCAAGGTGATTGAGGTCATTGCCATCACCGCCCTGGTAACCGGCCTTGTCAACTGGATCTTCTTTCCGGGCACGGCGCTCTGCGGCGCAAGCGGAGTTGTTTTCGCCTTTATCCTTCTGATCTCCTTCGCGAATGTGAGATCGGGTGAAATCCCGGTAACGGTCATTCTGGTCGCCCTGATTTTCCTTGGGGAACAGGTATATGACGGCATCTTCATCCGGGACAATATTTCGAATCTTTCCCACGTGCTCGGCGGTCTGGTCGGCGCGGTCGCGGGATACAATCTGAATATCGGGAGATGAGCCTGAAAAAGCCGGAAAGCGAAAGGAGCAGTGATCAGAGGTCCTGGCCCAGCCATTTTTCCAGCAGTACCAGATTGACGTCGGGGATTCCGTTAAAGACAGTCGGCACGATGCCGATCTCCCTGTAGCCGAGTTTCCGGTACATTGCCCGGGCGGCGGTATTGCGCGCATTCGTATCAATGCGCAGTTCTCTGCAGTTGCATCCCAGCGCGTAGGATTCATAGAAGCCGACAAACTGCCTTCCGAGGCCCATCTTCTGTACATACGGAGAGATGGTGAGCGTGTGCAGCACGCATACCCCGTCATCGTCAGCTTCGTGCTCCCAGGCGGCCCCGCGGTAGACATCAACCTGAATCTGATTGATGACAGCGGAGCCGAGAATGACGCCGTCGGTTTCCAGTACAAAAAGGTCGTCACGCGCCAGCGCGGCTTCCGCGGTTGCACGAACCGGATAAATATCCCGGAGCCAGCCTGTGGTAAGAATGCCGCTTTCTTCCGCCTGATGGATCTCATCGTAAATCCGGACGACAGCGTTTAAATCGGAATACTCCGCTTTGCGTATCATGTTCAGCCTCCCGAAGGTCAGATTCCCTGACGCTCTGCTGATCTCATCATATCATCTGCTGCTTTCGCTGACAAGGACAAAAGCAAGGGCAGGAAACACAATTACTCTGATTTGTTATTCAGTCGCGGTATTCCAGGTACTGCACAAATCGCTGCACCGCAACGGAACTTGTGCCGCCACGTTTCATCGCCAGAGCGATTTCGCGGAAAAACGGTTCGGAGAAGCTCCGTATTTCCACCCGGTACGGGATGCGCCGGAGAATCAGCCTCGGAAGTACGCCGATTCCCAGACCGCTTTCCACCATGGATAATATGGCATAGTCATCCCAGGTGGTGAAGCGGACATCCGGCGTAACCCGGTGTTTCTCCAGCAGCTCAGATACTTCCGTCTTTCCGCCGTGCTCCAACAGCATAAAGGGCTGCCCGTCCAAATCGTTAGGACTGAGCACATCCTTTTGCGCCAGCGGGTGACCAACGGGCAGAACTGCCACATATTCATCTTTTCCAAGTGAAACCGTCTCATATTCTTCTCTGGTGGGAAGCCTTAGAAAGCCGCAATCTACACGCCCTTCGAAAATCCACTGTTCGATCTCGCCGTAATCTCCAAGCAGCAGTTCATACCGGATACCGGGATAGTCGCTCTGGAATTTCTGAATGATGGACGGCATCCAGTGCGTGGCAACGCTGGAAAAGGTTCCGATTCGTATCAGCCCCGTCGCCATGCCGGAAAGCAAAGCAGCCTGCTCCTGCACCTTCCGGTAACTGTTCAGCAGATCTCTTGCATAGGGAAGCATTGCTGTTCCGTCCGAAGTCAGCTGGATGCCGGCCCGGCTCCGTTCCAGCAGAACGACCTTCCACTCTGTTTCCAGATCCGCGATCATTTTGCTGACGGAGGACTGCGCGTAGCCGAGAATTTCAGCCGCCTTTGTAAAGCTGCCGCAGTCAACAGCCGTGAGAAACGCCTGATATTTTTGAAGGTTGCTGTCCATTCTATCCATTCCTTTTTTAGATTTTATAAATCGTAAACATTCACTTTATTGATATTATCAGATGCGGTATGATAATACAAGAGAAAAACAGAGAAAAGAAGGAATGGAGTATGGGCCACTTTGATCCTCGAAACGGGCGGGCGTTTGTGAAATATGTTTGCGCCCTGCTGCTGTTCGGCCTGAATGGGATCGTTGCCAGCCATATCGCACTGAACAGCTATGAGATCGTGTTTCTCCGAACGCTGATCGGGAGCGTTCTGTTGATCAGCGTATTTTTGCTCGGCAAAGGGAGATTTCATTGGAAAGAGCAAAGGAGAGACACCGTTTTCATCGTTCTCTCCGGTATTGCTACGGGCGCGAGCTGGATGTTTCTTTATGAAGCGTATCAGCAGGTAGGCGTAAGCTTCGCGTCTCTTTTGTACTACTGCGGCCCGGTGATTGTGATGATCCTTTCTCCCTTGATTTTCAAAGAGAGACTGACGATGCCGAAGATCGTCGGTTTCCTGATCGTGCTTGTCGGGATTGCTATTGTAAACGGGAAAATGGCAGTCGGCAGAGGCAACACATGGGGGCTGTTTTGCGGGGCGATGTCAGCGGTCATGTACTTCTTCATGGTCACACTGAATAAGCAGACCCGCGAGATCGTTGGACTGAAAAACGCCGTGCTCCAGCTGACGGTCAGTTTTCTTGCTGTCGCAGTTTTCGTCGGGATCAAGCAGGCGTTTGTTATCCATGTTCCCGTGTCGTCCTGGCCGTGGATTCTGGTGCTCGGCCTGGTCAACACAGGGATCGGGTGTTATCTGTATTTCTCCCCTCTGTCAGAGCTCCCGGTCCAGACGGTCGCCGTTTGCGGTTATCTGGAACCCTTATCTGCGGTGGTATTTGCCACACTGCTGCTGGGCGAGAAAATGTCCGCGTTTCAATACATCGGAGCGGTTTGTATTATCGGCGGAGCGATGATCGGGGAACTTATTGATCACCGACTTTGGTGATACAGCTCCTGCTTTCTTAGTAGTTCTTTCCCTTTTTTGTTTTGTCTGTACGAGTGCGGAGTGAGGGAAAGGGAAACCGCTTGTAATGATTACATGCAGGAGGAAGCGGTATCTTCCGTATGCCGCGCCATCATCATGGAAACGAAAAACCTGATGTGCTTTCTTGAGGTATGTAAACACGGCAGCATCAGTAAAGCTGCTGAAAGCTTGCGGAGCTCGGCCTGGTTCCGGGACCGGTTTACGATTCAGCTCTTACCGGCCAGTACCTCTTTTCCATACCAAATGTGGTGGTCGTTCAAAGAGATCACCCGCTGGCGGGACTGGATATCATCCATCTCCGGGATCTGGAAGGTTACACGGTTTTGGTCCAGGGCCCGCATCTGAAAATCTATTCCAGACTCTGTAAGCTGGTGGAAAACCAGCATATCAATGCAAATGTTTCCTGCGTTCACGAGGCCTTGATGCAGTTTTCCGTCATCGATGAAAATCCTAAAACGGTGTGTATTTCAACCAAGCGTGTGGCACAGGGAATGATTTCCGGGAATATGGTCTGCATCCCCTTTGATGCCACGGAAATGGCCTGGGATCTGACACTCATCCAACTGAAAGGCGCTGAATTGAGCCCGATGGGCGAGGAATTCCGTAAAATGCTTCTCAGTTTATCAGGCAGAAAATAATCCCTGAGTATAAAGATAAAGCCGGCCCGATGCTGCTGCTGCAGGATAGGGGCCGGCGCATTTTTTCCTCGGGCGCAAGAGATTGGTGCGGGCGGGTAAAGATCTGTTTCTTCCTTCCGGATGGAAATGCATGGTATTGTATTTACAGGGTTTGGATAAGCAATGTAAAACCGTAAAGAAACAGGTGACCGAACCAAATCTCTTCCCGTTCCGGATCCGGTTGATGGTGCACGGTTGCACCCCGAAGAGCCGGGCAAGTTCCCGGTCTGTATACCCGCAGTAGAACCCAAAGCGGATTCCCTCCACGTCTGCCAGACTGAGCGTCTTCATCCGCTTCCCCTGGTAGTACACATCCCGCTGATTTTCAAGCTGCGTCCCGTAGCGCAGGTTCTCAGGCCGGTTGTCTCCGGGATCCCCGTTGCTGTGCAGCACCAGCAGTCCCTCCGGGCAGGGGCCCAGAAAGGTCGCCGCCACCAGACGGTGAGTCTGGTAGGTTGTTCCGTGTTTCGTGTCAAATGCCAGATGTCCGGTGGAATCTCGCGGCCTCAGCTGGATCACCCGGCCTTTCTGAAACCTTCGGTGCATCCCCTTCGGCCCGTTCACCGGGATATACCGGCTCAGGCTCCGGATCCTCCCGAGGCTGCTGGCCTGATACTGTCCTTCCATCCCGGGGATATCTTTCCATATTTCAATATTTGTTTTCATTTTCTTTAAGACCTTTAACCTTCTTACTCTTGACAAAATAGGTTTTATCCTATATTATGCAACTGTGAGGTGAATCCATGGAACCGTTTGAACTAGAGTTTTATCAGAATGAAAAGGGCGAGGAACCGGCCAAAGATTTTATCCTGAGTCAGGAAAAAAAGATGCGCGCAAAGTTGCTTGATACGCTGGTTCTGTTGCGGGACAACGGTTATGAGCTCAGAGAACCGTACTCCAAATCTCTTTCGGGCGGGATCTTTGAACTTCGTGCAAAAGTCGGTTCCGATATCACACGGGTCTTATATTTTTTCTATGTTGACCGCCGGATTATTCTGACGAACGGTTTTATCAAGAAAACGCAGAAGACGCCTCAAACCGAAATTGATAAAGCCAGGCGATATCGTGCGGATTTTCTTTCCAGAGAGGAGAATCGATAATGGGAACAAACTTTAATGACTTTCTTCGGGAGCAGCTTCAGGATCCTGAACTTCGTCAGGAATTTGAGGCGCTTCAGCCGGAGCACGCTGTCATCCAGGCCATGATTGATGCGAGACGGTCTTCCGGCCTTACCCAGAAAGAGCTTTCGCAGCGTACCGGCATTGCACAGGGGGATATCAGCAGACTGGAGAATGGGAATGCCAATCCTTCCATCCGGACGCTTCAGCGTCTGGCAAACGGCATGGGCATGACCCTGAAGGTTGAGTTTGTTCCCTCTGCAGCGGCAGTTAACCGCTGAATCACCGCAGGAATCCATTTTCTAATCACCCCGGCTGCTACACGGCAGCCGGGGCTTTTCTTATGTCCGGCAGTTCCTGTCCCTATCGGGGCACTGTCCATATCTGCCGGTCCGGTCATCAGCTCAGGAAGTCGTCCTCGTCATCATCCAGTCCGGCGAAGTCGTCCTCCGCACGGCTGAAGCCTCCGAGAGGCGTGCCGTCCTTCAGCTTTTTCAGGTGGTTCAGGCCGCAGCCGATACCGCGGTTTCCGTTGGTGTTGTAGGCGAAGAAGTTGATGCTCGCCCTCCCGATAATCCCGCTGTAAAGCTCATGGGGATCGATGATCTCCTGGAGGTTGGCGTCCACCACGCCGGGCTTGTTGGCGCTGCTGGCGTTCTGTTATCGAGCATCACCGACTATCACTTGGAGGTTAGTAATGCAATTCACTCTTTACACTGCCGATTGCACCGGCAATCGCAAAAACTGCCTGTATCCACATCAAGCAAGGATCTCGTCCGCGGAGGACCTGGCCGCAGCTGCGGCCTTCGACCATGTCTGCGCGGCCTACGCCGGCAACTACCGTTCCATCCAGAATTTCCTTTCCTCTGATGTCATCCCATTGGATGTGGACAACGAGGCGTCCGACGAACTGAACTGTGAAATCGCCAACGTCTACCGCATCCGAGCCCGGGCTCTCAGCAAACTGACCCGCCTGCGCTACGGCGCAGGGGAGAACATCCATTAGAAAAGGAGATAGAGTATGGCTGCTGTCAGAAAGTTTTTAAGTCCCCATCAGGT
>CAZBXX010000108.1:0-7917 GCA_964495965.1 uncultured Oscillospiraceae bacterium | reverse complement strand
ATTACAAGGCCCTGCAGATGGGCGAAGCCTCCAAGGTCGTGCCGATTGATAAGCTCAGTGTGATTATCACGCTGGTTTTGGCGTTTGCTTTTCTCCATGAGAAGTTCACTCCCAAATCACTGATCGGCTGTGCGCTGATCGGCGCAGGGACACTGTTGATGGTGATTTAAGATGCAGTTTCATGAGTTTGGCAACATAGAAAACCCGACGCTGCTGGTCATGCACGGCATGCTCTGCGACTGGCGGAAGTTCCGGGAGGTCTTCATGCCGCTGGAGCGGAAGTATCGCGTGATCTATCCCGCCATGAACGGCTGCTACGACGGCGCGCCGGATTTCAAAAGCTTTGCGGAGGGAGGAATGCGTTGAGATCGAGCGCTGTCTGATCGAACACCATGGCGGCAGACTGGACGCCGCGGTCGGTATTTCCCAGGGGGCGACACTTATAGCCATCCTGGCATCGCGCCATGTTGCCTCCATCGACAAGGCCATTCTGGACGGCGTGTATGTGGCCCATCAGGGCATGCTCTGCGCGGATCTGGCCTTGAAGGCTTTTCTCCAGATGCAGGCTAACGGCGGGTTGCCGAGCAAGGCTTTCATGAAAGTATTGCCGCTGATGGGGCTGGACGAGAGCGATCTGGACGAGTTCAAGCTCATGTACTGGGGCGCGAACCGCGAGAGTATGGAGGCCAACCTAATAGAGAACTATACGTACTGCGGGCTTTTTCCAGCTTTAGCATGTGGGAAGTATTAGATATTCAGATTTATTGTGATGGGTGTGTTGAAGGGGGGAATACCGTGAACAAGCAGATTGTTGCCAAAAGGGCAGCAGAGCATTTTAGGCAGAATCCTGTTGGAATCAATTCTGAAGAATTACAGGATTATTTAGATGATCCGCATCATGTATACCGGCCTGATGACCGGCTTGAAAGAGAGCATTTCCAATGGATAGCTGACGGAGACTTGGAAAGAGTCGAAAAATCCTTCAGGGAGGATTATGAACGTTTGGTTCTTGAGCGTGGCACCTTCGCAAAGGACGCGAAGAAGCATTTTGAATATGCCGCGGTGATGATGACCGTACACTGTACAACAGTTAGCATCAACGCAGGTGTGACACCGGAAAAAGCGTACACTGTTCGTGAGTTTTTTCTGCAGAAGATTTCCGAGGCTTCTGATGTTGACATGTATTACAACCTTTCTTTTGAAGCGCTGATGTCTTTCACAAGGATCATATCGGCAACTCTAAAGCAGAGAACTGGCAATTACTATTTCGATCGGGCAGTGGAATACATTAGCCTCCATCTGTATGACAAAATCTATATACAGGACATTGCCGAGTACCTACACATCTCCCCGGACTATCTCTGCAAGGTATTCAGAAGTACAGTGGGTCTCTCCCCTCAGGAATATTACAGAAAAGAAAAAATCAAGGTGGCGTGCTCGCTTCTAAGAAACACAAGCTACAGTATTTCGGAGATCGCCTATCGGCTGGGCTTTTCCTCGCAAAGTCATTTTGGGAAATACTTTAGGGTCGAGATGGGTGTAACACCTGGAAATTACAGGTTAATGAAGGATTAATTGAATAGGAAATCATGGAAGCAGGCCTTTTGGCCTGCTCAGCTTGTCAAAGAACCACCTGATTTCGTTAGGCGAAAGCAGGTGGTTCGGCGTATTTTGTAAGAAAAATCGAGATAAACGGACAGAAAAAGGAGTTTTTCCAACTCCATTCTGCCATCTTTTTCAGAGACATGGCAGCGTATTTGAGCCTCACCCAGTTTGTTACCCGGGCCAGACCTCGGTGGTGCGTATAACGCATTGCGTGTTTCTCTTTTGCATCGGCAAAGACACGCTCAATCGTCTCTTTGCGCATGGCATAGATTTCCTTCCCGCGCTCGGTTCTCCGCAGTTGTTCCACTAAGTCCAGATGCTCCTGCCAGATGTGTGTGGTAAGGAGCTTCTGCCCCTTCTCGTTGGCACTGCATAGAGCCTTGAACGGGCATCCTTTACAATTCTTTGGATTACTGCGGTAGGTTCGCTTTCCCCCTTTGTCTGTGGTCGTGTGGCGCAGGATCCCGCCGTGAGGACAGGTAAAGGTGTCCTCTTTTGGGTCGTATTCGTATTCCCAGGGTTTGTATATGTCTTTCTTGCGGTGGTGGTTCGTGTAAGGGAGAATGGGAATCCGTCCGTCATCCAGTGTTTTCTTCGCTATCCAAGGAGTTTTGTACCCTGCGTCCATCGTTATAAACTCTGCTTCCGGAAATCTGCCGGTTATCTGGTCATACAGTGCGTCCCACGCTACGCTGTCATGGATATTGCCTGCTGTTACTTCTACTCCTAATACAAAGCCTTTCCGGTCACAGGCTGTATGCGCTTCATATGCAAACTGCCGTTCATGCTCACCCTTGACAAACATGCCGCTTTCCGGGTCTGTCGTGGAGACCGTGCGCTCTACCGTGCCGCCGCCGGACGAGGGATCGTCGTCATTGCTGTCGTCTTCCTCTATAGGTTTCTTTCCCAGCTTTTCCCGTTCTGCGTTTACCTCTTCCCGCAGCTGCTCCGCATAGATCTTTGCTGCCTTGGCAACCTTCTCCTTCTGGAACTTCTTCTTGTTGGCGCTGGCCTTAATATGCGTCCCATCCATGAATACCATTGTCGGATCTACCAGCCGGTGATTCAGGGCTTTGTTCAGAATGTGCGCAAAAATTTCCTCCGTCAATTCTTCTGGAAATCGTTTGCAGAACGCATAGCTCACCGTCGCAAAATGCGGGATCGTTTCCAGCAGCCTATATCCCAGAAACCAACGGTACGACAGTGTATCCTGTATCCGTTGGTGGGTCTGCCTTAACGAGGGGATCCCGTATAGATGCTGGATCAGCACCATCTTTATCAATACTACCGGGTCTATCCCTGGCCGGCCATTGTCATGGCAATAATATGGATCGAGGCGCTCATACAGCCAATCGTAATCCATTACCTTCTCTATCTTCCGTAAAAGATGATCCTTTGGTACCAATGCGTCTATGTCCACAATGACTGCGTCTCGTCGCGCATCTTTTCTCCACTCTTCCATGACAACACCCCCATTCCTATTTTACCAGAAATGGGGGCGCTTGCATAGTTTTTTGACAGACTGAGTTTTTTGACAGACTGAGCAGGCCTTTTGGCCTGCTTTTTCATAAGAAATATCGGTTTTGCGATACTGGTTCGGAAAGATGATATATGCTTTTCCGCTCTCCGAATACAATGGTCAAGGGAAAGAGTACAAGAAGAGACACTGTCAATATTTTTTAGGAGAGTGATTATATGAGCAGCTTAAACATCTATAGCCAGCTTGCAAACCGCATCGACGGTATGCCACGTGACACCCCCAATCACCCACCAGAGGACTATTGGGTCATGATTCTCTCTCTGATGGTAACCGAGCGGGAAGCGGATGTAGCCTGCATGTGCACGCAGGAATACATGACCGTCGAGCAGATTGCGGAAAAGGAAGGGGTCAAGGCGGAGGACATTAAGGATGACCTGATTGGAGCGGCAAATGGCGGCGTTCTGGTATGGGTTGTCCGGGACGGCGTTGATTACTTCAAACTGCACGGATGGTATCCGGGCATTGGCGAGACAGCGCCTCTTATCAAAGGCGAAAAAGGTCTCGAGATTGCAAAGCTTTTCGGTGAGATGTCTACACTTGTTACAGGCCAGTACGGGCCGGAAGGCAGAGCGGCGATCCCCTTCGGCCGGGGGCCTATGCGTGTCATACCCATAGAGCGCGCAGTAAAGTCTGACCAGCAGATTGCGTCCTATGAAAACCTGAAGACCTATCTGGATCAGTACAATACGTTTTCCCTTGCCGATTGCGCCTGCCGTAAAATGGAAGCTGCGAATGGCAATCCTTGCGAGCATCCCATTGAAAACATGTGTATCGAGGTTGGAGAGATGGCGGAGTACTATGTGCGTACTGGCCGCGGTATCCCAGCTACTCGTGAAGAGGTTGACGAGGTCCTGAAGAAGGCCGAACGTCTCGGCATGGTTCATCACTATTTTAACAATGAGGGTGCCGGCAAATCTTCTCTGATCTGCAACTGCTGCGGTTGTTCCTGCATGGGAATGAAAACGGAGAACTGGTTCCGGGTACCAGATTATGATCGGTCCAACTTTGTTGCGCAGGTTAACCCCGAAAACTGTGTTGCCTGCGGAGCCTGTGCGGAGATTTGCAATATGAATGCAATCCGTCTCGGGACGACCTTCTGCAGTGTGGAATCACAGACACCTGTAACGGAGCGTATTCCGAGCGAAAACCGCTGGACAGAGGCAGAAATGAACCCGGATTGGAACAAAAAAATTATGGTACGCGATAAGGGCACCAGCCCCTGCAAAACTCAGTGTCCCGCGCACATCTCCATTCAGGGTTACATTCGCAAAGCGGCACAGGGAAAGTACGATGAAGCGCTGAAGGTTATCAAACGCGACAATCCGTTCCCCGCAGTCTGCGGTCGGATCTGTCCTCACAGTTGTGAAGATGAATGCACCCGCGCCCGTGTTGATGAGGCAATGGCGATTGAGGATATCAAGAAATTCATCGCTGACAAGGAACTCGAGGCAGAAAACCGCTATATTCCAGAGGTCTATGAACATTTTGAAGAGAAGGTAGCCGTGATCGGTGCGGGTCCCGCCGGTATGACAGCCGCTTATTATCTTGCGGTGGAAGGTTATCCCGTTACTGTATTCGAGCGCAACCCTGCCCCCGGCGGCATGCTCAGGTTCGGTATCCCTCCTTTCCGCCTTGAAAAGAACATTATTGACGCAGAGATTGACGTCCTTCGCGAGCTGGGGGTTGAATTCAGATGCGGAGTCAATGTCGGCAAGGATGTTACAATTGCACAGCTAAGAGAGCAGGGGTATAGGGCATTCTATGTTGCCATTGGCGCACAACAGGCGCGTAAGCTCGGCGTTGAAGGTGAGAACTATAAAGGCGTCTTGAGCGGACTCGAGTTTCTCCGCAGTGTCAACACAGGAAAAGCAGAGAGAATTGAAGGAGATACCGTTGTCATCGGCGGAGGTAATGTCGCGGTCGATGTAGCCCGTGCTGCCATGCGTCTTGGGAATCGGAACGTTAAGCTGGTCTGTCTGGAGAAGGACGAAGAAATGCCCACCGTGCCTGACGAGAAGGATGAAGCCATCGCTGAGGGCATTGACATCTGTAATTCTTGGGGGCCTGTCCGCATCCTCGGTCAGGACGGAAAGGTAATCGGTGTAGAATTCAGGCGCTGTCTATCCGTTATGAATGAATCAGGCCGATTTGCCCCGGTCTTCGATGACAACGACACGATGGTTATTCCGTGCTCCAATGTTTATCTTGCCATCGGTCAGTTTATCTCCTGGGATGGTCTGCTGGACGGTACGAAAGCAGAGACGCCAAACGGGCGCGTTGTTCCTACGGAAGATATCACCTACCAGACCCCAGAAGAGGACATTTTCGCCGGCGGTGATTGTGCAACAGGACCTAAGTTTACAATTGACGCAATCGCAACCGGAAAGTCCGGTGCCATATCCATCCACCGCTATTTGCGCAAGAGAAGCCTCACGATGCGTCGCGAGCGTGAATACAAGCCCTTTGAAAAGGATGCAGCGGATTATAGCGGATACGACAAAATGCCTCGTCAGCGTCCCCGCCACGCAACTGCGAGCAAGGCGCTTGAAACAATGAGTGACACTCGTACCACCTTCACCGAGGAGCAGTTGAAGAAAGAAGCTGAGCGCTGCCTCGGCTGCGGCGTTTCTGTTGTTGATCCTTACATGTGCGTCGGCTGCGGGCTGTGCGCAACAAAATGTGAATTTGATGCGGTCAAGCTTGTAAAGCTTGAAAAAACAGTGGATTCTGCTGAAACTCCGCAGCAGTATATGACTGACTTGATGACTTATATCATGAGCCGCGAACAGAAACTGGCCGCGAAGGAAGCGGGGAAATAATGAAACGGGTGAATCCATATGCATGAGATGCCGATAGTCCTCAGTGTTGTTGATAACATGGACGGCTATGCGGAGATGAACAACATCGATCAAATATCCGGTGTAAAAATGGAGATCGGAGAGCTATCGCCGGTTGTTCCTGATTACTTTCGGTCCTTCTGGCAATACGCGGTCTCACGCTCCAAACACTTGAAGCAGGCAGAACTGCTCATTGATGTGATTCCGGGTATTGTCAGGTGCAGCGATTGCGGGAAAATGTACAATCTCCCGCAGAATGACGGAATCTGCCCGGATTGCGAGTCCAATGCATGGACGCTCATTTCCGGCAGACAGGTACAGATAAAGGAAATATATGTGGAATAGCGCAGTTCATGTTGTTGCGTTTCACAACACGACAGGCGGGAAAACTCCTTATTCTTCCGCCTGTTGTGCTGATGAATCGACAATCGTTCAAAAGGAAAAGACAAAATGGAAGAGCTACAGATTGTAGAACTGAAGGAATCGGTGCTGGAAGACAACAATGCCGACGCGCAGGCGCTGAGGGAAGAACTCCGCAGCAGGGGAACCTGCCTTCTGAACCTGATGTCATCCCCCGGAAGCGGAAAAACCACAACGCTGCTAGCCCTGAACAAAGCCTTCACGGGGCAGCTCCGCTGGGGCGTGATGGAAGCCGACATTGACAGTGCCATAGATACCCGAACCATGCAGGAAGCCGGAGTCTCTGCCGTGCAGCTGCATACCGGCGGCATGTGCCATCTGGACGCAGACATGACCCGTCAGGGAATCCGCGCGCTGGGCATGGAAGACGCCGAGCTGATCGTTCTCGAGAACATCGGAAACTTGGTCTGCCCGGCGGAATTCGACACCGGCGCCGCCATCAACATGACCATCCTTTCTGTTCCAGAGGGCGACGATAAGCCGGCCAAATATCCGCTGATGTATCAGACCTGTGACATGCTTGTCGTCAACAAGATCGACACCTTGCCTGTCTTTGACTTTGACAAGGCACGGATGGAACGGGATGCCAGTGCTCGAAATCCGGTGATTGAGATTTTCTACATCTCGGCCAAAACCGGCGAAGGCGTACAGGAACTGGCGGACGCGCTGGTAAAGAGGGTAAAGGAGTGGAACGCCAAATGAGCGAGGTAAAGACCATTCAGGTTAATCAATCCGTCTTTGCGGAGAACGACCGTACGGCGGAACTGCTCCGGACGCGGTTAACGGAACAGGGAACACTGTTTCTAAACTTTATGTCCTCGCCGGGAAGCGGAAAAACCACCACGCTGGTCGCACTCATCAACCGGCTTAAAGACCGCCTGAACATCGGCGAGATGGATGTGGACATTGAGAGCAGTCTGGACGCGCAGCGCGTGGCCGACCGCACCGGCATCCGCAGCCTGCAGATCCATAACGGCGGCCTTTGCCATATTGATGCGGATATGACTGCAAGGGCGCTTCTGGAATACGACACGACTGGGTTGGATCTGTTGATTCTGGAAAACATTGGGAACCTGGTCTGTCCTGCCGAGTTTGATACCGGCGCGCACGAGAATATCACAATCCTCTCCGTCCCGGAGGGCGACGACAAGCCGCTGAAGTATCCGCTGATGTATCAGGTCAGCGATGTGGTTCTCATCAACAAGATCGATACCCTGGACTATTTTGACTTTGACCTGGAAAAGGCAAGAGAACGCATCCTTGCGTTGAATCCCAATGCTGTTTTCTTCCCCGTCAGTGCGAAGACTGGCGAGGGCATCGATGCTATCTGCGAGTGGATAATGAATAAGGTGACAACCATCAAGGTACTCTGAAAAGTTTGTCTGCAGTCATATAAGCGTCTCATATACCATGGCGTGCCGGTAACCGCCATCCTGCAGACCTTCAGCATCTGCCAGATTCAGCCGGATCCCGGCTTCTCGGACGACAACAACTATCTCAAGAACGCCATCGCGG
>CAZBXX010000107.1:0-7969 GCA_964495965.1 uncultured Oscillospiraceae bacterium | reverse complement strand
ATCGCCGGGAGGACCTCTCCGCCTCCGTCCAGACCCGGGTGAACCTCGCCCTCTGTGCGATTGCGGACCTGCTCTATTCCTCGGATTCCGCCGCGGAGAATGCGCCTGCGGCATCCTCCGGCATTGCCGAGGAACGGGTCGGCGACCACACGGTCAAGTACCGTGACGCCATCTCCGCAGAGCAGGCAATGGCCGCCCAGATCCGGTCTGTTGCCACGGCATACCTGCTGCCCACAGGCCTTCTGAATCGGGCGACGCTGATCGTGGATTAGGAGGGATAACGTGTATACGCCCCATACAGTTTCTCTTATTTCCTACCACTCCGGCACGCCGCAGCTCACGATCCTCCGGGGTGTGATGCTGCAGGGGCCGAACGGCCGGGCGGCGCTGAACCGCGGCGAATCCGTTGAGGATAACGTCACCCTGTATATCCCGTTTTCCGTAAAGGCGGAGACTCCTGACGGCGGAGAAAGCACCTTCCTCCCGCCTCTGGCCTATGCCGCCTGTCCGGATCCCGAATCCCACTGGACGCTTCAGGCGGAAGGGGAGAGCGCCGGGCGCTGCGGCTTCTTTGTGAAGGGCGAGCTGACGGAAGCTGTCACTCTGGAGGAGGCCCGTGAAAGCTGTGACTACGTCTACGTGATTGCCGGTTACACCGTCAACGACTTCGGCTCGAAGTCCATGCGGCACTATGAAGTCGCTTCGAAGGTATCGTCCAGATACTATCAGTACTCATGACGTCCTCACAAGTTTCGTATCCATTCGCTTCCGTGTAAACCCGAAAGCTCAGTCACTCCACTGCTCGTCCTCTTTCGCGTCAAATCCGCTTCGCTGGGTTTTGCCGCGAGACAAAAAGGTAAAGTATGAATATTTCCGACATCATCGAATGGCTTCAGCCATGCCCCGTCCTTGCCGGTGAGGCCCTGATCCCGCACTTCCTGCCCACGCATAAAGGCTGGTGCGCCGCCATCGACCGGCAGCAGGTGCTCACGGACATCCTCGGAAACCGGTCTACCCGCGTCACCCTGAAGATCACCCGGCGGATCACCGTTGCAGACTCCGATGCCCGCCTCGCGGTCTTCTCCGATCTCGAAGCTCTCGCCGCCTGGGCCGCGGCCAACCCGCCCGCAGCCGGCACGGTGCGCGTCACGGGCCTCCCGGAGTTTCAGTCCCGCACCGCCTCCGGCACGGAGGATATCTCCGTTACCATCACCCTCGAATCCGGCGCAGCATAAAACAAATACCGATATGGAGATTGTGAGGAACAAATGCCCAACCAAACCTTCAACACCGTTCCCGGCCGCACCATCGCCCGCGAGCTGCTCATCGCGTACCTGAACACCGGCACGGCCGCCAGCCCCATCTGGAGCCCGCTGGGCCGCCGGGTGCAGGACAGCTCCACCGAGCTGGACTGGAGCTCCGACACCATCCGGGACATCCTCGGCAACATCTACGGCACCATGAAGAAGCCCACCGTCACCCAGACCTTCGAGCCCTGGGATCTGGACGGGGACGACGACGCCCAGCTGAAGATCTGGAACCTCGCCGTGAACAACCAGGACCCGCAGGGTCTCACGGCCCTTGAGATGCTGGTCGTCCACTTCTACGCCGGGGACAGCGTCGCGCCCTTTGCCGAGCGCTACGCCTCCTGCATGTGCGAGGTCACCGGCATCGGCGGCGAGGGCGGCGGCAACATCGGCATGCCGATTACCGTCACCTTCGGCGGAGTCCGCACCGTGGGCACCGCCACCAAGGACGCTACCACCGGCGCCATCACCTTCACTCCTGATACCTGAGGACTGGACCATGAAACAGCTGAACTTTTCCGACGGTCTTGAGGAATACTCCCTCAACGACCGGGTTACCGTCCGCTTCAACCCCACCGACGCCGGCTTTCTGGAGCGCCTTACCGGCCTCTACGGGAAGCTGGACGCTCTGCAGGATGAGGTCTCCGCCCTGCAGGAGAACACCCCGGATGAGGAGGTCTTCCCCCTGGCCCGGGATCTGGATGCCCGCATGCGTAAGCTCCTGGACGAGTTCTTCGGTGAGCCGGTGTGCGAAGCGCTCTTCGGTTCCATGAACCTCTTCGCCTCGGCCGGCGGCCTGCCCGTGTGGGCCAATCTGCTCCTCGCCCTCTCGGAGGAAGTGGAGACCGCCATGCAGGGCGAACTCACCGCCCGGGAGAAGCGCATCGCCAAGTACACGGCCAAGTATAAAAAATAAGACAGATGTTCAGCCTTCCTCAAACGGTATCCGTTGGCGGCGCCGAGGTGCCCGTCCGGACGGACTTCCGGGTGATCCTCGAGATCTTCGTGATGCTGGAGGATCCGGACCTCTCAGACAGCGACAAAACCGAAGCCCTCCTCCGGATGTTTTATGAGGACCGGCCCCCGGCGGAGGACACAGACGCCGCAGTCCGCGCCTTCCTGGACTTTCTGGAGCCCGGCGGGCCAGCACCCCGGCGTGGGAAGAAAAGCCCCGGCCTCATCCGCTGGGAGCGGGACTTCCCCCTCATCGTGGGTCCGGTGAACCACGTTCTGGGTACCGAGTGCAGGGCGCTTAAGTACCTCCACTGGTACACCTTCCTCGCCGCCTACATGGACATTGACCCCGAAAGCGTTTTCTCCCAGACGCTGCGCATCCGGGAGAAGCTCCGCACCGGGAAGAAGCTGGAGAAAGTTGAACGTGAGTTTTACCGCCGCAATCCCAACCTCGTCGATCCGCCGAAGGCGCTGACCTCTGCCGAAAAAGACCTCCTGAAAAACTGGGCGTAAAAAACAGCCCCCGGAGGGGCTGTGTAAGATGTGCGGTTCGCTTCAGGCTTCTTCCCAAAGGGCGGTGAAGCTCTGCGCGCCGGTGACGGTGAACTTCTCACCGGCTTCAAAGACCTTCTTCTCGCCGTTTACTTTGGTCTCCCAGCCTGCGAAGGTGAAGCCGTCCTTGGACGGGGCTGCGGGGAGCTTTACGGTGCTGCCGGGGATGTACCACTTGATGACCTTGCCGGTCTCGCCCTTCAGCGAGCCTCCGTCCAGGTCGAAGGTGCATTTGACGGCGTTGATGCTCAGGTCAACGGCCGGTGCGGATACGGGTTTGGGATCGGGTTTCGGATCCGGCTGCGGTTCAGGCTCTGGCTGCTTGGGCTTGAAAATGGCGCTCAGATTGATGCCGCCCCCGCGCAGGACCTTCATGATGAAGTTGCCGTTATCGTCCGGGGTAATCACAGTGTTGTCATTGTAATACACCTGATCCACTTCATACCCATCTTTTGCGCTGACGCTCAGCGTAATGGTTTCATCCTCCTGGGCGACCGCCATCCCGTCAACGGTTTTCCCGTTTTGGGTTTCAAATGAGAGCGTGCCCTCGTCTTCGCTCGGTTTCACCAGGCCTACAAGATAGTTGATGACTTTTTTAATGACGCTTTCGTCACCTTTTATTTTGTCCGCTATCCAGACCGTGACGGTTGTGTTTTCTTTCTCAACATTGTCGCCGAGGTTTATACCGCCCGTGACCGTGCCGCCGGTTACCTTGCCGTCCCCGTCCACGCTGCCGACTGTGATGGTTGTCTCTTTCCCGGAGCTTTTGACTTCAATACCAGCGCAGTTTTCTCCTCCCTTTACGTCACCGCTTGCCGTGATAACAGCACTGCTGTTCGGGTCACTGGATGAAGCAAAAATACCATACCCGTCTGTAGTAATGCTTCCCGCCTGAACTTTGATAATACCGCTGTTATCTTCTGCCAATAATCCGCTATCTTGGGATTCAATATCTCCGGCAGAGCCTGTGATGGTACCGCTGTTGTCACTCAAACATATTCCGATGTTAGCAGCTTCAACATCTCCGACAGAGAATTCGAAGCCGCCTGTGTTTTTGTCAGCGAGAAGGCCGATGCCTCCCTTACCGGACTCAGCTGTGAGGTCTCCGGTACGGAGTGTGATTGAGCCTTTGTTGTCGCTTGCCCAAATGCAATCATATTTTGAGTTTACATCCTGCACATCAATTGTGAAATCGCCCTCGTTCTCGTTATCAAAGAGGATTCCCTGAGTACCGGCATTTATGTCTCCGGCCGTAACAGCCGTCGTGCTTCCGCTGACGCTTTGAGTAATCTCCAAACCGCGGAAGTCTGCCGTGATGCCGGCGGGGCTTTCCTCCGTGCCGACACTAACCGTGATTTTGCTGCCGGAGTTCGAAATCGTAACACCATCCTGATTAATGCCGGTGGATATGGGCCCGCCGATGCCGATGGTGCCGGTACCCGGCGTATAGGTTACAGGCACGCCGTCAATCGTTGCGGACGTATTGCTGGAATCAACGGTGGATTCGCCGCTTGAGACGGTAGCGCCAATACTATTAGCTGTAATACTCACCGTACTGCTGATAGCTGACTCTGAAGCCGTGTTGCCCGCAGGCGCTTCCGCAGCAGGCGTCTCCGATTCCTCTCCATCCGCAAACGCAGCGCCGCCGAGGCTCATCACCATGCAGAATACCAGTATTACAGAAAGCGCGGTTTTCAGAGTTTTCATTTTGATCCCTCCAGAATCTTTCCCGCGGAGGGCGGCAAAAAGCCCTCCTTCGAACCCGAAGGAGAGCCTGCTCAGCGGTATTTCCTCCGAGGTAAGGTGTTGTCCTCAGAGGTGTTGTCCTCAGAGAACACATTTCTTCTTTGTAAAGCATACCACGAATCCGCGGAATATACAACAGCTTTCATACATTTTTAGCGGATGTGTATGGTTTTTCACTTCTGATTGCAGTTTACGGGGAGCATGCATGAACAGTATCAGTTTTGAAACCGAATACGCGAATTACGAGGCTGCCGCTGTAGCCCTCCGTTCGCTGACCAAAGAGTATACAAAGCTCAACCGGGTCATTGTCCAGACCGAAAAGCAGCTGCTGAAATTCGACGAGATCAACCGGTTGGTGGCCTGGGCGGACAAGCCCGTCTCCGCCGGGAGAAGTTCTTCCGGCAGGAGCAGCTCCTCCAAAAGCACCACGAAAAAGGAAACGGATAAGGATCCCACTACCAAAACCGGCAGCGGTGCCGGATCTTCCTCGTCAAAATACCCGCTCAAGGAGCACCCGGCGAATTTGCCCGTCCACTTCGCCCTGAAGGACATCTTCTTCAGCTGGGACGACCTGAACTGGGAGGTCATCATGATCAAGCTGATCGCCGCCCTCAACACCGTATCCGGCGGCCTGATCGGCTTCGCGCTGGGCGGCCCGGTCGGGGCCGTCATCGGCCTGAGCCTCGGCATGCTCTTCAGCATTCTGGCCGACGCCTCCATCTTCAACTTTGACGGCCAGCTCAGTCAGGAGGAGTTCCTCAACGGCCTCAAGGCCCTGCTGCCGGTGGCCGGGGGCATCCTCGGCCTCGTGATCGGGGGCCCTCTGGGCGCCGCCATCGGGGCGAGCCTCGGCATGCTCCTGTCCTTTAACCTGCTGGGCGTCCACTGGGACGACGCGCGGCAGAAGATGGAGGAGTTCTTCCGGGACTTCTACGACTATTCCTACCTCCGCCTCCAAAGCGTCAGCCGCCTCTTTCATGAGACCATAGACGGCATCAAACGCTGGTGGCAGAACCTGAACTTCGGCGGCTTCCACCTGAAGCTGCCGCATCTGGCGGTGCAGTGGGAGTACCTCAATGCCAACAGCGCCCTTGCCCGCTTCCTCGGCATCAGCGCCGTGCCGCACCTCAGCGTCCAGTGGTATGCGCGCGGCGGCATTGTAAACGGCGCCACCCTGATCGGCGCGGGGGAGGCAGGCAAAGAGGCCATCATCCCGCTGGAGCGCCACACGGAGTGGATCCGCCCGGTGGCGGAGCAGCTGGCCAATGAGCTGCAGCGCCTCGCCCCGGTCCGCGCGGCCTCGGCCCTCTACCCGCTCCCGGCGGTGGCCACGGGCAGCCTTGTGCCGCCCAGCGCCCTGAACAGCGAAAGCCGCCCATCTCTGGACGGCCTTGCGAATGCGATTTCCGGGGCCATCGCTTCGGCCCTGCAGATGCAGGGCGAAGCGGAGCCCGTGATCAAAGTCTATCTGGACGGCAGGCAGCTGAGCGACGCGGTGACGAAGTACCAGCGCCGCGAAGCCCGCGCCAGCGGGTGAACTAGTCCCTGTGGCGCAGATCAGACCGGGCACAGGGATAAACAATTACAGCATGTCCATCACAGCAATGACGGCATCACACGTCTGCCCAAACTCGATCTCTGCGGCATAGTTAAAGTCCTTTCGGTAGTCGTTCCACTGCCGGATCATGACGTCGCTGCTTTTAACAGCCTGCATGATCTCCCGGTATCGTTTTACCACCTCAGTAGAGCCGCGTTTTTCCGTTGTCGCCTGAAATGCCTCTTTCAGGATCTCCGGTTCGATATTCTCTGCCTGCAACCGCGTCAGAATGTATATGTCGTAATAGTCCCTCGGCCTTGTGTTCTGGTCTCCTCTTGAAATCACAGTCTCAAGCTTTTCAGCCAGTATGGTTCCCAGATTATAGGCGAGCACAGAGATGCTCCGGTCTTCCAGCATCAGTCTGTAGCGATATTCAATCTCCCTCGGCGTGATTTTATCTCCGGTCGTGATGTCGAGTTTCAGAGGAACTGCCATTTTCTCATAATTGGCGGTCAGCGCCACCCGGTATCCGGAATAATCATCTCCCTCCCGGATCTCTCCGATGCTCCTGAATTCAAAAGCGATGCCATCGTCAACCGGTATGGTGATGATTTCTTCAATCATTCTCTGAATGGATGCTTCATCGACAGGATACCCCTTGACGGTCGCATCCATATCCATGGTCGCTCTGGAATCCAGCCCGACCATCGAGGCTATCAGAAAACCGCCCTTGATGATGAACTGGCTGCGGTACGAAGAGAGTGAAACCCTCTCCAGAAAACGTTCCAGCATGTAGTTCTGCAGAACCAGCTGAGCGGATATTCTCTTCTCTTTTGAAATGCTCTTGACGACGGCTTTTAACTGCATTGCGTTTTTCACAGCAACACCTCCAGGTAGGAACGAAGCTTTTTTTCTACACCCAGCACTCCCGCGTATTCCGATAACCGCGGAATATCCTTTTCCTTTCGGGACGCATAGCTCTTAAACGCGCCCGAGATGATCTGCACATCGGTATGATTTCGCGGCTTCAGGATATCGCAGAGGGTACGCTCCGCACAGTATCCGTACACGGGATTTCCGGCCGGTGTTTTCAGTTCAGCCAGACCAAGGCTGTAATAGGGCTCTTTTGACCCGCTGCAGAGGACCCCTTCGCGTTTCGGCCCCGCAAGGTTGTAGCTTTCCGGGAACACCATGTGGAATTTCGCGGGTGTACGGTCCGTCAGGCCGCACAGAAACAGGGCTGTCTCCCGTGCGAAGATCCCCCGCTTAAACCGGGCCTGCAGGTTCACGAACTCATCATCCCATTGTTCCGGCAGGGAATAAACGCCGCGGGAAGCTTTCTCAAGCCTGCCGGTATCTGTCAGATGCTTCAGGGTTCCGCGGGAAATTCCAGCCTCAGTAACCATAGCGGAAGTCACAATACCGTTATTCTGTTTTGCCAGTTCCATGATTTTCTGAGAATCCAGCATATAAACACCGCCATTCTTGACTTTTATGCTTGGTATTATAATAAAACCAAGCGGGAATGTCAATTGCAAGGAATAAAAAATGCCCTTCACCTTCACCGTCAACAACGTAAACCTCCTGCCCTACATCGCCGAGGACGGCCTCCGCTGGACCCGCTTTGATGTCGAGGCGCCGGATACCGGCCGCACGCTGGACGGCGTGATGCACCGGGGCAGGGTGGCGGTCAAGATCCGTCTGGACGTGACCTGCCGCCCTCTGACCTCCGCCGAGGCCGCCGTTGTCCTGAACGCCATCGCCCCGCAGTATGTCACCGTGCGCTACACGGATCCGATGTACGGATCCGTCACCAAAACCATGTACTCCAACAACATCCCCACAATCTGCGCCACCGTCTACGATGACGGAT
>CAZBXX010000106.1:0-8326 GCA_964495965.1 uncultured Oscillospiraceae bacterium | reverse complement strand
GACCGTTTTATCGCTCTGATGGAGGAGGAGCACCATGCCCAGAGATAAGAGCATACAGAAGGTCCTGGTTATCGGCTCGGGACCGATCGTCATAGGACAGGCCGCGGAGTTCGATTACGCCGGGGCTCAGGCCTGCCGTGTCCTGCGGCAGGAGGGGATCTCCACGGTGCTTGTCAATTCCAACCCTGCCACCATCATGACCGACGAGCATCTGGCCGACGCCATCTACCTCGAACCGCTGACGGAGGAGACCTTGAGGCGGATCATCGCAAAGGAGCGGCCGGACGGCCTGCTGGCCGGTCTCGGCGGGCAGACGGGGCTCACCCTCGCGATGCAGCTTAGCCGGGACGGAACGTTGGAGCAGTACCGGGTCCGGCTCTTGGGGTCTGACATGGAGGCCATCGAGAAGGCCGAGGACCGGGAGCTCTTTCGCGAGACGCTGCAGGCAATGGGACAGCCGGTCATTCCCTCCGACACGGCACGGGACCTCGACACGGCGCTCGCCATCGCCGCGCGCATCGGTTACCCGGTCATCGTGCGCCCGGCCTTCACCCTCGGGGGCACGGGCGGCGGCATCGCGGAGACGGAGGAGGAACTGCGCGTCATCGCCAAAAGCGGGCTGGACCTATCCCCCATCACCCAGATCCTTGTGGAGAAGTGCATCGCTGGTTGGAAGGAGATCGAGTTTGAGACCATGCGCGACAGCGCTGACAACACCATTGCCGTCTGTTCAATGGAAAACCTCGACCCGGTGGGGATCCACACCGGTGACTCCATCGTGGTCGCCCCGGCGCTGACGCTCTCGGACAAGGAGTACCAGATGCTCCGCTCCGCCGCACTGGATATCATACGCGAACTCGGCATTGTCGGCGGCTGCAACTGCCAGTTCGCCCTGGACCCCGAGAGCTTCGAGTATGCGGTGATCGAGGTCAACCCCCGTGTCTCCCGCTCCTCCGCCCTCGCCTCTAAAGCCACCGGCTACCCGATTGCCAAGATCAGCACCCGGATTGCCCTGGGCTATACGCTCGATGAGATCCCGAACGACATCACCGGCAAGACCTGCGCCTGCTTTGAGCCGACGCTCGACTACGTCGTGGTGAAGGTACCGAAATGGCCTTTCGATAAATTTGCCGGCTCCAGCCGGCGTCTCGGTACACAGATGAAGGCGACCGGTGAGGTCATGGCCATCGCGCCGGGCTTTGAGATGGCGCTGATGAAGGCGATCCGCGGGGCGGAGATCGGCCTTGACACGCTGAACGCTCCCCCGCTTCATGACGCGCCGGTGCGCGAGCGGCTCCGGGAGCAGGACGACCGCCGGCTCTTTACGGTGTTCGAAGCGTTGAAAACCGGCGTCTCTGTGGAGGAGATTCACACCCTCACACGCATCGACCCCTGGTTTCTTAACAAGCTCAAAGGGCTCGCGGACTTTGAGAAAGAGCTTGCCGTGGGCGGACAGGACGGGGAGCGCTTCCGCCGGGCAAAGCGTCTGGGCTACACGGACGAAGCGCTGTGCCGTCTCACGGGCGTAACGAAACTGCCCGCCTCCGTCATGACTTACAAGATGGTAGACACCTGCGGCGCGGAGTTTGACGCCGAAACGCCCTATTTCTACTCCTCTTTCGACGGGGAGTGCGAGGCCCGTGCTTTCCCGCGCAGCGGACGGCCTGTGGTAATGGTGCTCGGCTCTGGGCCGATCCGCATCGGACAGGGGATCGAGTTTGACTACAGCTCGGTTCAGTGCGTCTGGGCGCTGCGCACGATGGGCTACGACGTTGTGATCGTCAACAACAACCCCGAGACCGTCTCGACCGACTACGACACCGCCGACCGGCTGTATTTCGAGCCGCTGTGCAAAGAAGACGTCTGGAACATCATCCAGGTCGAGCAGCCTATCGGCGTAGTCGTGGCCTTCGGTGGGCAGACAGCTATCAAGCTGACGGAATTTCTCGACAGCCGGGGCATCCGTATCCTCGGTACCTCCGCCGACAGCATCGACACGGCGGAGGATCGGGCGCGCTTTGACGCGCTGTTGGAGCGCTTCGGCATCCGCCGCCCGCAGGGGCGCGGAGTCAACACGCTTCAGGAAGCCCTCGATGCGGCGCGGGATCTGGGCTATCCGGTGTTGCTGCGCCCCTCCTATGTGATTGGCGGACAGAACATGTGCATCTCCCGCGACGCACAGACCACCGAGCAATATATGCGCGGCATACTCGCCGGCGGGATCGAGAATCCCGTGCTGGTAGACAAATATATGCCCGGCACCGAGCTGGAGGTCGACGTGATCTCCGACGGGGAAGATGTCCTGATCCCCGGGATCATGGAGCACATCGAACGCGCCGGTGTCCACAGCGGCGACTCTATCGCCGTCTACCCGCCCTACAACCTGAACGACAAGTTCCTGCACCGTATCTGCGAGGTGTCGGAGAAGTTGGCCCTCGCGCTGGGGACAAAGGGCCTTGTGAATATTCAGTATCTGATCTATCAAAACGAGTTGTATGTGATTGAGGTCAACCCGCGCGCCTCTCGGACTGTGCCCTACATCAGTAAGGTGACCGACGTACCGATGGTCGAGCTGGCCTCGCGCATCATGCTGGGAGCAAAGCTGCGGGATCTGGACTACGGTACGGGTCTGAGCCGCACGCCGCCCTATTACGCTGTGAAGGTTCCTGTCTTCTCTTTTGAAAAGCTGAGCGACGCCAATTCCATCCTCGGCCCGGAGATGAAATCCACCGGCGAGGTGCTGGGTCTGGGCCGCACGCTTGCCGAGGCGATGTTCAAGGGTCTGACCGCAGCGGGCTTCACCGTACCCTCGCCCCACTCCCGCACCGGAATGGGCGTACTCATCAGCGTGGAGACCGAGGATTATCGTGAGGTGCTCTCTCTGGCAAGGCGCTTTCACCAGCTGGGTCTGCTTCTGTATGCCACCAGCGGCACCGCCGCGTCCATTGCCTCCCTCGGCATCCCCGTGACCGCCGTGGCCAACGCCACAGAGAGCGGACAGATCCACGAGCTGATGGAACGGGGAGAGCTCTGCTACATCGTCTATACTGGTGCGGTAAAAGATGCTACCATGGGCGATTACATCGCGCTGCACCGGCGGGCGATGCAGCTCGGCATCCCTTGCCTGACCTCGCTCGACACCGCGAATGCCCTCGCGGACATCATTGCGAGCCGCTTTACCCAGAGCAACACGGAGCTTGTGGATCTCAACGCCATGCGTAAACTGCGCCAGCGCATCCGCTTCACCAAGATGCAGGACTGCGGCAACGATTACATCTTTATTGAGAACTTCGACGGCGGCATCACTTGTCCGGAATCCCTGTGCGTGAGCCTCTGCCGGCCGCACTACAGCATCGGTGGGGACGGGATCGTACTGCTGGAGAACTCCACGGTGGCTGACGTGCGTATGCGCAGCTTCAACCGGGACGGAAGTGAGGGGAAGCAGGCCGGCAACAACCTGCGCTGCATCGGCAAATATCTGTATGACAGGGGCTATGTCCGCTCCGAGCGGGTGCGTGTGGAGACCGGCAGCGGCGTCATGCAGCTGCGGCTCTTCCTCCGCGACGGTAGAGTCAGCTCCGTAGAAGTGGGCATGGGTCGGGTGTCTCTGGAGGCGGCCGATGTTCCGGTCCGGACGGACAAGCCGCGGCTGGTGAACAGCCCGGTACGCATCGGCGAAAACGACTACCGCGTCACCTGCCTCAGCGTGGGCAACCCCCACTGTGTAGTCTTCTGTGAAGCGATCGACGAGATCGATCTGGAGCGGATCGGCCCGGAATTTGAGTTCTCCCCTCTTTTCCCGGAGCGGGTGAACACAGAATTCGTGCGCGTGGTAGACCGCCACAATCTGCGCATGCGCGTCTGGGAGCGCGGCAGCGGAGAGACTCTCGCCTGTGGCACCGGCGCCTGCGCCGCTGTGGTGGCGGCGGTTGAGAACGGTCTGTGCGACAGGGGGAGCGATATCCGCGTGACTCTGCTGGGCGGTGAACTCACGGTCAACTACGACGGGAGCCGAGTCTTCCTGACCGGCGGGGCCTCCATGGTCTTCAGCGGGGAGTTTGAATACTGATGCTAATCACCAATACCGGATCGCAGATTCCTAAACTTTCTGCAAGAAGCACCGGGTTTCTTCCCTGCTTTGGACTATAGAGTTTTTCATCACATAAATATTATAAAAAGAAGAACGTTTCCAAGCTCTTTCGCCTGGCAGCGTTCTTTTTTTCAAGGACTTTTTTCGCCGTCCCTCTTTTTAGGTATTTTCAGTATCTGTCAGTCCTGTCCGCAGAGTGTTTTGAACTCCGTCCAGATCTCGGCCTGTTTCTCATTGGCCTCTGCGCTGATATTCCCGATCATTTCCATACTTTCCATGCTGATTTCTTTCGGCAGGACCAGGAAAGGTTTATACTCATCATTGATCAGCTCATCCGCTGCCTGGTTGGTACAGTAATAACCCAGCCATTCATAGCTGCGCGCGCTGACCTCCGGCCGGAGAATATAATCGATAAAAGCATGAGCCAGTTCCGCATTAGGTGCCTTGGACGGAATGAACATGCCCATGATCCCAAACCCGATTCCCTCGGTGGGGTAGACGATTTCAATATCCGGATCGGCCAGCTTTGCCATCGTCACCTGGGATGTGTACATAACGGCTGCATCCACTTCTCCGGCAATCAGATCATCCTGCAGGTTGTCGTCCTTGATGAGGCGAATATTGGGAGCAAGTTCATAGAGCAGCTTTCCTGCTTCCTCCAACTCGTTGAGGTCATTCGTATTGTAGCTGTATCCGAGGATCTTCAGTGCCATTCCGATCATAACACGGTAATTGGCTGTCAGCGCCACATCATCTTTGAGAGCGTCATCCCACAGGTCGGCATAACCGGTGATCTCTTTGTCGATCATGGTCGGGTTGTAGGTGATTGTTTGTACGCCGGCGCCGTAAGGCACGGTATACTCATCCGTCGGATCATAAAACTGTCCCTGATACAGAGGATTGATATTGCCGAAATTGGGAATCTGCTCTTTGTCCAGCTTCTGCACCAGTCCCTCTTTCACTGCCAGTTCGATGATGTAGTCGTCTGCGATGATCACATCATAGTCTCCGCCGCCGGCTGCTTCCAGCTTGGCTAGCATTGTCTCATCATAATCGAAATTGACATAGTTGATCTTGCAGTTATACTCCTCTTCAAATGCGTTGAGGAGTTCCGGATCAAACATATCTGCCCAGGTATATATTGTCAGAACACCCTCCGCCTGGGCGGGAACAGACAGTGCCCCAAGGGAAAAACACATAGCCAGGACAAGCAGTAGCGCAAATACTTTTTTCATGATTTATTTCCTTTCTTTGTGTATATTTCCAAGCTTCCCCAAAAAAGAGGAGAGAAGGACAAGAAATAATGTCGCCAGAAACATCAGCGTACAAAGCGCGTTGATTTTTGGCGTTAACCCGGTTTTCAGCCGGGTATAGATCAGGATCGGCAGCGTATTCACCGTAGCGCCTGTCACAAATACACTGACGATCACGTCGTCAAAACTCATGGCAAACGAGAGCAGGACCCCGGATAAGATCCCGGGCAGAATCAGGGGCAGTGTTATATCCCAGAATACTCTGATCGGTCCTGCTCCCAGATCCCGGGCAGCTTCTTCAAAACTTTTATCCATTCCGGCAAGACGTGCTTTTACCTGCATAAATACATAGGGGATGCAGAAAGCCGTATGGCTGATTACAAGCGTCGTCATGCCGAACGGCATTCCGAGAAGGGAGAAAAACGCCAGGAAGATCATCCCGAGGATTATTTCAGGCGTCATCATCGGCAGCGTAGCGATATAGGCCATCACGTTTTTCCCGCTCCATGCTGATCGTACCGTGCCGATTGCACCCAGTGTGCCGATCACGGCCGCCGCCAGGGAAGACAAAACACCTAACAGGAGACTGTTGATCAGCGCTGATGCGATGTCTCTGTCCCGAAACAGATCCTCATACCATTTCCAGGAGAAACCGGACCAGACGGAACTGAGTTTGTTCTCATTGAAGGAGTAGATCATCACAATGATGATCGGCAGATACATCAGCAGCGTCACAAGAAACAGATATCCTTCTGAAAAGGCGGTCCGCTTTTTCATATCATACCCTCCATCTCACTGCTGCCGGTGAGACGCCGATAAAGCGCAATCATAACCGTCATCATCAGCATCAGAATCACCGAGAGGGCAGCGGCAAAAGGCCAGTCATGTACCTTCATCAGCTGTTCCTGGATCACATTGCCTACCAGCACAATTTTATTCCCGCCCAGAATATCCGCCACAAAGAAGAGTCCCATTGACGGCACAAAACTTAAAATCACTCCCGTCATCAACCCGGGCATCGTAAGCGGCAGTGTCACCGTAAAAAAGGCAGCGCTTGGGCTTGCGCCCATATCCCTTGCGGCTTCCACCAGCGTCCAGTCCATCTTCTCCACACTGGAATAAACCGAGAGCATCATAAACGGCAAAAGTGCATAGACCATT
This sequence comes from uncultured Oscillospiraceae bacterium, assembly GCA_964495965.1. Lineage (GTDB taxonomy): Bacteria > Bacillota > Clostridia > Oscillospirales > Oscillospiraceae > Limivicinus. The sequence continues at coordinate 1,822 of CAZBXX010000106.1, read as the reverse complement.
CCCACCACAACAGCTGGGTAGGTATAAAGCAGTTTCAGCGGCCTTTCAATCACATGAAGAGATAAAAGCAGCTTGTCCAACAGTCCGTTGGCACGAAACACAATGATCCAGCCATACATCCGCATCAGGGAACTGGTATAGAACGGGATCATCACCAGCAAAAGAAGTCTTCCCCGCCGCTTTGGCGGGAGTTTTCCCATATAGTATCCGAACGGATACCCTACCAGCACGATCAGCGCCGTTACGATCAGTGCCAGCTTCAGGGATTCTGTAAATGTATTGAGATACAGCGGCTTGAGGATCTTCAGATAGTTCCCGGTTGTAAATTCATTCACGATTCCCCAGGTTTCTGCCCTGGTCAGAAAACTGAGTGCAAACATATAAAGAAACGGTCCGATCAGAAATATCACCGTAAAGAGATAGAGCGGTGCAAGGAATGCAGTATTTCCCCTGTGTTTCTTACGGTCTTTCATCTTCCGCCTCCACCAGGACTGCATGTTCCCGTGCAAAACCGATCGTTACCGCCTCTCCCGGGACAACATGATAGTCGATCCCGTGCCGGCTGGCAATGATCTCCTCTCCGGTACCGGTTTTCAGCGCGATCCGCAGCATTCCGGCAGAAAAACTTTTTTCTTTCACTTCTGCCGCAATCCCTTCCCCGCCGGCAGGGAGAAGATCGATATATTCACTTCGTACGGCAGCTGTGATGAGGCTGCCGTCTGCAATCTGCTGCTCTCCTTCCTGTACCGGAACTTTTCCTCCCGGCGTGCAGAGATAAAGTTTTCCCTCTTTCCTTGCAGCCACGCCGCTGAATACATTGGCCGAACCCACAAACTGTGCCACGTAAGCATTCTTCGGTTTATCATACACCTCACCGGGCGTGCCGATCTGCTGAAAGATGCCGTTTTTCATCACAGCGATCCTGTCAGACATATTCAGTGCTTCTTCCTGATCATGAGTAATATAGATAAACGTGATACCGAGGCGTTTCTGCAATCGCTTCAGTTCGATCTGCATCTGTCGACGCAGCTGCAGATCCAACGCTCCAAGAGGCTCATCTAGCAGCAGGATCTGCGGTTCATTGATCAGAGCCCTGGCAATCGCGATGCGCTGCCGCTGTCCACCGGAGAGTTCTGACGGCATCCGCTTTTCATACCCGGGCAACTGCACCAGTTCCAGAGCTTCTGATACGGCTTTTTTCCGTTCTTCCTTTCCCCGGTGCTTCAGGCGCAACGCATAACCGACATTCTGCTCCACATTCATGTGAGGGAAAAGTGCGTAGTTCTGGAACACCATATTGACATTGCGTTTCTCCGGTACAAGATCCGTCACATCCCGCCCGTTTAAGATCACCTGACCGGAATCACAGCTTTCCAGCCCGGCAACAATGCGCAAAAGCGTTGTCTTCCCGCAGCCTGAGCTCCCCAATAAAGTGATGAATTCTCCGCGCTGTACATCCAGATCGATCCCGCAGAGGACTTTCGTATCTCCAAAGCTTTTATAGATTCGCTTCAGGTTCAGCATATCCTCCGCCATCGTTCCGTTCCTTCCCTCTCTTAAACATAGCAGTTTTCTATGTAATATGGTGAATTATACACGTTTTCTTTTATAAGTGCAACCTGTTTTCTCCCAAACAAGAAACATAATGTGCGGATCCTTTTCCCGTTTTGATATAATGCATCCCCGCCGGATAATATATGTACCCGGTGGGGATTTTTTTCGGTGTTGAAAAAGATCTTATGCTTTGATTGCCGTCTTTCCTGCAGCTTTGCGCAGGGCATTGAATTCTTCCAGAAGCTTTGTCTCTGCCTCTTTCTCTGCT
>CAZBXX010000105.1:1926-8600 GCA_964495965.1 uncultured Oscillospiraceae bacterium | reverse complement strand
GATCTCTTATCTGATCCGGCTCTTGTATGTTAACATTTCTTGTGCAATTCAGGTTGAAACAAGGGCAAAGCGAGACAGGTGGGTGCAAACATGCATCTGCCTGTCTCGCTTTTTTGTTTTATTGGGTTTTCATTTGCCAAGTGGGCGTGTAGAATTTGCACCCACCCTCTAAACTTTTTGGCGTATCTCTAGAAACGCCAAAAAGTTCGAATCGTATGGATAATCAAAATCAAGCTATGATAATTGTTGCCGCAAGATTCTTTCCACATTATCCATAGTTTCTTCAAACCTATTCCGCTTAAGTTCACACTCCCACAAAACAATTACTGTCCATCCAAGTGTTTGCAACTCTTGCTGTTGCCGCTGATCTCGCTCGACATTACCTTGGATCTTATTTCTCCAGAACTCTTGATTTGTTTTTGGCCATACGAAATATTTGCAGTCTTCATGCTTGTGCCAAAAACAACCATTTACAAAAATGACAGTTCTATACTTTGGGAGGACTATATCAGGTTTTCCGGGCAACCGTGGATCATTTTTTCTGTAACGGTAACCATGTTTGTGCAAATACTTCCTTACATTTTCCTCCGGCTTAGTATCTTGCCCCCGGATTCGTGACATATTATAACTTCTTGTCCGGTCTACTTCTGCCCCCATACTGATCACCTATTTGCTATAGTATTCGTTTAGTTTTTCCTTACATACAGCAGAAATGGTTTTTTTCACTTCTAGGCTCAGTATATCCCCATAGGGTTCTGCAAAGCCAAACTGCTGGGTACCAATATCAAAATCAAAATATTCGCTAGCACTCAATGCCTTAACTGGGTTATGGATAATATTAGAGATTATTAACAATTCCTGCATCAGCAAGCTGGAAGACGCCACGTATGTCCAGTTCCTGATCAATCCCACGGAGCGCAAGCTTGCCATCCGTAACGCCGCCCGGTGCAACCACTGCGGCGACGTCATAGAGAGCAAATACCGCCATGATTACAAGAGATGCAGCTGCGGCAGGATTGCAGTTGACGGCGGTCATGACTATCTGCGCAGGGGCTACACCTCGCCGGAAGATTTTACTGAGCTGTCGGTGACGCAGATGGAGGGACTTGCAGAAATCCCGGTATTTGACAGCTCCCTTTCGGAAGAGGAGATCAAAGCCAATTTCAGCGCAGATGATTTCGCCGCCGGAATCTTTGCAGGTCTGACCGCGGGGCTTGCCGCCTTGGAAATCATCGAGGGTGAAAAGGAACAAAATCAGAATGAAACGGAGGATCAGGATAAATGAGAAAACTTGCGAGTGTGCAGAGGATCTGGAAAATCGAGCCCATTGAGGGCGCTGACCTGATCGAACTGGCCCACGTGCTTGGCTGGCAGTGCGTGGTGAACAAAGGGCAGTTTCAGCCGATGGACGTAGGCGTCTATTTTGAGATCGACAGCTTTCTGCCGATCCGACCGGAGTTTGAATTCATGCGCAGCTCCAGCTACAAGAAAACAGACATCATGGGAGAGGGCTTCAAGCTGCGTACGCTGCGGTTCCGTGGCCAGATCTCCCAGGGCCTCCTGCTGCCGCTGAGCGCCTTCCCTGAAATCCCGCAGAATGCTGAGGTGGGAACTGACGTGACGGAACTTCTCGGCATAAGGAAATGGGAGATCGAGGAAAAGGCCACGACTGGCGGAACGGTGATCGGTACGCTGCCCTATGATATCCCCCATACCGATGAGACCCGGGTGCAGGAGAATCCGGAACTGATCCAGGCGTTTGCCGGCCTCGAATATTACATCTCCACGAAGATGGACGGCTCTTCCCACTCCATCGGCATCGATGAATACGGCTTCCACGTCACCGGCCACAATTACGAGTACAAAGATGACGGCAACAGTTCTTTTTACGAACTCGTCAAAGTCCGAGGATATAAGGAAAAACTGGAATCCTTTGCAAAGGAGAATGGTCTGGCCACGCTCACCGTCCAGGGAGAGCTCTGCGCACCGGGCATCCAGCAAAACCGCCTGCGTTTGGCAAAGCCGGAGTGGTATGTTTTCACCGTCCGCGAAAACGGGAAACGCGTGGGGCTGAAAAGGATACTCCAGGTCTGCGAGGCTCTCGGCATGGAGCACGTTCCTATCGAGGAGGTGGATACCGACCTTCCGGCCAAATATCCCACCGTAGAGGCCCTTCTGGAGCGGGCTGACGGAGACTACCCCAAGGGCGGAAAGAAGGAGGGCATCGTTGTCAGGCCGACTGAGCCGGTCTTCTGCCCGCTTATCAGCGCAAGCCTCTCCATGAAGATCGTTAGCAACAAATACCTTCTGAAGAACGAGGGCTGATGGACGCCGCACGTGACGCCGCGATCCGGGAGCGCAGGGCTGCCGGCGAATCATACACCGCCATTGCCGCGGATTACGGCCTGAGCCGCCAACGGGTTTGCGATATCTGCAGGGGCACGGTTCCCTCGCCGGGAAGCAAAGAAGATACGAAACTGTATCGCTTTCTCACCGAAGAATGTGCTTTTCTTACTGCGAACGGTAAGAAGTCCAAAGTGCCCCTCTTGGCGTATGATCTGGTCTGGTGGGCATGGTCGAAACAAGGGCACGGCGGCTATCCGACTATGGACTTTTTCATCAGCATGTCTGAGCGGCAGATCCTGCTGATCCCGAAAGCCGGTACAGCGGTTTGTGCGTTCTTGAAGAAGGCGCAGTCAAAACTGGGATGACCACGGTCTGTAACGTCCCGGGCTTCCCCTCTGGGAAGTACCGGGGCGTTATACTAATAACATCTCGATATTTGTCCGCAGTTATGGTATAATTTTCCCCTTGACAGGGCCCCGCCCAGAACAAAGTCCGTTTTATTGGACACCTTATGTGTTATCCTTACAGTGGCAGGCGGGAAAAAGGTGATCTTCACTTTTGCAATTTGGAAGGGATAAAGACGATATGGACACGACCATCGACACTAGGGAATGGGAAAAGCTGACATACGCTGAGAAGAACCATCAGTTGTTTCTGAGGGAGAAAGCCCTTCTGGACGGCTTCTTGGCACATGGCGCGATCTCTCAGGCGCAGCATGACAAGAGCCTGCATGACCTTATCGAAAAGATGGGTGAAAAGCTATGAAACGTGTTCATTGGGTTCAGAAGACACATCTCTTCCGGGCAGATGAGTATATCTGCTCCCGGTGCGGCGCCTCATATGATAAGCCGTACAAGGTCTGCCCCAACTGTCAGTCGGTGATGGGCAGATCCAAGTATGATCCATCCTGGGTGGACGAGGCGGAAGGTCTGTCCGCTATCCTGGATGACGACTGGTAAGGAATATCTCTAGCTTTATCTAAACTGTATATACGACCATAGAGAGTGCGTGAGGGACAAGCCCGTTGACCGCACGGCAACCTGCCGAAAGGTAAGGTGCCAAAGCTTGACAGCCGCATAAGCGGCGGACGATGGGTTTTCGCAGCCTCTTTATGGTTAATCATAAGGAGGTTGGCATGAACAGAACGCAAGTTTTCCCACTATTCCACGTGCCGCATGACGGGGCGGCATTCCCCAAAAAACTAATGGAGTCCGTTTGCGTGCCGGAAGAGAAATTCCTGTACTATCACGAGCGGATGAGGGACACCGGGGCATTGAAGATGGTCCCCTATGAATGGCGAAATGCGGAGAACACCGTGTTTTTCCCAGTCAGCCGTCTTCTCTGCGATGTGGAGCGTTTCCTTGGCCCTGGCGAGCCAATGGAGAAGCTTGGAATGGGCTTCTGTTATGAGCGGGCGTATGACGGGACGAAAATCAAGAACATCTCTGATGAATTATTACGGGGGACCCTTTTCTATTATCACAGCCATCATGGTCGGCTGAACCAGGTATGCACAATGCATCCCCGTCTGTTGCTGCTTGATATGCACAGCTTTTCGGACGGCATCGTGCCCTGCGACCAACTGCGCGATGGTGAGAAAACCCCGGATGTCTGCCTGGGGATCGATGAAGAATATACTCCAGCAGTGCTCGTCTCTGCCGCAGAGGCTGTTCTCCGGGAAGCGGGTTTTACCACGGCGCGAAACTACCCCTATTCCGGCAGCCTGGTGCCTAACGCCGTATTGGGCAAAACAGTGCGCTGCGAGTGCGCTGCGATCATGCTGGAGTGGAACAAGCGTGTCTATTGTGACAGGCACGGAAACCCGGCCGCAGAGCCGATTGACAGGATCAGGAAAACTGTCAAGCGATTGGTAGAAATATCATTGAATTTGATTTAAGCAAGGGGGGTGAAGACATGGCCTACAGCGAGCTGATCAAGAGCTTTGAAAAAATCCGCGACTATATGCGCGAGTTCTATGTATACGGCTTCAAGAGCCGAGAGGATTACACCAGAAAAAGCGCGCGCAGCTACGATGATGAGCGCCGCCGTATTGAGAGCTGGCTTGGCGGCTACATGGCTTTCCGGCACACCGCCGAAGGTAAAAATGTCTTCATCTCCGTGGATAACCGCAGCGTGACCTTTAACCCGCTGCATAACGCCTGGAAAGCAAAAAGCTTCACCGATAAGGATATCGTCCTGCATTTCACCATCCTGGACTATCTCGCTGATGGCACTGCCCACAGCGTGAGCGAGATCACGGATGGCGTGGCGGATTACCTTTCCCACACCGAGACTCCCTTCGAGATCGATGAATCCACGGTCCGCAAAAAGCTGAAGGAATATGCGGAGCTGGGCATTCTCCAGGATGAGAAGCATGGACGGCTTCTGTATTACCGCCTTGCGGAAGACAACGTCAATGTCCCCTCCTGGGAAGATGCCGCCGCCTTTTTCTCCGAGGAGGCGCCGTTTGGCGTGATCGGCTCCTACCTGCTCGACCGCCAAGCCGAGGCGCCGGAGCACTTCAGCTATAAGCACCATTATCTGCTCCATACGCTGGACACGCAGATCCTTTTCGATGCGCTGTGCGCCATGAAGGAAAAGCGATGCATCGATATCGTCAACTTCAGTGCCAGAAAAGAAGCTGAACACGAGCATCGGGTGTATCCCCTGCGCTTCTATATCAGCACGCAGACCGGACGGGAGTATCTCCTTGCGTATCACTATAAGTTCCGCAAGCCGATGTTCTTCCGGCTCGACACGATCCGCTCCATTACGGCAGGGCCGGTAGAAACCCGGCATGAGAAATACGAAGGCTTTGCCGTTAAGTTCGATGAGAATCTGTGGGGTGTATCCACGGGCGGAGATTACAATGTCGACCATGTCGAACTCACGCTGCACGTTGGAGATGGTGAAGGATATATCCTTGACCGACTGGAGCGCGAGAAGAGGCATGGCAGGATCGAAGTGGTCGATGAGCATACATATAAGTTCGTCGCGGACGTGTATGACGCCGGGGAGATGCTGACATGGGTTCGCAGCTTCATCGGGCGTGTCATTTGCTTCGAGAGCGACAACAAGTTTGCCGTGAACCGCTTCTACGATGACGTGCGACGCATGACCGAGATGTATCAGGGAGGTGAGGAAGCATGATCTTCTCTGAAATCTACGGTTCCTATTTCAGGGCTGTTTCCGCTATCCTTACCAAAGCCGCTGAAGGCGGCCTGACGGATCGAGAGCTCACCCGGACGGTCCTGGAGAATGCCTTTGGCGAGAGCCTGGTCACGATCCCCGCCAAGCTCACAGACGGGAGCTGGCCGCTTCTTACCCGCGACTACGGCACACCTCTTCACCATGCTCCGAAAACTCCGCTCACGCTGCTTGAGAAGCAGTGGCTCAAGGCTCTGCTGCAGGATCCGCGCGTGCGCTTGTTTGATCCGTCCGAGGAAGGTCTGGAAGATGTTGAGCCGCTTTTCACTCCGGATAAGTTCGTTTACTTCGACCGCTACTCCAACGGGGATGATTATACAGATCCGCAATACATTGAGCATTTCCGAATGATCATCCGTGCCATGCACGAAAAGCGGAAACTTCGTGTGCGCTTCCACGGTCACCGCGGCAATCGGCAGAGCTATATCTGCATCCCGTATAAGCTGGAGTACTCTTCAAAGGACGACAAGTTCCGGCTCATCACAGGTTCCGGACGCAGACCGCTGACGGTTAATCTGTCTCGCATCGATTCGGTGCAGCTGCTCGACCCATGGGATGACAGCGAATATAATCAGCCGAGTGAAAAGGAGCAAACTCTTGTCATGGAGCTGTTCGATGCCAGGAATGCTTTGGAACGTGCCATGCTTCATTTCTCCGATCTGGAGAAAGAGACGGAGCGAATCGATGACAGGCACTACCGGATCACTCTGAATTACAAGCAGGGCGATGAGACGGAGATCCTGATCCGCATTCTATCTTTCGGCCCGGTGCTGAAAGTGACCGAACCGGAGAGCATGGTGTCTCAGATCCGTGACCGGCTCGAGCGTCAAACGGCCTTGCTGGGACAGAAATAATTTGGAGAAGTTGCGAACTTTTTCTTGAAAAAAGAGAGTTCGCAACTTTTTTTCCATGAAAAAGCCAGTTATAGATGGTATTTTATGTTTGCAAAGGCGCTGACAGCATCACATGAGGGAGCTGGGTGACGCTCGGCGGAAAAATGCGCCTAGGCAGGGCCAATGTCCTCTGGTGGGATGACAGAAGATGTGCGTCACACGAAAGTGTTTCGACTGTCGGAAAACCGGGAAGAAAAAGCACATACAGCAATGAAATGCATACGACTT
>CAZBXX010000105.1:0-1916 GCA_964495965.1 uncultured Oscillospiraceae bacterium | reverse complement strand
CAGAATAAAGGTAAAACTTGAGAACTTTTCTTGAAAATGGAGAGTTAGCAACTTTTTTTCAATGATTAATTCTTCCTCGGATGGTATTTTAAGCTTGCAAGATGAAAAGCACATACAGCAATGAACTGCATACGACTTCTAATCGTACGAGCAAATCGAGTGTGCTTTGCGAAAGATGCCAACAGCAATAAAACCGTCATTATCATTGATGAAAACACGGCATCTTGTTTCCCTCGAGCATGGTTTATAGAAAGACACAGACAGCAATTCTTTAGAATCCATTAGCTCTAACGGAGAGCACCTGGTTTCGGACCAGGGGGGACGCGGGTTCGAATCCCGCATGAATTCAAAAATGTGTCTTGTAAGGCACGAACAGCAAATTCGAATAGCTTATTGGTATAGCAGCCGGCTCATAACCGGTCCTTACGGGTTCGAATCCCGTTTCGATGGTGCCTTGTATTTTTGATAGGCCCCGGACAAATGAAGTCCGGCTTGCCCTATAAATGGTCGCATCGCTATGTGAGCAAAAAGGAGCTAAGAAGCCCCGCACAAAAGCCTCAACGCCCGTGGTTGGTGACCCGGCGATAAATGAGGATTATAGCTCTTCCGCATATCGGTGAAAAGCACAGACAGCAATGATAATCTCCATCTTTACATTTATTCAAGAATGATTATTTTGAGCGTGCTTTGGACCTGCCAATTAAAGGTGTGTACAGCAAATCATCTGTCTAGGTCGGGGTCTGGCAAGCCCTTCCTGCACTACGCAGGATACAGCCCGCCAAGGGGCACACCTTGATCGTAAATAAAGGCGTATACAGCAATTATTCCTCGGACCCGGACCAGGCGAAGCCTACCGGATAAAGCGGCATGATGGAACATGCCATACGCCTTGTGTTGTTAATAAAGGCATAGACAGCAATACTTTCAAACAAGATCAGAAGAAAGATGGATCGGTCAAAAAAGAAGCTGTAAACAGCAAACTGTGCCTTGTTTTATTTCATTTGTAAAGGAGGTCTTTCCCGTGCTGGAAGTCCTGAAGAAAACTGCAAACAAAACCTATACCGAGAACGGCGCAGTCACGTACCGCACCAGCGGGAAAGACTGTCTGGATCTTTTCGCCACCATCGGCGCCCTGCGTCGGGCAGACGATCAGGATATCCGCAGCCGCTTTTTGAAAGCGTATGCGGAGAATCCGGATCTGGCCATGAAGATCCTGTTTTATGCCCGTGACGTGCGCGGCGGCCTCGGCGAGCGCCGCGTTTTCCGGAGCATCCTCACCTGGCTTGCGTCCAACGAAAAGGGCTCTGTCGTAAAGAATCTGCCCTTTATCGCGGAGTACGGTCGCTGGGATGATGTTCTCGTCCTGCTTAACACCCCCTGCCGCAAAGAGGCCCTGGCCCTGCTGAAAAAGCAGTTCCAGGATGACCTCGCTGCCCTGGAGGACAGTGGGGACGTCTCCCTGCTCGGCAAGTGGCTTCCCTCTGTGAACGCCTCCAACCAGGAGACGGTCATGACGGCCAAGCTGATTGCCAAGTCTTTCGGCCTGTCCGACCGTGACTACCGCAAGGCACTGACCAAGCTGCGTGCGCGTATCCGCATCATTGAGAATAACCTCCGTGAGAAGGATTATACCTTCGACTACTCCAAGCAGCCGTCCAAGGCCATGTTCAAGTACCGCAAGGCATTCCTGCGCAATGACGGCGAACGCTACGGCGCTTTCATGGATAAGGTCGACCGCGGCGAGGCGAATCTTCATACTGGCACCCTGCTGCCCTACGAGCTCGTTGAGCGCGCCTATAACTGCTCGGAAGAGGAGCGCCGTTCCCAGGACGTCACCTGGCGCATGCTGGATGACTTCACCACGGACGAGAATGCGCTCGTGGTGGCGGACGGTTCCGGTTCCATGTACTGGGGCA
>CAZBXX010000104.1:0-8604 GCA_964495965.1 uncultured Oscillospiraceae bacterium | reverse complement strand
CCCCGACCTGCTGATTACAAATCAGCTGCTCTACCGACTGAGCTACACCAGCATTCCGGGCCGCCGTCCAGCCGCCCGAGTATAATATCAGAGAAACCTGGGTTTGTCAACACATTTTTTATGGCCATCACCAGGCTGCCGCCGGGCGCTTTTCAGACGATCACCCGGACTCTGCTGCCGCCGCTTTTTTCCTTGGTGACCACAATCTGACGGTCGATGCGGTTCTTCAGCTCCGTCACATGGGAGATGATGCCGACCAGGCGGTTCGATTCCGCAAGCCCGGCCAGGGCGTTCACTGCCTGCTGCAGGGATTCGTCGTCCAGTGAGCCGAAGCCCTCGTCCACAAACATGGTATCAAGGCAGATTCCGCCCGCGGAGGACTGGATTTCATCCGCAAGGCCCAGCGCCAGGGACAGAGACGCCTTGAAGGCCTCCCCTCCCGAGAGCGTTTTGACGCTGCGCTCTGTGTTGTTGTAGTGGTCGATCACGTTCAGCTCCAGCCCGCTCTGCGCACGGAGGGACTCCGCCACGGTGCGGCGCTTCAGCTCGTACTGCCCGCCGGACATGATGAAGAAGCGGGTATTGGCCCGGTCCAGAATCCGGTCGAAGAAGGCCGTCTGCACCCAGGTCTCCAGCATGATTTTCTCTTTTCCGCTGACGGTTCCGTTCGCCGTATCCGAGAGTGCCTTCAGCCAGATGTAGCGTTTCTCCAGCCGGTTCAGCGTCTCGGACTGCTCCCGGATGCGCTGAAGAATGCCGCGGTTCCGGTCCTCCCGGATGGAGCAGGCCTGCAGTTCCGTCTCTCGTGCCGCTTTTTCCCCGGTGATGCTCTCCTTCGCCGCAAGGATGCTTTCCTCCCCGGGCAGATCCTCTGACTGCCGCAGATTCTCCTGCAGCTGGGAAAGCTGCCCCTGTAGCCGGGCCGTTTCCTCCCGCGCAGCGCGAAGACGCTCCCGGGCATCCGCAGCCGCCCTCTGAAGCTGCGCCGCACTGCCGGTGAGCGCTGTAAGGCGTGCTTTGGCCGCGGCCTCGGTCGGATACTGAAGGCGTTCCGCCAGTGCCGCGAGCTGCCGGCCGATCTGTTCGGCGGCTGTCCCGGCGCCTGTTCTCTCCTTCTCGGCGTCCGCAAGGCCGGCCTCAGCCGCCTGCAGCTGTTTCTCGCCCGCCGGGATCCGTGCGTCCAGCTCATCCGCACGCCGGATGCTCCGCTCCAGTGTGGTGAGCTCGCGGCTGAGTTCCTTCTGTCCTGCCTCAACAGCGGAAAGCTCTGTTCCGAGCTTTCCTTCCGCATCCGCCGGGGAGACGTCTTCAAACAGTCTGGCGCAGCTTCTTTCCAGTTCTTCCTGCCTGCTCCGCATCGCGCTCAGGCAGCCCTCTGCTTCCTTCCCGGCATCGGCCATTTCCTCACGCTGCCGTTCGGCAAGCTTTCTCGCACGTTCCAGTTCCGCTTCGGACGGCGCTTCCCGGACGGAATGCGCCGGTGCCGGATGCTGTGTGGAACCGCATACCGGGCAGGGCCGGTTTTCTTCCAGTGTTTCCGCGAGGATCCCCGCCTGTTCATCCAGAAACACCTGATACATGGCGAGATACCGCGCGTTACTCTCCCCCCAGGCGGCAGCGCTCGCCCGGTATCGGGTTCTGGCCTGTTCCGCCCTGTGCTGCTGATCGTGCAGGGCCGCAAAGAGCTGTGCCAGTTCCCGGAGGCCTGCCTCACGCTGCTGCAGGCGTTCCCGTTCGCGGAGGAGGCGCTCCTTCCCGGCCGCAGTCTGCTCCAGGCTTTTGCGCTCTTCCCGCAGGGCATTCAGAGCCTCGGCATACCGGGCCCGCTGGGCGCCGCGCTCCCGCCGCCGGGCTTCCGCTTCCGCGCCGCGCCGCCGGGCATCTTCCAGCTCTCCCCGGAGCTGTTCCAGCATGCGGTAATCCGGCAGCTTCGCCTGCAGTGCCGACGCTTCTTCCCGGAGTGCGGCGGCCTCGGCCTCCTTCTGTTCCGCATCAAGCATCCGCGCCTCCGCATCCGGAAGCTCCGCTTCCTTCTGCCGGAGACTCTGTTCCGCGCTCTGTGCGGCGAGGCGGGTTTTCTTCCGCTCTTCCGCAAGGCCCAGCAGGCGGTTCACCGCCGCCAGTTTTTCATCTGCCTCCGCCAGAACCTGCTGCAGTTGAAGGCTTTTCTCCCCGTCCCGGGAAATGAGCGCCTCCAGCAGGCGCAGCGTTTCTTCCGCGGGCAGGGCGTTGTTCCTCGCCTGCTGCACAAGATCGGCGTCCGGTGCGTTCTCCTCACAGCGGATACCGCCAAGCTCCTGACGGATGCCGAGGCGGATCTGATCGCATGAGCGCCACATCGCGGCGCTTTCGTCCTTCAGGCGGTCCTGAAAAATCTGATAGTATTTCGTCTGGAAGAGCTCCCGGAAGATCTTCTGCCGCTCTTTTGTTTCGGCCAGAAGCAGCTTCAGGAAGTCTCCCTGGGCGATCATCGCGATCTGGGCAAACTGGCCGCGGTCCACACCCAGAATATTGTGGATCTCCGCGTTCACGTCCCGGGTCCTGGTCACAACGCGGCCGTCCGGAAGGGTCAGCTCCGCCTCCGCGGCCTTTCTGGTCGTGCCTCCGCCGCGCTTCGCCGGCCGCTCGTAGTCGGGACTGCGGCGCACGGTGTAGTCCTTCCCCGCATAGCGGAAGGTCAGCGTGACAAAGGTTTCGGCTTCCGGGGCGGCATACTTGCTGCGCAGCATCCCCGGTTCCCGGGCGCTGCCGCTGGCCTCACCGTAGAGCGCGAAGGTGATGGCATCGAAGAGGGTGGTCTTTCCCGCGCCGGTGTCCCCGGTGATGAGATAGAGACCGCCGGTGCCGAGCGCTTCAAAATCCACGGAGGTCTCCCCGGCATAGGGCCCGAAGGCCGAGATGGTAAGCTTCAGCGGTCTCATGCCTGTTCCTCCCAGATTTCCTCCATCAGTCCGCGGCAGAAAGCTTCCTGTTCTCCGGATAGCGCGCTGCCATTCTGTTTTTCATAGAGCTCCGCAAACAGCTGAAGCGGTGTCTTCCGCTCCGCTGCCGCTTCCGCATCCCGCAGGCCCAGGCTTTGGGTGCGGCGGTTGTCATAGTCCAGCTTCATCAGGTTCGGGTAAATCACGCGCAGCCGGCTCACGGCGTCAGGGATATCCTCCTCGTCCGTCAGCGTCAGATGCATGTAGTCTTCCCGGTTCAGCGCATCGTAAAAGGGTTTCGCGGTGAGTTCCATCCAGCTCCCGCGCAGTTCCTTCAGATCCCGCAGCGGCTTCAGCGGCACCGTGCGCAGGCTGAGCGCCGCTTTCCCGTCCGGTTCCGCCTTTGCTCCCAGCTCCGCCACTGTCACGGACTTCACGTGTCCGGCCTCGGAGAAGGAATACTTCAGCGGTGTGCCGCAGTAACGGATGCGTTCGCTCCCGATATTCTGAGGGCCGTGAATGTGCCCAAGGGCGACATAGTCGAAGTCTGAAAAAACGGCGGCGTCCACGTTGTCCGCCCCGCCGACCGAGACTTCTTCCGACTCGGAGCGCTCCGCCCCGGTGACAAACGCGTGCGCCACCAGCACGTTCCGCTCCGCCCCGTTCAGGTCCATGCCCGCGATCGCCGCGCGGTAGGCATCGGTATAGTCCGTAATCTTCTCCTCCGGGCAGAAGGGCCGAACCATGGCGGGCTTCAGGAACGGCAGCAGCCAGAAGTTCACCGGTCCGTATTCGTCCCGCAGCGTGACGGGCCGGACACTGCCGTCAAACACCGGCGAGACGTGCACGCCGCTCCCGCTCAGGATTGAGGCCGCGAAGGCCAGGCGTTCCGGAGAGTCGTGATTCCCGCTGATCAGCAGCACCGGCACAGCGTTCCCGGCCAGTGCGGAGAGGAAACGGTCAAACAGCGTCACGGCCTCCGCCGTGGGCACGGACTTGTCATAGATGTCCCCCGCCAGGATCAGCGCGTCCGGGCGCTCTTCCTCCGTGATGCGCAGGACTTCGCGCAGAATGGCCTGCTGGTCCTCCAGCAGGCTGAATCCGTTGAGGCGCTTGCCCAGGTGGAGGTCCGAAAGATGGATCAGCTTCACAGTACCCTCCCTTTCCTCTTGCGTTTCGTTTTTTCATATTGTATCATGTTGTTGGCCTCAATGTAAACTGCCCGCCGCATGGTAACTGACCGCCCGGCAAGCTCTCCGGCTGTTTAAGACAGGACCACACAGAGAACGTTCAGGCGGTGGATCGGGCTGTGCAGAAACCGGCATGCCCCCATGACGCACGCACAGCAGCGATTTGAGGAGTTTGTGACAGACTACTACGAGGCCTTACAGTAAGCTGGGGTCAGATGCCGCCGTTTCCGGCTGCGACTGCAGGCGGGACGGCCTGGCCGGGAAGAGAGCATGGGGATAGGACGGTTATGATCAGGAAGCGTATCCGGTTTACCGGTTCCGTCCAGGGCGTCGGTTTTCGCTGGCGGGCAAGGCACGCAGCACAGGCGTTCGGCTGCACCGGCTGGTGCAGGAACGAGTGGGACGGCTCCGTTGTCATGGAGATTCAGGGCAGAGAAGAAGCGATTGACCGGGTGATCCTGGCGGTCGAATCCGGCCGTTATGTGGAAATCCGCGGCATGGACGTAAAAACCGTCCCCGTCATCGAGACGGAACGCGGCTTCCGGGCGGAATAAGGGAACCCCCGGCAGGCCTTCAGCCGGGGATCAGTTCCTTCTGTACCAGAGGAATCACCGAACGGTCCGCCGACAGCCAGTCGACGCTGTCCAGTTCCTCCGGATTCAGCCAGCGGGCGGCTTCATGCTCCTTCAGCACGGGAGTTCCGTCCACGAGGGTGCACCAGAAGCACTGCATGCTGAGATGAAACGCCGGGTAATCATGCTCGACGCCGGCGAGAAACTCCCCTACCGCAATCCGGATGTCCAGCTCTTCCCGGATTTCCCGGGCAAGGGCCTGCTGCGGGGTCTCCCCCGGCTCAATCTTTCCGCCGGGAAACTCCCAGCCGTCTTTGTAATCGCCGTATCCGCGCTGTGTGGCAAAGATCTTCCTGCCGTCGCGGATGACGGCAGCAACCACATTCACTGTCTTCATGTTTTCACCATCATCAGGAAGTTTGAATGGTAAGCAGTATAGCACAAGCCCGGGCGAGTTGTCACTATGCCGGCAGCCGCAGGGGTACTTTCTGCGGCGGAACGGCCATCCGGCGCCTTTCACCCGGCGCAGATTGTGCCAGGATCGTGAAACAAAGCCTGAAGAAGCCTGAAATACGGGAAAGGAGAAACTTTCATGGAACTGTATACCGATCTCGAGCAGGTACTCTGCGACCCTTCGCTCACCGTCATCACCGGGCAGACTGCCTCACTGAGGGAGCTCAACAGCGTATACCTGCGGTACAAGGCCCTCCCCGGGAAGCAGAAGCGCTTCTCCAACTATTACTCCGACGAATTTCTGGGCCGCAGCGTCCCGGAAATGTATGCCCTGGTCAAAGAGGAGCTGAAGGCGGGCCGCGACGGAACGAGAGAATTACAGCTGCCTCACGACAAATACGCGGTTTCGGAGCCGGACCTCTACTACCGGGAAGAAGCCTTCAATACCGGCGACACGAACGTCTGCATTCTTCTGGGTCATTCGGGCAGCGGCAAATCCGTGTTGGCACGCGCCCTCGAGGGCGATGAGATTGAGCACGTTGAGCTTGATGACCTGCTGCTGGTGAAGGACCACTTCACCATGGATCAGCTGAAGGACTGCTCCGACATGTTTTACAGCTTCTTCAGCGGTGAGGGGGCGAAGTACTACATCGGCATCGGCGAGCGCGACGGAGACGGAGAAAGTGGCGGTATCCCCCGGGAGGAATACGAGGACCGGATCTTTGTGGACTTCATCCGCTACGCACTGGATTATGCCGCGCGGCACCGTGAGAAGAAGTTCATTCTCGACGGCATCTGGATCTACCTGTATTTCGACGACCCCTCCGTGTTCGAGGATTACACCGTGTTCATCAAGGGCACGTCCTTCCTGAAGTCCAAAATCCGCGCAATCCGGCGCGAAATGCAGCGGGACCGGGAAACGCTGCAGGACCGGAAGGAAATGTTCGGCCGGGAGGCCCGGAACTACCTTCTGGACGAGGACAAGATAGACCGTTACCGCAGCTACTTCGGCGGCCGGCCCGAAACGGTTTTCCGCGAGGAGGAAAGCGATGCCGCCAGACAGCAGGCGGCCGTTGTCGGCGAGCTGAAGGCCATTGACCGCTGCTTCGTACACGGTGACGCGGACGGAATCAGCGGGATCCTGAAAAACGCGGAAGCAGACGCGGGGCTCTCCCACTGGAGCAAACTGCGCATCATCAACGAATGCAGTCTTGCCCTGCTGGATCTGCGGATACAGGAAGACCTGGACCTGCGGATACAGGGAGACTGAGGCGGTTCCCGGCAAAAACGGGTAAAGAAAAGCCATTTGAACCGAATGCAAATGCTGATTCGCTTCCTCAACACAAACAGCCCGCGCGGCCGAATCCGGTCCGCGCGGGCTTTCTTTTTCTCAAGATCGCTGTTGAAATCTCATTCGTCCTTCTCCAGGAAGGCCTTCTGTTCCTCCGTCAGTTCCAGATCCGCCGCTTTGAGTGTGGAGAGAAGCTGTTCCGTGTTCCGCGGCCCGACGATTGCACAGACCGGGAACGGCCTTGTGAACAGGTATGCAAGCCCGACCGCCTCCGGCGGGCAGCCGAGTTCCCGCGCGACGGCTCCCGCACGCCCGGCACGCGCCCGGTTCAGCGGGTAGTCATATGCGCGCGCCGTCTTCCACGGGAGTTCCTGTCCGGACAGGAATTTTGTGATATAGCCGTTCGCCTGACTGCTGTAGGCGACCACGGGGAGACGGTGCTCCGTGCAGTAGGCCGTATCCCTGCCTTCGTCAAAATACAGCATAGTGGTGTCCGGCTCATCACTGAAGTTCACCTGGACATAGTTTTTCATGTAGGCATAGCCGGTCTGGTCCGCTTCAAAACCCGTTCTCCCACAGGCGCGGGCATAGCGGTTCGCTTCGTCGATGCGCGCGATGCTCCAGTTTGAAGCGCCGAGGTGCGCAATCAGGCCCCTGTCCTGCGCCTCAAAAAGAGCGTCCATAACCGGTTCGACCGGATAGGCGGGATCGTCCCGGTGGAGCCAGTACAATTCAATGCGGTCAAGCGCAAGGTTTTCCAGGCTCTTTTCTAGGTCCTCCCGGATACATTCCGGCCGCACGCGCGATACCCTGGCCGGATCCTTGATCCGGTAGTGCGCGCCCTTGGTAAAGACAATCAGCCCGGAGCTGCCCCGCTGCCTGAGGTACCGCCCGACGAGTTTCTCCGACGGGCTCTTCTCCACATCCGGGAACCAGTCGCCGTACACCTCCGCCGTATCGATGACGTTACCGCCCGCTTCAATGTAGACATCCATCAGTTCAAAAGCGGCGCCTTCGTCAATCGCCCCTCCGAATCTGCCCGTCCCGAGGATGATACGCGCGCAGTCAAGCCCCGCGATGTTCGTAACCTTCATGTTCCTATCCCCTTCTTTCCCTGTTACCGGGCAGCCATCGGTCTTCCGTCTTTCCACAGCAGCCCGGGCACGATCTCCGACGGATTTACGCAGCCGGTGTAGCCCATCAGCGTTTTCAGTTCCCGGTTCATGGCCGTCACACAGCGCACAACGCCGCCGGTCCCGTCTTCGAGCAGCGACGGCATCATCGCGCGGCCTACCCCGACGGCTTTCGCGCCGAGCGCCAGCGCCTTGAAGACGTCCGCACCGGAGGCGATCCCGCAGTCAACAAACACTTCCAGGCCGTCAACATCCCCGACAGCCCTGCAGATTTCCGGCAGAACCATGAGCGGCGGGACGGCAAACGGCATTCTGCCGTGGTGATGGCTGACCAGGATGCCCCGGGCCCCGCATTCCACGCTCTTCAGCGCGTCGCTGACGCTGAGAACGCCCTTAATGATAAAGGGCAGCTTTGTCGCGCTCACATACTCGCGCAGGTCAGCCACAGTCTGCCGGGTCATCCGCTCGCCGAACACCAGGTCGTATTCCCCGTCATTGCCGAAAATGTGGTCGATGTCGAGCCCGAGGGCAAACGCGCCGTGCTCCTCAGAAAAGGCGATCTGGTCGAAAATCTTATCCCGGTCCGCATAGGGCTTGATTACCCGGACCGTTCTGACCCCTGTATCCAGAATCTCACCGATATCTTCATTTTCACCCATCCCGACCCAGTTCAGCGCCCCCAGTTCCTTTGCGGCCAGGGTGTAGTCCAGCATGGCGTTGCGCTCTTTCTGGTAGCGGTACAGGTGGGAAAACGCCGGCATCATAATCGGCGTGTCAAACTTTGTTCCGAAGATTTCCGTCTCCAGAGAAGCCGTCTGCGCGTCGATCAGACGCTCTTCGATCAGGATGGAGTCCAGGTACCGCCGGGTGATGGCGTTTGCATCCGAAGGTCTGGGTTCGTTTTTTTCACTCATCTGTTTTCTCCCCTTTTTGATTGCAGTTCCGATACGGTCATTTCCGTTAATCTGTCGCTGTTATTTTACCTGGATAGTCCGGATCTGAAGAGCGTGAGATCAGTCTGAACGCCCGCTATGGATATGATAC
>CAZBXX010000103.1:0-8641 GCA_964495965.1 uncultured Oscillospiraceae bacterium | reverse complement strand
GGACGGTGGACTTCAAGAACACCATCATCATCCTGACCTCGAACCTCGGCAGCCCCTACCTGCTGGAAGGCATTGAGCCCGACGGCAGCATCCGGCAGGACGCGCAGGACGCCGTGATGGCGGAACTGCGCCGGAGCTTCCGGCCGGAGTTTCTGAACAGGCTGGACGAGATCATCCTCTTCAAGCCCCTCACCAAGGAGAACCTGACAAACATCGTGGACCTGCTGGTGGAATCGCTGCGCAAGCGCCTTGCCGACCGCGACCTGGACCTTGTGCTGACCGACGAGGCAAAACAGCTGATCATCGACCGCGGCTACGACCCGCTGTACGGCGCAAGACCGCTGCGGCGCGTGCTGCAGTCCGGCGTGGAGACGCTGGTTGCCCGTACCATCCTGAAGGGTGACCTGAAGGCAGGATCCGTCATAACCGTCGATGTGCGTGACGGAGAGCTTGTGGCGAAATAAACAGGTCTGCAAAAATTATACCGGCATGTGGAAGCTGTTTTAAAATGCCAAAACTATTATGATCACGGCGCCAGTCTTCGGACTGGCGCCGTGATCATTCCGTCAATTTTAGGTCAGGCTGTATTGCCTGCGGAAGGTAAGCAGACGCTGCTCAAAGGTCTCGTCACCGGCGAGGAGCTTCTCCTGGTAGTCGTGCGTGTCGAACTCGCCGTCTTCAAGGCGCAGGATGGAAAGCCCGATGTTGGAGCAGTGATCCGAAACGCGCTCCAGATTGGTAATGAGGTCGTTGAACACAAAATTCTGCAGGATGTTTCCCTGCCCGTGCCGCAGGCGCGCCACCTGGCGCATCTTGATCTCATCGCAGAGAATGTCGATGGCCTCTTCCAGCGGCTCCACATATCCGGCCAGGGTCAGATCTTCCTGCTCAAAGGCATCGGTTGCAAGCTTCAGAATATCCTTCACCGCGCGGATCAGGACGGAAAGGTCACGGGAGGCAGCCGGTGAGAGCATGAGCTGCTTTTCATGGAGCTCATTGCTGTTTTCCGCAAGGTTGCGGGCGTGGTCTGAGATGCGTTCAAAGTCCGAGAGTGTGTGGAGGAACTTCGCAACCTCGCTGCTCTGCTGCGGGTTAAGCTTCTGCCCGTTCAGCTGAAGAAGATACGTGCCGAGGCTGTCTTCATAATGGTCGACCAGATCCTCGAGCTCTATAACCCGGCTGTAAGCTTCCTCATCGAAGGTCTCCAGCAGGGAAACGGCCAGCCGAATGGACTCGCGCGTATACGTGGCCATATCCTTCATGGCGGAACGGCTCTGTTCCAGAGCAAGCGGGGGGTGCAGGAGAAAACGCTCTTCCAGCTGAAGCTCATGCCTGGCCTCCTCCGGAGTACCCTTGTCGGGCACGATGCGGTTCACAATGGTCTCAATGACATCAGCAAGCGGAGCCAGGAGAAGAAGATTCAGAAAACGGAAAACCGAGTTCAGCCCTGCCGTGCTAAAGGGATTCATCACCAGGCTGAGGAACGGAAAACGGAAAATGGCGTTTGCCACGTAGAAAAGGGAGGCGCAGCCCAGAACCCCCAGGACCGACTCCACCAGATAGACCCAGGCCGTGCGGCGGCCGCGAACATTGGCCCCAATGGCGGAGAGCATCACCGGAAGCGAGGCCCCGATGTTCACGCCCATGAGGAGCGGCAACATGGCTTCGAAGCGCAGGGCACCCGTCACAGAGAGCGCCTGCAGAATGCCGACCGCCGCCGAGGCGGACTGCAGCACGCCCGTAAAGAGCGCACCGACCAGAATGCCGAGAAGCGGGTTCTTCATGGAGGTCATGATGCCGGTGAACCAGGGCTGCTGTCCCAGGCCGCTGACGGCGCCGCTCATGCTGTGCATGCCGAGCATCAGGATGGCAAAGCCCATCAGAACATCTCCGATGTGCTTCTTCTGCGTGCCTTTGCAGTACTTATGCAGAATGATGCCGGCAACCGCCACCACCGCCGTGAGGGTGGTGGTGGAGAGAATGCTGCTGAGAGCGCCGGTGCCTTCAATATAGCTGAGGCACAGAACCCAGCCCGTGATGCTGGTGCCCAGGATGGCGCCGAGAATCACATACACGGACTGCCGAACCGTCATCATACCGGAGTTTACAAAGCCGACGGCCATCACCGAGGTCGCCGCTGAAGACTGAATCACCGCCGTGACACCGGTGCCAAGGAGCAGGGCACGAAGGGGCGTCCCGCTCAGCCGGAATAGAACCGGCTCCAGTTTGCTGCCGGAAACCTTGGTCAGGCCATCCCCCATCAGCGACATGCCGAACAGGAACATTGCCACGCCTGCCAGGAGCGTTATGACTTCAAGAATGCTCATACTGTGTTTATGCTTTTCCTGCACTTCCGTCTGATTTTGGATACCGGGGCACAGTTTAGCACGGGAGTATGAAATTCATGGACAGTGTCAGTTTAAATCGAAGTTAAATCCGGTAAAAGTTCTGTTCAATCCCGCCCGTCTGTGCTATGATAAACGGCAGAAAACAAACTGCCGGTAAAAGAGGACGGACGGGA
The DNA here is from genome assembly GCA_964495965.1 of uncultured Oscillospiraceae bacterium. Lineage (GTDB taxonomy): Bacteria > Bacillota > Clostridia > Oscillospirales > Oscillospiraceae > Limivicinus. The sequence continues at coordinate 6,120 of CAZBXX010000103.1, read as the reverse complement.
GAAACAGCATGATCTATCTGGTGGAAGACGACGAAAGTATCCGGAAACTCGTGATTTACGCACTGGAAAGCCAGGGCTATGGAGCCGAGGGCTTCGACCGCCCGTCGGCCTTCTGGCGCGCAATGGAGCAGGAAATGCCGGAACTGGTGCTGCTGGACCGCATGCTTCCGGAGGAAGACGGCATTCAGATTCTGGCAAAGCTGAGGGGATCCATGCGGACGGCTTCCCTGCCCGTCATTCTGCTGACGGCGCTCAACACGGAATACGACCGGGTGGAGGGACTGGACTCTGGCGCTGACGACTACATTTCCAAGCCTTTCGGCATGATGGAACTGGTCGCCCGCGTCCGTGCGGTGCTCCGCCGCGGCAGCAGTGAGCCGCACCGCACTGAGGACTACCGCTGCGGGGAGCTGGAGGTTTCGCCGGAACGGCACGAGGTCCGGGTGGGCGGAGCGCGTGTGGAACTGACCTTTAAGGAGTTCACCCTTCTGCATCTGCTGCTGGAAAACCGGGACCGGGTCCTGACGCGGGAGGTGCTGATGGACCGCGTCTGGGGCCTCGGCGCCGAACGGGAAAACCGCACGCTGGACGTGCATATCCGGACCCTGCGCGCAAAACTGGGTCCGGCGGCCGCGCATATTCAGACCGTGCGCGGCGTCGGTTACCGCTTTGTGGAGGAAACGCCATGACCCGGACTGTTTTCCGCTCCTCCTTTATCCTCGGGGTCACGGTGCTGCTGCTCTGCAGCCTGCTGTTTTTCGGGCTGCAGTACCGCCAGACCCTGGATGAGACCTATGCAGCCCTTCAGCAGGAAGCCGTCTATGCCGAGCACGGCCTGATGCTGAGCGGGCAGCCCTACCTGGAAACGCTGGATGAAGTGAACCGCATCACCTGGATTACACCGGAAGGCGAGGTGCTGTATGACAGCGTCTTCCCCCTGCCCATCGGGAACCAGCTGCACTGTGCCGAAGTGGCCGCTGCGCTGAAGACCGGCGAGGGGCAGGGCATCCGTCATTCGGAAAGCAGCGGCGCCGAGACCATGTACTACGCAATGGTCTGCGATGACGGAAGCATTCTGCGTCTCTCGCGCCCGCTGAGCGCCGTGCGCTATGCGTTGCTGACCGTGAGCCCGGTGCTGTGGGTGCTGCTGCTGGTAGTGCTGATTTCCGCACTGCTCTCCTTCCGCACGGCGAAAAAGATCGTACAGCCCATCAATGCCCTGGACCTGGACAAACTGGATGCCGCACCCTATCCCGAGCTGCACCCCCTGGTGGAGCGCATCCGGGATCAGAAGCAGACCATCCTGAAACAGGCATCGGAGCAGGAGGCGCTGCGGCGGGAGTTTTCGGCAAATGTCTCGCACGAACTAAAAACCCCCCTGACCTCCATTTCGGGCTTTGCCGAACTGATGGCCACGGGGGCAGTTCCTGAAGATAAGATAAAGGAGTTCTCATCCGACATCTACAGGGAATCCCGGCGGATGATCAGCCTGGTGGACGACATCATCCGCCTCTCCCGCCTGGATGAGGGCGGCGTGCAGCTGCCTGTAGAGAAGATTGACCTTCATGCGCTCGCAGCTGACACGCTGGACAGCCTGCAGGCCGTGGCGGAGCGTGCGGACGTGACGCTCTCGCTGGAAGGCGAATCCGTTTCCGTCAGGGGTGTGTGGCAGCTGTTAAGCGAGGCTGTTTACAACCTCTGCGACAATGCCATCAAATACAACCGCCCGGGCGGCAGCGTGACAGTACGGGTGAAGCCGGACGACGGAGAAGGCTGCGCCGTACTCAGCGTGAGCGACACCGGCATCGGTATCCCGAAGGAGCATCAGAAGCGGGTATTTGAGCGCTTCTACCGCGTGGACAAAAGCCACTCCCGCGCCATCGGCGGGACCGGCCTGGGCCTCAGCATTGTGAAGCACGTGGCGCTCTACCATAATGCGGAGCTGCGCATGGAAAGCGCCCCGGGTTCCGGGACCAAGGTGACCATGCGCTTCCCGCCGGAGCGTACGGTACAGCCGGGCAGACAATAAAAAAAGAACTCCCCGGCAGCTGATTCCACCTGACTGGAATGCTGCCGGGGAACTCTGTTCAGCCGTAGCTGTGCATGCCGGACATCAGCGTGTTGACCCCGGCAAATGTGAACAGCACCACCGGCACCGCAATGACGGCATACCAGGCCATTACGGTGCCCTGTTTTTTGCCGCGAAGGCGCTGATGCAGGTACACAATGTAAATGATCCAGGTGATAAGAGCCCAGACCTCTTTCGGGTCCCAGCTCCAGAAACTGGACCAGGCCTCTTCTGCCCAGAGAGCACCGGTCAGGATGGTCACCGTCAGCATCAGGACGCCAAGCGCAATCAGGCGGTAGCTCAGCCAGTCCATCTGCTTCAGCTTGAGTTCATCCTCTTCCCTGCCCTTTCTGCTCATGAGGAGGTAGCGCAGCGCAATGCAGCCGGCAACGATAAAAGCCGCGTAGGAAATGGCGGCAGAGCCGATGTGGAACACAAACCAGCCGCTGCGCAGGGCAGGCATCAGTTCCGTAATCTCCCGCGGTTGCAGGGCGGCATAGGAAAGGATCAGGAAGGTCATCGGCATGGCAATGGTGCTGAGCCAGTCGGCCTTCAGACGAAGGCGAAGAATCACAAGCAGCAGAGACACCCCCAGCGAGAAGGCTGTGGCAAACTCAAACTGGTTGGAAAGCGGAACCCGGTGAGCCAGAATGCCGCGGATGATAAAATAGACGGTATGGGCAACGGCGGCCGCGAGGAAAACGTACCAGGCCACGGTGCCGGCTTTCTCCTTCTTAAAGGCCACGGACACAAACTGAAGTGCTGTGGCAACAAAATAGGCAATCAGCGTACCGAAAAACAGTGCGTTCATTTTATTGCTCCTTAGCTGTTCCCTGCGTATTTTTGATCACTTTCCGTCATCCACTGCTGCACTGAGAGCAGCATGCCCTCGGGCTTGGGGCCGCCGACCGCGCATCCCCCATCGTCCAGCTTCACCAGCACCGGCTGGCAGAAGAAGGTCATGTACAGGGCAAGGATCATCAGCACAAAAGATGCGGTCAGAAGCCCGTTGATCACCCTCGGGGTGTACTTGATGCGCAGACCCGGGTACTCAATTGGGGTCTCAAAATGAAACTTCAGATTTTCCACCTGCAATTCCTCGCCCGGGAAAGCGAGAATCGGAGTGTAGACACCGTCTGTCGCCGTCTCCACCTGGTAAACCGGGTTCGGGTAACTGCCCGACACATTGGAAATGAGCGTCACATTGCCGCTGGGATCCTGAAGCATGTCGGCGTAAAGCCGCTCATACCACAGGCCGTTCACGCCGTCGATGGACAGGAAGACCAGATCCGTCAGCGTGAACCTGTCTTCCAGACCGGTGTCCAGATTAGTGACGGTGACAGCGCCCGCAGTGTTATAGGTCTGCTGATAGATCTTCCACGGGCCGAAGGAAAGCGGATGATTCACCTTAATTTCCCTCGGGCCGCTCTCCCGCCCGTCCGGCAGGGTGACGCTGATATTGCTGGTAAAGTCCAGGCTGCCTTCCTCATCCTCGATGCGGAAACTCTCCACCCGGATGAGGGTTCCGTCTTCCATGGTGAGGGACTCACCGGGGAGGCAGGTCTCATCCGTCACTTTCGGGCTGTACAGCGCGGCAGCCCCGAAAACCAGGATCAGCAGAATCGAGAGATGCGTCAGAAAGCTCCCATAACGGCCGAAGCCGTTTTTGCGGTAGATCCGCACACCGTTTCCGATGTCCTCCTCCCGGCAGTGCATGGCAAGGAGGCCGTTGCGGACGGCTTCACGCTGCTGCGGTGTCAGGCTGAACTGATCCGGCCGGGCGAGCAGCGCCCCGGCCTCCGTTTTTCGGCCCCGGACCACGCTGCGGATCCGCAGCAGGGAGCAGAGCGTCAGGTTCAGGCCCAGCAGCGCCAGCAGCAGCTGAAAATACCAGCTGTGGAACACATCGCCCAGCTTCAGCAGCAGAATTACGCCGTGCAGGCTGCGGTAGGTCTCCGCATACCAGGAAATCTCTCTCCCCTGCGGGATCACCGTCCCGACCACGGACAGGGCCGCAATCAGCACCAGCAGCAGAATGCCGAAGCGCATGGAGCGAACATAGTTCAGTACTTTTTTCATAGATCTTCTCCATGAGAAGGGGCCGCCTCAAAACGCCAAAACCTGTCATGATGAGGAACCAGTCCTCAGACTGGTGACGTGATCATCCGGTACATGAATTGCCATTCAGACACGGATTGCCACACCAGTGTGAGCACTGGTTCGCAATGACGGTGTGTTTTGAGACAGCCCCTGAATCTTCTATATACGCCCGGATCAGTCATTACGCCCGGATCAACCGGATCAATCATTCTATATGCCCGGACCGATGTATACGAGCGGGGTGCGCCGAATGGGACTTTCGTCTGCCGGATCAGGCGGACTTTCTAAACATCCCCATGGCCTGGGCCGTCAGCTCTTCCGCCATATCCAGGCACTGCGTCGTGAGCTTCGAATTGTGGGCGCCTTCGGCATTCTCCACGAAGACAAAGTCCCAGTAGAACTGCGCATCACGGGCCACCGCGCGGATAGCGTTGAGCTCATCCTCGGTGTATTCACCGCTCTCAACCGCCGCAGCCAGCGTCTCCGTCAGCTCCACAAGCCGGTCAGAGATTTCGGTGGTGCGGGTGTCGATCTCGTTCTGGAGCGTGCGAATCTGCGTAACCAGATCCGCATGGCAGCGGGAGCACTCGGCGTCGATAAGAGCCTGATTCTCCAGCGGACTCGTCAGATAGTGGTTGGGATGGGTCCCGCCTTTTCCGTCCGCGACCGTGCCCATGTGGCAGTCGGCGCAGGTAAACTGCGGGGCCGCAGCGCCCATGCCCCAGCCGTGGACAGTCCCCTCGCCCAGGAAGGTCTCAAACTCGGGGTGCTGGACCTTGATCTGGCGCACGCCGGTGCGGGGATTGGTATAGTCGGCAAAGTTCTGCCCGTCGCCCATCAGAATATCGTTGTTAAAGGCGCTCAGGATGGCAGAGGGAGCCATGCTCTCCAGATCGTGGCGGGCAAGCGTGGTCGCGCCGTCTTCCGGGGCAAAGTAATATTCCACGTGGCACTGGCCGCAGGCCAGATCCGCCGCCGGGACCTTGTCCCAGTCGCTCCCCAGCGCATCCACCACGTAGGTGTGGGTAACGGTAATCTCACCCGGGGTGTTGGCATGGCAGGTGTAGCAGCTGATGCCTTCTACAATATGCTGCCGAACCTCGTCAAAGTCGTACTGATAAACTTCCCTGCCGATTTCATTTACCAGATTGGTGAAGTCCGGCGTCTTGCAGGTCCAGCACTGGGCATACTTGTGCGGGCGGCCGGTTTCATTGATGTCTTCCACATCGTAGAAGTGGCCGCGGGCGCTGCCATAGCTGTAGGAGAAGCCGTACGGCTCATACAGGGTGACGAGCTGGGGATAGGATTTCAGATAATCCTCAACCTCATCGTTTTCCTGATTCTTCATGAAATCGGCGTAGATCTCGGGATACTCCTCCGCCCAGTCGGCCGCATGCAGAACCGTAACGCCAGACATGGTCTCCACCTTGTTGGCAACGGCCCTGCCGGTGTGCTCTGCCTCTTCCACCGCCAGCACCGTGCCCGCGGCAGGGGGCGGAACCCGGTTCAGCACCCCGCTCAGAATGCCGACCAGCACCACCAGAACGCCGCAGCAGATGCCGATGGCGTCAAACAGCTTTTTCTTTTTCAGCTTCTCTTCTCTCTTCAAAATGCTCTCTCCTTCCGGCTTTTGGTGCGGAAATGCAGAGGGTAGAAATGCGTATCGATACAGAATGAATTATAACCGAAAACCGGCTGCCCGTCAAGATGGTTCGTGCTTTGAAACCCGGATTAAAATACATCCCCTGCCGGGGAAGGCTGCGCAGGCAGCGTGAGCTTCCCGACAGGGGATCTGTTTCCGAATGAAAACCCGGCTTCTTACTTCAGGCCGTACTTCCTGTTGAACTTATCCACGCGGCCGCTGGTGTCAACCAGCTTCTGCTTGCCGGTGTAGAAGGGGTGGCACTTGGAGCAGATTTCAACCGTGATGTTCTTCTTGGTGGAACCGGTCT
>CAZBXX010000102.1:0-8711 GCA_964495965.1 uncultured Oscillospiraceae bacterium | reverse complement strand
TGGAAGCCTGCATACGGGAGAAGGTGTCGGGCATCTTCAGGATGCCGAGGGTGCCTGCCAGGGCAAACACCAGGCTGATGAGAAAGAACACATCACAGACAATACGCAGTACCATCTCTTACAGCCCCCTTCCCTTTTCCAGATACCGGCCTACCAGGATGGTGTCAATAATGCCGAAGAGCGCCGACAGCACCGCGATGTCAAGGTAAATGCCGCGGCCGGAGTAGAGCGAGAACAGAATCATCGCACAGCAGATGAGGTTGTCCATGCTGTCACCGGCGACCATGCGGTCAGCGGCATTGGGGCCGACACAGAGGCGGTAGAGGTTCATGGCTGCCAGTACGGCGAAGAAGACTGCGAAAATCAGCTGATCACTCATTGCCATACCCTCCTTAAGCCCTTTTCCAGCGTGCCCTTGATAGCCTCGCCGGCTTTTGCGGGATCTGTCTCTTTTACGTTAATCCAGTGAACATACAGATAGTTCCGCTGCTCTTCCGGATTCTCCGCCACCTCCATGGTGATGGTACCCGGCGTCAGCGTGATGGCGTTGGACACTGCCGCAATGCCATAGTCCGTCTTCATAGCCGTCGGCACCTTCACAATGCCGGGGTTAATGTCTTTGCAGCCGCCGAACACAATCTTTGCCATGCTGACGTTTGCCTTCCAGAGCTCCACCGGGAAGGTGAAGAGCCAGAATCCCAGGCAGGAGAAGAACTTTGCGGGGTTAAAGAGCCAGCCGGCTTTCGCATGAATGAAAAAGCGGGCAGCGAACAGGGCCACGCAGAGGCTGATGACAGCCCCGGCAATCAGCTCCTGTACCGCAAAGGACCAGGTCAGCAGGATCCAGAAGGCAAAGCAGACGACAAAGGTTGCGAGTACCGCAGGTAATTTTGTCTTTTGCAAGGTTACACTTCCTTCCTATCAACAGATTCGCGACGATTATTCAACAATCAGGTTTTCCACAAAGAATTCTCTTCCCGCCGTCATCCGGATGGCCGTGCTGCCGCATTGCGGGCAGACGTGACCGTGCTTCGGGAGCGGGCCTTCATAGCCGCAGGCAGAGCAGCTGAAGACTGCAGGGGCCGGGGTCAGGCGCAGCTTCGCGCCTTCGGCCGCAGTACCCTTTGCCACAAGGGGGAAAAACTCCTCAATGCAGGAGGGAATCACGCCGGAATATTCTCCGATCTTCAGTGAGATTTCCAGCACCCGGGTAAAGGCCTGCTTTTTCTGCTCGGCCGCGACAATGGAGAGAATTCCCTCGGTCAGGGCCAGTTCGTGCATTCAGCGATCCAGGCAGCTGAAGCAGGGGTCGATACTGGCGATGATGAGGCCGGCATCCGCCACCGTGTTGTTCCGGAGCATGTGCGGCACCGTCGGGGTGTTCTTGTAGCTGGGGACATGGATGCTGATGCGGTAGTTGTTGAAGCTGCCGTCGCCCATCAGCATGTAGCTCAGCTGGCCGCGGGGCGCCTCGTGGCGCTTGACGGTCTGTCCCTCTTTAATCTTGGGGAGCTTGGTCCCGAGGTTGATGGGACCCTCCGGAAGATTCTCCAGCGCCTGGCGGATGATCTTGATGCTTTCATAGCACTCCAGCACACGGACCACCACACGGGCGAAGACATCACAGGAATCCACCACGGGAACGTCGAACTCAAAGTCGCCGTAGGCGCTGTAGGGAGAATCACGGCGCACGTCAATATTCACACCGGACGCCCGGGCATGAGGGCCGATGGCGCCCAGACGGAGAGCATCCTCGGTGGTCAGCACGCCGACGCCCTTGGTGCGCATGGCGATGGTTTTATCCGTGAGGGCGATCTCGGCAATGCGGTCCAGCGGAGCCTTCAGCTTGTCGCAGGCATCCAGCAGGCGGCGGCGAAGGTCGTCGGAAATATCACGCCGGGCACCGCCCACGGTGCACATGGCATAGTTGACACGGTTGCCGGTCAGCTCTTCCAGCAGGTCCATAACCAGTTCGCGCTCATCCCAGATGTGCATGAACATGCTGTCGTGGCCGATGATGTGGCAGGCAACGCCCGCCCAGAGGAAGTGGGAGTGGAGCCTCTCCAGTTCCGCGGTGATCACACGGATATAGTCGCCGCGCTTCGGAACCTCCAGCCCGTTAATGTCCTCCACACAGAGGGCGTAGGTAAAAGCGTGGGAATGAGAACAGATGCCGCAGACACGCTCCACCAGCACCAGGGTCTGGATGGCGTTGCGCTCGGTGGCCAGCTTCTCAATGCCGCGGTGGTTGTAGCCGACGAACACCTCGGCGTCCTTGATCACTTCACCCTCGGTATAGAGCTTGGCATGAATCGGCTCTTCCAAAGCAGGATGGTAGGGGCCGATGGGAACGATATAGCTCATGCTTTCACCTCACCTTCAGGCGATGAAACGCCCACCGCATTCTTTTCCACCAGCTCTTTCAGGGGCGTCACCATGATCTGCCCCTTGCCCTGAGTCTCAAGCATGTCCTCAGGCAGGAAGAGCCGTTTGGAAACATCCAGGCCTTCAAAGGTGAAACCGAACAGTTCGTTGATTTCACGCTCCGGCCAGGTCGCCGCCTCGCAGTAGATGTCGCCGATGGAGGGGAACACCGTCTCGCCGACCACATGGTAGCTCTCCACCAGCGGGTCGACGGCGTAATCCCATGAGACTTCGGGTGTACCGTCTTTGTTGATCCACCCGTGAATCATCACAAGGAAGCGGCCCTCCTTCTTCATCCGTTCTGCAAGGGGCAGGACTTCATCTTTGCTGATGTCAATCCTTTTGTACTCCTGCAAGTTCATCACCTCTCACATACAATAATTATTGCTCACAAAGATTAAACTGTATGAGAACAGGGTTTCCCCTGATTTCTCCGAAAAACGGATTGTCATACCAGTGACCCTGTCACCGGTTCACAATGACAGGTTTTCAGCAGATACGCGGAAGCTGCGCCCCGGCAAGCTTCTGCAGGATACGCCTGCCGCCCAGAGGGGTCCGCAGAGTGACGCGGCCACGACTGTCATCGGTCACGACACCGATGCAGGCGGCGTCCCGGCCCTCGGGGAGGGAGCGCATCGTCTCAAGAAGCGCTTCGGCGTCCTCCGCCGCGCACAGGCAGACGAGCTTGCCCTCGTTCGCGCAGTATAGAGGATCCAGGCCCAGCATGTCGCAGGCCGCACGGACTGCGGGACGCACAGGAACGGCGCTTTCCTCAAGCTCGATGCCGAAGGCACGGCCTTCGGTGAACTCGTTCAGCGTCGTCGCAAGGCCGCCGCGGGTCGGATCACGCAGAATGCGGATCCGCGCACCGCTGGAAAGCATGGCTTCCGTCAGGCGGTTGAGAGCGGCGCAGTCGGAACGGAGTTCCCCGTCCATCATGCCGCTGCGGGCGAGCATCACAGCCGTGCCGTGGTCGCCCACCGTGCCGGAAACCAACACCGCATCCCCGGGCTTTACGGCAGAGAGGCCGGGGAGCGCATGCTTCCGGAAGCCGATGCCGGAGGTGTTGATATAAAGCCCGTCGCCCCGGCCCTTTTCCACGACTTTGGTGTCGCCGGTGACGATCTGTACGCCGGCCTCATCCGCCGCGCGCCGCATGGACTGCAGCACACGCTCCAGCGTTTCAACCGGGAGGCCCTCCTCGAGTATCAGGCCACAGCTTAAGAACTTCGGCTCGGCACCGCACATTGCCACATCGTTCACCGTGCCGCAGACGGCAAGCTTGCCGATGTCGCCGCCCGGGAAAAACAGGGGGCTGACCACGAAGCTGTCGGTGGAAAAGGCAAGTTCCGCCGTGCCCGGGAGCAGGGCGCCGTCGCCCAGCTCACTGAGGGCCGCATTCTCAAACGCCGGTACGATATACTGCTCGATCAGCCGGGAGGTCTTCTTCCCCCCGCTGCCGTAGTCCAGAGTAATGATCTCTTCCATGTCTGTTTATTCCTGATACTTATACGCCGCGGCGCAGGCGCCCTCGGAGGACACCATGCAGGGCCCGACGGGATCTTCCGGCGTGCAGGCCTTACCAAACAGGGGGCAGCCCTGCGGGCGGAGTTTGCCGGTGATCACATCGCCGCAGCGGCAGCCGTTCTGAAGCACGGCCGCTTTCGGCCGGATGTCAAAACGCTTCGCCGCGTCAAAATCCGAGAATTCCGGCTTCAGGGCAAAGCCGCTTTCCGGAATCTCCCCCAGACCGCGCCAGCGCGCCGGGGTCAGATCAAACGCCCGGTTCAGCACAGCCATTGCGAGCGGGTTCCCCTCGGGCTTTACCGCACGGGGATACGCATTCTGAATCTTAGCCTCGCCGTCAGCGATCTGCTTCAGCAGCAAATAAACGGCAAACAGAATCTCCTCCGCCTCAAAGCCGCCGATGACACCCGGGAGGCGATACTCGTCCGCCAGAAAATGAAAGCCCTTCTCCCCCACAATAGTGGCTACATGGCCGGGGCAGAGGAAGCCGTCAACGGCGAAGTCCTCCATCGCGAGGAGGGCGCGCAGCGCGGGCTCCACAGACTTGAGCATGGAGAGCAGCGTGAAGTTCCCAAGACCGCGCTCCTTTGCCGCCATGACTGCGGCGGCCGTACCGGGTGCGGTGGTTTCAAAGCCGATGCCGAGAAAGACCACCTGTCTGTCCGGCTCCGCCTCCGCAACGGCAAGGGCGTCCATCGGGGAATAGACAATACGGACATCTGCGCCGAGGGCGCGCCTGCGGAGGAGGCTGTCGCCCCGTCTGCTGCCGGGAACGCGAAGCATGTCGCCGTAGCCGGTAAGAATCAGATTCGGTTCCATCGCGAGGTCCAGAACGGCATCCAGATCTTCCTGCACCGTCACGCAGACGGGGCAGCCCGGCCCGGAAAGCAACTGAATGTGCTCAGGCAGGAGACTGCGGATACCGGACTTTGCGATTGACATCGTATGGGTGCCGCAGACCTCCATGATTCGGGTCTCCCCCAGAGGGAGTTCGGCAATCAGGTCCAGCAGCCTCCGGCATCTCTCATCCGAGGGCATGCTGCAGCTCCTCCCAGGCTTCCAGATCCTCTTCCGCCTGCGCTTCCGGCAGGCGCTCAATGGCAAAGCCCGCATGCACAATGACATAATCCCCGACCTGAGGGTCCGGGATAAAGTCAACGCGTACGGACCTGCGCATTCCCAGAGATTCACCGACTGCGTCTTTTCCGTTTACTTCAATCAGTTTTAAGGGCACCGCAAGGCACATGATACAGTCTCACTTCTCAATTGAACCTTAACATCCTGTGCAGAATACCCTTTCCGGAGCAGAATGTCTGTGAAAAAGCTGACGATCGTCAGATTATTATCAATATTAGAAGTATTATACTCCCCATAACAGGATTTGGCAAGAGTAAGTCTTAAAAAACCACGGGGGTTATGAAGACAAAATATGCCTGCCCTGAATCCGCTTCATCTGGTTTGAGCCGCCGCAATGAGCAGCTGGCCGAGGGCGATGCCTTCATCGTTGCAGGAGACGCGGCTGTGGCAGAACACATCCAGCCCGGCTTCCCGCAGACGCTGCGGGAGACGGTGCATGATGTACATGTTCTGAAAGCTGCCACCGGAGAGGACAATTCGCCGGATTCCGGTCTCTACGGAAGCCGCGGCCGCGGTCTGCACCGCCATTTCCACCATCGTGTTCATAAACATGGCAGCGAGGGTTGAAACCGGAACACCCCGGTCGCGCCGTCGGACGAGCTCGCGGATCATGGGCCGCGAGTCAAAGCAAAGCAGCGCGTGGCTGTCTTTGGTTTTGCCGGTATGCAAAGCCGGTGAGGAAGAACGGATTGCCACACCAGCCTGCGGGCCGGTTCGCAATGACAGTCTGTCAGACTGACTTTTGTCTAACGTAACAGCAGGCTCCCCGTAGAATTCCACCGGGAAGCAGGCTTCGCTCTCACCTGCCGCGGCTTCCAGCAGAACGGCGGCCTGACCCTCATAGCTGCAGACTTCCCGGATGCCCAGTATGGCCGCCACACCGTCAAACAGGCGGCCCATTCCGGAAGAAAGCGGGCAGTTGAGCCCGGAACCGAGCTGTTGCTCCAGCAGGGAAAAGTCCGGCAAAGCAGGCGACGCTGCGTCAATGCCGCAACCGGAAGCACTGCTGCGGCCGGCGCCGCGAAAGTGCTCTTTTAAGGAAGGCTCCAGATCTTCCGTGTCACACCCGGCGTCCTTCAGCAGCGCAAAAGCCACCCGGTACGGCTCGTGCACGGCGCGGTCCCCGCCGATGAGCGGGATCGGGCGGATACTGCCGAAGCGAATAAAGCCAGAGTAATCGCCGACGAGGCACTCAGCGCCCCAGACAGTTCCGTCGGTGCCGAGACCGGTCCCGTCCCAGATGAGACCGATACAGGGCTCGGAAATCCTGTTGTCCGCCATGCAGGACGCCATATGGGCATGGTGGTGCTGAACCTGAAGCAGCGGGATGCCCTCCGCCTCCGCCCGCTCTTCGGCATAACGTGTGGAAAGATAGTCCGGATGCAGGTCGCAGGCCAGAGACTGGGGATGAATGTCAAAAAGGTGTTCAAAGTGCCGCATCTGGCGCTCATAGTGTTCCAGCGTCTCCAGATTCTTCAGGTCGCCGATGTGCTGGCTCAGGAAGGCGTGCTCCCCCTTCCCGAGGCAGAAGCTGGCCTTCTGCTCGGCGCCGCAGGCGAGAATCTGATGCGGGAGCTCCGGCACCGTCACCGGCTGCGGGACATAGCCGCGGGAGCGGCGGGCGAAGTATTCCTTGCCCCCCAGCACCCAGCAGAGCGAGTCGTCGCAGCGGGTCTGGATAAAGCGGTTGTGAAGCAGAAATCCGTCGGCGATACCGCGCAGGTCGGAAAGCGCGGCCTCGTCGTCCTTAAGAATGGGAGTGTCGGAGAGATTGGCGCTGGTCATCACCAGCATCTCGAACGCAGATTCAAACAGCAGCATATGCAGCGGTGTATAGGGCAGCATCACGCCCAGAAAGCCGTTTTCACTGAGATGCGACAGCGCAGGGCGGACTTCCGGCTTCTTCTCCAGCAGTACGATGGGTTTTCGGGAGCCGTTGAGGATTCGCTCTTCGTCTTCTGAAACCCGGCAGAAGCGACGGGCTGCCTCCACATCCCGGCACATAACGGCAAAGGGCTTCTCGTCCCGCTGCTTACGGCGGCGGAGCTCCTGCGCAATCGCCGGGTCGTCCGCCCGGCAGGCCAGATGAAAGCCGCCGAGGCCCTTGACGGCGACAATTTTCCCGTCCCGCAGAGCCTGCTGGGCAAGTGCGACCGGATCTCCCGATACCGGATTGCCGTCCGCATCCAGCCAGCTGAGCGACGGCCCGCAGACCGGGCAGCAGTCCGGCTGGGCATGGTAGCGGCGGTTTTCGATGTCATGATACTCCCGGTCGCAGTCCGGGCACATGGGAAAAGCCTTCATGGAAGTCTTCGGCCGGTCGTAGGGCACATCCTCGATGATGGTCAGGCGCGGACCGCAGTTGGTGCAGTTGATGAAGGGATAACGGTAACGCCGGTCCGCCGGATCCAGCAGCTCGCGCAGGCAGTCTGGGCAGACGGCGATATCCGGGGAGATCAGCGTGTCGCGCTCGGCCTGGCGCTCACTCTGAATGATGGTGAAGTCCGTAAAGCCCCGCGCCGGAATCTCCCGCCAGGTAATGTCCTCGATGACGGCGAGAGGCGGCGCTTCTGCCGGCAGTTCCTGCAGAAAAAGCCTGAGTTCCTCTTCCGCGCCTTCCAGCTCCACCGTGACGCCGGAAGAGGTATTGCGGATCGTCCCCTTCAGCCCGTGGCGGCGCACCAGGCGGTGCATGAACGGCCGAAAGCCCACCCCCTGGACGATGCCTTTTATTTTCACTTCCAATGTCTGCATAGTCTTACTCCGGTGATTTGCTGCCATACGGAATGATAAAGCAGTATACCACATTTTCTGTGAAGATACCACCGGTTTGCCATTTTCTTTTCCACGCAAAACGCCCGCAGCCGTTTCAGCCGCGGGCGTTCTGTTTCATTCTGTTATCGATCCGGATTAATGATGTCCGTGCAGCGGGTAGTGGATATGCAGAAGCTCGTGGGCGCGGCCCTTCAGGAGTTCATCATAGACATAGTCCAGAGCGGGGTTCTGCTGCGGAATCTTAAGGTCGCAGGCTTCGTCCGCCTTGAAGATGGCCGCGACGCGCTCGCGCTTTCGGGCGTTGGAGGCAGGGGGCTGGCCGCCGCCGCCGATGCAGCCGTTGGGGCAGGCCATGACCTCGATGAAGTCAAAGTACTCTTTGCCGCTCTCCACCTTTTCAATGAGCCTGTCGGCGTTGCCGAGGCCGTTTGCCACGGCAATCTTCAGGGTCAGATCTCCGGCGGTCACGCTGAAGGCCTTGATGCCGTCCAGACCGCGGACGCCGCACTCGGCAATGGTCTTGATGGCCTCGGGCGAGGCATCGTCCAGCACACGGCGGATGACGGCTTCGGTCACGCCGCCCGTGACGCCGAAGATGACGCCGGCGCCGGTGTAGTCGCCGAGGGGGCTGTCCGGCTCGGAGTCGGGCAGGTTCTTAAAGTCAATGCCGGCTGCCCGGATCAGGCGGCCCAGCTCGTCGGTAGTGAGAACCAGGTCAATGAGGCGCTTGCCGTCTTTTTCGAGTTCCGGACGTTTGGCCTCAAACTTCTTCGCCGTGCAGGGCATGATGGCAACGGAGTAGACGTCCTCATCCTTGAACTGCTGACGGATCAGCGCGCCGAACATCT
>CAZBXX010000101.1:0-8711 GCA_964495965.1 uncultured Oscillospiraceae bacterium | reverse complement strand
CTTTCTTGCATTGTTCAATTTTCAAGGTGCTTCCGCCGTCTTGAGCGACAGCTTATATAGGATACTACAGTCAAAACCCAAAGTCAAGAACTTTTTTCAAAATTCTCAAACTTTTGTTTGATTGTTAGAAATCCGCGGCTCCGTACCCGAAGCGCTTGGCTAATATAGCACCCGGGAATGGAAAAGTCAAGCATTTTTTCCGGGTTTTTTCAGGTTTTTCTGCCATTTGTTGATTTCGTATCCGGACCACAAAATATGGTGGTTCAGCCTGAAGCCGAACCACCATTTCTCTGTGCATTTTGCTGTATTTCGCTTACTCCGCCAACAGCTTTTCCAGCGCGGCAATCTTCATGCTGACGCAGAAGACCTCCATTGCCTGCTCCAGCTCCGACACCGGCGGCAGGCTGGGCGCCACGCGGATGTTGCGGTCCCGCGGATCCACACCGTAGGGGAAGGTTGCGCCGGCTGACGTCATCACAACGCCTGCCTCCCTGCAGAGCGCCAGGGTGCGCTGCGCAATGCCGTCCATGGTGTTGACGCTGACAAAGTAGCCGCCTTTCGGCTTCTGCCATTCGGCGATGCCGAGGGGGGCAATCTCCCGCTCCAGGGTATCCAGCACCATCCTGAACTTCGGACCTAGGACGCCGGCGTGCTTCTTCATCAACTCCAGTGTGCCCTCTTTGTTCTTCAGGTACTTCACGTGGCGCAGCTGATTGACCTTGTCATAGCTGATCATCTGGACGCCCATCAGCTTCTGCATATACTTCTGATTGGCTTCACTGGTCGCCATGACGGAGATGCCCGCACCCGGGAAGGTGATCTTCGAAGTGGAGGCAAACTCAAACACCAGATCCGGGTTCCCCGCCTCACGGCAGAGGCCAAGAATGTCCGGGAAGGGCACATAGTCGCCATCGAATTCGTGTACACAGTAGGCATTGTCCCACATCACCACAAAGTCCGGCGCCGCCGGCTTCAGGCCGGCAAAGCGGAGAATCGTATCCTCGCTGTAAATAATACCGTCCGGATTGGAGTACTTCGGCACACACCAGATGCCTTTGACTTCCGGATCTTTCACCAGTTCTTCCACCTGATCCATATCCGGACCGATCGGAGTCATGTCCACAGTAATGAGTTCGAACCCGAAGCTCTCGGTGATCTTAAAGTGCCGGTCGTAGCCTGGGGCCGGACAAAGGAACTTCACCTTATCCAGTTTGCACCAGGGCTTTTCGCTGTGCAGCAGGCCATGGGTGTAGGCCTTGGCAATCACATCGTACATCAGGGTAAGGCTCGCGCTGCCGCCGATAAAGCACTCCTCCGGCTTGCAGCCGAGAATATCGGCAAAGAGCAGCTTCGCATCCGGAAGGCCTGCCAGCATACCGTAGTTGCGCACATCATTTCCGCCTACAATGCAGTCGGCAGGGTCAGTCAATACAGTCAGGATGTCGCTGACCAGGTCCAGCTGCGCTTTCCCGGGTTTACCACGGGACATGTCCAGCTTCAGGCCCTTGGCCTTCAGGGCCTCAAATGCCGCCTGTTGCGTCTTCAGTTCCGCTTTCTGTTCCGCACGATTCAGCTTCCTGTAGTTCATCGGATCTGTCCTTCCTTAATAATATATTGTAAAACGGTCAGTCATTCGCTGCGTCTTTTTCCGGGGTCAGGCTTTCAAACGGACTTTCCTTCTGCTCCGCTCTGGCATCAGCCATTTCGGCTTCCGGCGCCGAGGCAGGTTCCGTTTCTGCCGGAACACTGCTGCTTTCGGCAGCAGCTTCGACCGGGACTTCTTCCGGAAGGATTACCGGAGCCGGAGCTTCCTGTTTTTTGTTTTTCCGTCCGAAGCGCTTCTTCTTTTCCGGTGCGGGTTCTTCCTGCTTCTGCGCTTCCGGCTCTGCCTTTGCTTCCGGCTCAAGCTCAACCGGTTTCGCTTCCGACGGGGCGCTTACTGCCTCGGGTTCAGCTGGCTCCGGCTTTACCGCAGAGCTTACCGCTTCCGCAAGCGCCGCCAGCGGTTTCGGGCGGGCAGGCTCAGCACAGCGCTCCTGCTCATAGATTTCATCGCAGCGCTCACGGATCGAGAGAATGGTATGCAGCCTGCGCAGCGCCTTCTGGTAGCCGGTATAGTCAAAGATGATGATAAAGGTCAGCACCACCGCAGCAACAGCAAAGTATGCCTGCAGATCCGCCCCCGGCAGGCCCAGCACCTGTCCTTTGGCAAAATAGATCACAATCGGATACACCAGGAAGAGCAGCGCCAGCAGGAAGAAAATCAGGCTGACGATGCCGTTGCCGACGACCTTTTTCTGCAGACTCTTATTGTTTCTCTTCTCCCAGGCCAGCTCCTGCAGAGTGCGCTCCTTTTCATCGGAAACCGTCCTGAGGCTGGCAACAAACTCCAGCTCATCGGAAGCGCCCTTATGAAAGCGCCGGTCGCTCAGATCGTTGCGTTCAAAGGCCGGCTTCAGAACCGAAGAGGACAGCTGCTGCAAAAAGTCATTGTCCTCCAGGGTCCGGTATGCCCAGTCCGACGCCGCAAACATGACCGCCGAAAGCCCGAGCGTTGTAGCAAACACCTTCCAGAAACTGCCGTCCGTTGTTGCGGGAACCGGCCCGAAGCCAAGGCCTTCCGGCCGGAAGAACAGCAGCACCATCGCTGCCGCCACACAAAGGAAAATCAGCACACGGGAAATGATATGGCAGACTTTTAAAAATTGACGCATAGTTCACGCCCTCCTTCAAGTGCACTCTGACAGGACAGATAGAGCCGCCTTTCACCCGGCGCTGATCTCCCGCCGGGTTCCTTTCTATTTTAGCAAATTCCCGGCGAGCATACAAGATGATTCTTCGGAAACTGCATATTTTTTCTTCTCTCCTGTCCTGTTTCTCTTGCATCCGCATCGGTTCTGTGTTATTCTTGCCGCGCTCTGCAGGCAGTTTTCACTGCGGGCTTACCACACTGTAAAGAAAGCCGGGGACATCATCATGAACTGGGACTGGAAAAAAGACGGAAAACGTGTGGCCGGCGTACTGTTGGCAGCCGTGCTGATGGCCGTAAATATCAAGACTTTCGTCCGCGCCGGCGACCTCTTCCCCGGCGGCGTCACCGGCCTTACGGTGCTGATTCAGCGCCTGGCAGACAAGTTCTGGGGCGTTCAGATCCCCTATTCCCCGGTCAACATTCTGTTGAACGCATTCCCGGTGTATATAGGCTTTCGCTTTGTCGGAAAGAAGTTCACCCTGCTCTCTCTGCTGATGATCGTCGTAAACAGCGTGCTGACAGACCTGATCCCCGCCTATGTGGTGACCTATGATCCGCTGCTGATTGCGGTCTTCGGCGGGATCCTCGGCGGCGCGGCAGTCAGTCTCTGCCTGTATGTGGATGCCACCAGCGGCGGCACCGATTTCATTGCCATTTACCTTTCCCAGAAGCGGGGCGTGGAAACCTGGAACCTGGTGCTTGGCTTTAATGTTATCATCCTGACGGTAGCCGGTTACTTCTTCGGCTGGGACAAGGCGCTCTATTCGATCATTTTCCAGTACGTTTCAACCCAGACCCTGCACGTCCTTTACCGCAGTTATCAGAAGCAGACCCTGTTTGTCATCACCAAAAACGCGCAGGCCGTGTGCGATGTCATCCATGACGTGAGTCATCACGGCGCAACGATCTCCGATGCCGTCGGCTCACACAGTCACGATGAATACAAAATGGTTTATTCCGTCATTTCCGGCGCCGATGTCAAAACGGCTCTGCAGGCAGTAAAGGAAGTGGATCCGAATGCTTTTGTCAACTCCATCCACTCTTCCGAAATCCGCGGCAACTTCTATATGCGGCCGAAGGATTGAGCCCGCGCCCGCCTGCCTCTGCAATCCGATCACGCGCATCGATTTCATGCATATGGTATTACGGTAAGACGCATTACATTTTTATTTGACAGAATGAATTGAGCAGGCTATAATTAGCCTGCTCTAATTTATGTTAGTTCTGTTTTATTTCTCATTGGAGAACTTGCTGATGAACCACATTTCAACCGATCAGTCGAAAGAAGATTACCTTAAGGCCATTCTTGCCCTGATCACAATAAAAGGAGCCTGCCGGGTCACTGACATCGCAGACTATCTGGGTTTCTCCAAGGCCAGTGTCAGTGTCGCCCTGAAGAAGCTGGAGGGCAGCGGCCTTGTCATTCGCGACGGCTGGCGCATCCTGCTCACCGAAGACGGAGAGGCGATTGCCCGCGGCATACAGGAAAAACATCTCTTTTTCACGGATTTGTTTACTGCTTGCGGCGTCGATCCGCAGGTTGCCGAGAGTGAGGCATGCCTGGTGGAGCACGCGATCAGTGACAGCAGTTTCCGCCTGCTGAAAGCACGGCTTCGGAGTCTGTCCGACGGCACCCGTTAGCCGGTACTGTCAGCCGGCGTCAGGTAAACCTGACTGCGTCCGCCACCGCATCCCCCAGTTCGTTCGTGGTAACAACGGTTCCGCCCTGCGGAACTGCTTCGGCCGTGAAGAGCCCTCTGTCCAGCACCTTCCGGATTGCGGCATCCACCGTATCGGCCAGATCGCCGCGCCCACAGCTGTAGCGCAGCATCAGACTGGCGGCATCCAGCACCCCGCAGGGGTTCACAATGCCCTTTCCGGCCCATTCGCTGCTGTGGGGATGGTGCAGCTGGTTCGGCGTGTAGACGCCGCGGCCATCCACGGCAAGTTCCGCAGATCCGAACATCCACGGCGTCCCGGAAATCTGTGCAATTTCATCCGAAAGAATATCTCCGAAGACATTGCTTGCAAGCACAACGTCAAACACTGACGGTTCCACCAGCAGTTCCATGGCGGCATTGTCCACGTAGTGATGGTTGAGGGAGACCTCCGGGTACTCCTTTCCTATTTCCATGACGGTCTGGCGCCAGAGTTTGCTGGAATAAAGCACATTGGCCTTGTCCACGCTGGTCAGCACCTGCCGGCGACGCTTTGCCGCCCGGAAGGCAAAAACTGCGCTGTGGCGGATCATTTCTTCGGTGTAGTATTCCAGGTCACTGGCCTCTTCGCCGCCTGCCCCGTGCCAGCGGTGACGTTCCCCCGCAATCATACCCCCCATCAGGTCCCTCACGATCAGAATGTCCATTCCCTTTTCGGTGATGGAAGGCTTCAGCGGGGAGAGCTCCGCCGTTGCCGGAAAAATGCGCACCGGGCGGCTGCTGGTACAGACCTGAAACGCCCTTCTGGCACTGGTCAGCGCATACACGGAGGAAAGCTTCCCTTCCGCGCTCACCCGCTTCGGATCACCGATGTTGCCGAACAGAATTGCCCTGCACTGCTTTACGGTTTCCAGATCTTCCTTCCGGAAAGCCGTCCCCCAGGCATCTGCCGCCGGACCACAGGTTGTAACTTCGGTCAGCGCAAACCGGACGCTGTCACGCTGTTCCAGCGCTGCAAACAGTTTTTTTGCCTGCCGCAGCAGTTCTTCTCCGATGCCGTCACCTGCCGAGACCGCAATGTGATAGGTTTCCATAGGCTCGCTCTCCTCTGTCTCTGCTCGGGTTATCCTGCTTGAGAGTATATCATGATTTGATTTGCCTGTCCATCCGCCGCGGTTTTTCCGCGGCGGTTTTCTCATAAATTTCTTTGACAAACTGCGCCTCATACCATACAATAATGAAAAACAAAAGCAAGGATGACTGCTTTATGGTAACGGTAAAAGATATTGCAGAAAAAGTCGGTGTTTCCGCAACAACGGTTTCCATCGTCATTAACGGAAAAGCAGAGGAACGTGGTATCACACAGGCCACTCAGGATAAGATCCGGGCCGCAATGAAAGAGCTGGGCTATCAGCCGAATCTCAGCGCCCGCCGCCTCCGTTCCCGGGAGGACGCCCCCACTGTCATCGGCTTTTTCTGGCCGGCGGACTTTCGTCTGTCTATTCTGGCTTCGTTTTTAAACTCTTTCTCATCCCGTATTCGGGAGACTGCCTTTAACTGTCAGCTGGTGGTTCAGACCTATGAGAACAACCGCCTGCGGGACTTTGACGATGTGATCATGAAGGGCACATACAACGCCGTTGTGATAGGCGGTTCTTCAACGGAAGACCAGCAGCATCTGGAATCCCTGACGCCTCCGGTGCCGGTGGTTCTGATCAATCGGGATTCCGGCCGTTATACCACTGTCGGTGTGGATAATGAGTCCATGGGCCGTCTGGCAGCAGAACAGTTTGCGGGGAAGGGCTACCGCGAAGTTGCCGTGTTTGCATCCCGGCACGGTTTCCCGGCATCCAACCGGCGCGTGGTCGCCTTTCTGGACCAGTGCGCTGCAAGGAATATTTCCGTCCCCGAAGAACACATCTACCGGGATGACAGCTCTGCCGACGGTGGTTACCGCATGGGCGCTGTGTTCGCAGCCAAAGCAGTGCATCCGCGTGCTGTCTTCTGCGACAGCGACTCCATTGCCTTCGGTGCCCTGAGGGCGCTGCAGGAGCGGAATATCCGTGTCCCGGCAGATCTGGAACTCCTGACGATCGATATCACAGCCTCGGAACTGGCGCCGCATGCTTCCCCGCCTCTCAGCACCGTGAAAATGCCCAGTGAGGCCCTGGCCGCACGTATCATTGACCTGATCCAGGCGCAGTTAAAGGCAAACACTTTCCAGACGGAACACGTCCTTCTGGAACCGGAGCTGGTGCTGAGGCAGAGTTTTGCGCGAATCTGATTTCCCGTTTCTTTGAGAATACCGGCAGGCGTTCGGCCTGCCGGTATTCTCATATCATATGCTCTTGTTCTCTTCGGTTTTCCGTCCGCACATTAATGCAGCAGCGGATAAAGGATGCCGATCCAGATGACCATCAGCGCGCCGCCGATGCGGGTGGAAATGGAGGCAAAGGCCAGCAGGTTCATGCGGTTGGCAGCAGACAGCACCGCCAGGTCGCCGGAGCCGCCGATGTTGCAGCAGCAGAGACCGGCTGTGACGCCCGCTTCATACCCGAAGAGCCCGGTGAGATGGCCGAAGAGCGCCGCTCCGATGAAAGCCCCGATCACAGCAATGATGATAACCAGGAACGCACCGACACTGAAGTACTCGGTGAGTGCGGAGAACTTGAGGGAGTTGATGCCGATGCCGGCAATCAGCATGGGAAGCAGGGCACGCAGGGCGAAGTTCATGGAGTACACACAGTTGTCTTCAAATTTGGCAGGGAGAATTCCGGTGCACTTGATGATGATCCCCAGGATGATGGTCCAGGCAAGGCCCGGGATAATCTTGAGGCCGGGGATGCTGCCGAGGATATTGCCCATCAGATAGAGCGCCAGCGCCATGAAGATGCCGCCGCCGAGAGCCTTGTAGTCGTCGCTGGTGGCAGGGCGCTTCTCTGCACTCAGGTCCTCCTGTACGCCCTTACGCAGAATCTGACCCTGGCCGTTGAGCACCTTGTTGCTCTTGGTAATGCCGCCAAACACAGCCGCAAGGACAATCGCAAGCACATTCGCAATGGAGGCGTAGCAGAGGAACTTCCCGGCTTCGGTGGTCATATCCATGCCGGAGAGGTCGCTGTAGAGTTTAGGCAGCGTGGTGATGGCTCCGCCGGAGCCGCCGGACATGCAGGGAGCCGCGATGTCAAACAACGCTTCAACCGGGCCAAAACCGGTAATCACACCGGCGAGCATGGCAAAGGCAATGGCAAAGATCTGGCTGCCGATGACGGTGGGAATATAGCGCGCTGTGGCGTTCAGAATAATTTTACGGTCCATGACCAGGATCGAGCCCACCAGCAGCATGGCAATGTACATATCCTGAAATCCGCCGGACATCAGCACCTTCGTGCCCGAAACCAGCTCCTGCGGAACCAGACCCACATAGTTCAGGAAGGACGCACCCAGCAGGGGCAGCAGGCAGGCGCCGCCCAGATAGTTGTTCACGATGGGTATGGTATTCCCCAGCCAGAAGAACAGTCCGCCGATGGCCATCAGGTAGGCGATGGTCGCCACGAAGGACGCGGGAGTCAGCCCGTCGGCAATCTTTGCCTTCGGGATGAAGCCCAGATAGACAGCTGCCATGACCATCAGGAAGAACGGGACAAAGTACTTGAAGGGCAGGCCGCAGACGTCAAAGACGATTTTGTTCTTTTTCTCCATTTTCTTACTCCTTCTTTTTTATCATTCAGCGGATCAGATCCACATGAACTTCTTTGCCTCTTCCGTAAGCTCCTTGCGGAAGTCGGGGTGTGCAATGGCAATCAGAGCGCCGGCGCGCTCTCTCAGGCTTTTGCCGCGCAGATGGGCAATGCCGTATTCCGTCACGATGTAGTCAGAATAGTTGCGCGGAATAGTAACCGTGGAACCGGCGCCCAGTGTTGCCCGGATTTTGGAAAAGCCCTTCGCAGTTTTCGCGCTGAAGGCCATGATGCCGCGTCCGCCTTTCGAACGCAGGGCACCGTAGGCGTAGCAGAAGGCGCCGCCGGAGCCGGAAAACTGCCGGGTGCCGATAGCCTCGGAAGCGATCTGTCCCATCAGATCCATCTCCACACAGGTGTTGATGGAAACCACATTGTCGTTCTGCGCAATCACAAAGGGATCGCAGCCCCAGCTGGCCGGGACGATACGGAACCTGTCGTTCCCTTTGAGGGTTTCAAACAGCGCCTCGTCGCCGCCGGCAAAAGTGAAAATATGTTCCTCCGGGCAGAAATTCTTTTTCTTCCCGGTAATGACGCCCTCCCGCACCATTTTCGCCATGG
>CAZBXX010000100.1:0-8802 GCA_964495965.1 uncultured Oscillospiraceae bacterium | reverse complement strand
ATCCCCGGAGTGCACGCCGGTGCGCTCGACCAGCTCCATGATGCCGGGCACGAACACATCGCGTCCGTCGCAGATGGCGTCAACTTCCACTTCCTTGCCCTGAATGTATTTGTCCACCAGAACCGGCTTGTCACTGTCAATTTCGACAGCGGTCTTCAGGTAATGCCGCAGCATCTGCTCGTCTGCGACGATCTCCATGGCACGGCCGCCCAGCACAAAGCTCGGCCGCACCAGAACCGGGTAGCCGATGGCTGCCGCAGCCTTCACGCCCTCTTCCACACTGGTTACTGCCGCGCCGGGGGGCTGGGGAATGCCCAGGTCTTCCAGTACCCGCTCAAACTGGTCCCGGTCCTCGGCGCGCGCGATAGCGGCACAGTCCGTCCCGATGATTTTGACGCCCAGCGCATCCAGCGGTGCGGCCAGGTTGATGGCGGTCTGACCGCCCAGGCTCGCCACGATGCCCTCCGGCTTCTCGTAGTCCACAATCTCCATCACGTCTTCCGGCGTCAGGGGTTCAAAGTACAGCTTGTCTGCGGTGGTGTAGTCTGTGGAAACGGTCTCGGGGTTGTTGTTGATGATGATGCTCTCATACCCGGCGCGGCCGATGGTCTGCACCGCGTGCACGGTGGAATAGTCAAACTCCACGCCCTGGCCGATGCGGATGGGCCCGGCCCCGAGCACGACAATTTTTTTCCGGTCCCCGAGTCGCGATTCCTGCTTCCCGGTGTAGCTTGAGTACAGATAGGCGATGTATTTTCCGGTATGCAGCGTGTCCACCATCCGGAATACCGGCCGGATGCCTTCGCTTACGCGCAGCCCGCGCACGTCAGTCCAGGAGGGCAGCTTCCAAAGCCGCGCAATTTCGGCGTCACTGAAGCCCAGAATCTTTGCAGCCCGCAGACACTTCACGTCGCCCGGCCGTTCGGCAAGCAGGCGCTCCATCTCCACGATCCGGCAGATGGATTCGAGGAAGAGTTCCGTGATCTCCGTGATTTCATGGATCTTCTCCACACTGACGCCCCGGCGCAGCAGTTCCGCCGCGGCAAACAGCCCGTCGCTGCGGAAGAGCTGCAGATATTCTTCAATCTCTTCCGTTTCCATTGCGGCAAACTTTGCCATGCGCAGGTGGCTCACGCCAGTCTCCAGCGAGCGCACGCTCTTCAGCATGCACTCTTCCAGGCAGCTGCCGATGCCCATCACTTCGCCGGTGGCTTTCATCTGCGTGCCCAGCACATTCGGGGCGTCGGGGAACTTGTCAAAGGGGAAGCGGGGGAATTTGGCCACAATATAGTCAAGGGAGGGCTCTTTGTCTGCTGTACCGCCCGCCACCGGGATCTCCTCCAGCGTCATACCCATGGCGATCTTCGCGGTCACCCGCGCGATGGGGTAGCCCGAGGCCTTGCTTGCCAGAGCGGAAGAACGGCTGACCCGAGGGTTCACTTCAATCAGATAGTATTCTTTCCCCTCCGGCTTCAGCGCAAACTGCACGTTGCAGCCGCCCTCGATTTTCAGCTCCCGGATGATCTTCAGCGCGCTGTCGTTAAGCATCTTCAGATCTGCCTCGCTGAGGCTCAGGATCGGCGCCACGACGACGGAATCACCCGTGTGCACGCCGACGGGATCCACGTTTTCCATGCCGCATATGGTAATGACATGGTCCGCGGAGTCGCGCATCACTTCAAACTCAATTTCCTTATAGCCTTTTACGCTTTTTTCAATCAGCACCTGATGCACAGGGGAGAGGCGGAAGGCATTCGTCCCGATCTCCACCAGCTCCGCCTCATTATTGGCAAAGCCGCCGCCGGTGCCGCCCAGAGTGAAGGCCGGCCGCAGCACTACCGGATATCCGATCCGCCCGGCGGCTTCCCTGGCGTGCTCCAGGTCATAAGTGATTTCGGAGGGGATCACCGGCTCGCCGATGCTCTCGCACATTTCCTTGAAGAGCTCGCGGTCTTCCGCCCGCTCAATCGAGCGCGCGCTGGTGCCCAGCAGCTTCGTGCCGCACTCGCGCAGGATGCCCTTGCGGTCCAGCTGCATGGCCAGGTTCAGGCCCGTCTGGCCGCCGATGCCGGGCACGATGGCGTCCGGCCGCTCGTACCGCAGGATCTTTGCCACATAATCCAGCGTCAGCGGCTCCATGTACACCTTGTCCGCAATCACTGTGTCCGTCATGATCGTCGCCGGGTTTGAGTTCACCAGCACCACTTCGTAGCCTTCTTCCCGCAGGGCAAGGCAGGCCTGTGTGCCGGCATAGTCGAATTCCGCGGCCTGGCCGATGACGATGGGGCCAGAACCGATGATCATAACTTTTCTGATGTCAGTACGCTTTGCCATAGTGTAACCTCCGGAATGGATAATGGTCAGAGTTTTGCGGGTGCTGCGGGGATGTCAGCTTCGGGAAAGCTTCCGGTCATGCCCCCGCGGCATAAACCGGCTTCCCGGCCATCGTCGTCATCATGCAGCGGCCGAAAACGGCCCAACCGTCAAAGGGGCAGGAGTGGCCCATCGAGCGGAAGCGGGAAGCGTCCAGCGTGTATTCCGTTTCCAGGTCCCAGAGCGCAAATTCCGCATCCTCCTGGATGCAGAAGCGCCTGCGGGGCGCAAAGGCCATGAGTTCAACCAGCTGTTCCAGGCTGATGAGCCCGGAGCGGACCAGCCCGGTGTAAAGCACCGGGAAGGCGGATTCCAGACCCACGATCCCGTTCAGGCTTTTCGCGAAGCCCCGGGCCTTTTCTTCGGCGGAGTGGGGCGCGTGGTCCGTGGCGATCATGTCCACGGTTCCGTCGGCAAGGGCCTCCAGCAGGGCCTCACGGTCCAGGCGGCTGTGGATGGGCGGGTTCATCCGGTAGCGGCCGTCGTCTGCCAGCATGCCGTCATCCAGCAGCAGGTAGTGCGGCGCGGTCTCGCAGCTGACGTTCAGGTGCGAGCGTTTTGCTTCGCGTACCAGCCGCACGGACTCGACTGTCGAGATGTGGCAGGCGTGAAAGGCGCAGCCGGTCTCGTCGGAGAGGCGGATGTTCCGCTCCAGCTCCCGCCATTCGCGCTGCCGGGGGTTTTCAAAGCGCATGTCTTCACAGTGGCCGGCAATCACTTTGCCCAGCGCCCTGCAGCGCTGCATGGCCTCCCGCATGAGACCGGCATCCGCAACGCCGACGCCGTCATCCGAAAAGGCGACGACATAAGGGGCCAGCGCTTCCAGATTGGAAAGCTCCCGGCCCTTTTCCCCGACGGTGACGGACCCGTAAGGCAGCACCCTGATGCAGGCTCCGGCGATTTTCTCAAGCTGCGGGCGGAGATGCTCCACCGAGTCCGGCACAGGGTTCAGGTTCGGCATGGTGCACACAGCCGTGGTCCCCGCGGCCGCGGCGGCTTCCGCTCCGCTGTGAACGGTTTCCTTGTATGAAAAACCCGGCTCGCGAAAATGCACATGCACATCGCAAAAGCCGGGAAGAAAAATCAGCTTCTCCGGGTCCAGCCCGGAAAGAGAAGAAAAAACGGGAGCCAGGGCATCGCTGCGGGAAAGCGCCGGGTCAACACCGAGTGTTCTGATGCGGTCGGGAAACTGCATGCTGCTATCCTCCACAAAGTTCATAAAAATGCCCCGCCGGAAGACGGCAGGACACAGAAAGCAGGGGCCCCCCTGCGGTGTTCTCTTTGTACCCTTGCCGACCTCTCCGGATCGCCTTAAAGCTGCACAGATTATAACGGCAGGTGCCGCCTTTGTCAACTGGCATTTTGCACAGAACGCGGCACCCGTGACGACGGAAACGCACCGCCCTTACACGCAATGGCTGAACATGCACTGTAGCCAGCCCGTGACGGCGGAATATGCACCGCCTGCACCTGATTACCGGTACAGGGCAGGGAGGATTGAGGATCCGCGTCAGAACACGGCGAGGTACAGGATCGGCAGGAAGATCGCGGGCAGCATGTTTGCCACCCGGATGCGTTCCCTGGTGCAGCCGAGCAGGTTCAGCGCCATGCCCATCAGGATCACGCCGCCGACGGCGGACATTTCGGTGACCACGGCGTCGCTGAGTGCGGAGCCGATCCAGGCGGAGAGCAGCACCAGCGCCCCCTGAAACACCAGCACAAAGGCGGCCGAGCAGGTTACGCCGTAGCCCATCGCGGCTCCGAAGGCCATGGAGGAGATAAAGTCCATGGTGCTTTTGGCAAAAAGAATGCTGTAGTTCTGCCGGATCCCCGCCTCCAGCGAGCCGACTATCGTCATGGAGCCGATACAGAACAGAATGGAGGCGGAGACAAAGCCGTCGGTGAAGCTCTCCATTCCCGACCCGCCTGGCCGGCCTTTCAGGAGCTTCCCCTTGATGGCGTCGCCGGCGTTTTCAATTCTGTCGTCAATGCGCAGCAGCTCGCCGAGCAGCGTGCCCAGCACCATGCACACGATAACGCCCAGCAGCTCCTGCGTCTCAACGGCGCTCATCACACCAATCAGCAGCGTACAGAGGCCGAGAGCCTTCATAACGCTGTTGCGGAGAGATTCCTTCAGCCGGTTGCGGAAGAGAATGCCGATGATGCTCCCGGCAAGCACGGCAACGGTATTGACGAGTACGGCGATCATAGGGTGTCAGCTCCTCTGCACCGCACAGGGGCGGCACATGATTTCAAAACGGTTCATTCATCTGAGACCTTATCTCTGAAGTTTTATTCAAATCCTGCGGGCTTCCGGCAGGTGAACAGGATAACCTGACGCTGCAGGGCAATCTTCCTCAGAAGCTTCATGGCCTGGGCCTCGCGGGTCTCATCCAGGTTCACCAGGGCGTCATCCAGAATCAGAGGGCAGGGTTCGCCGTTCGGCAGGGCAAGTTCGCATACGGCAAGGCGCACCGCCAGATACATCAGGTCGGCGGTCCCGGCACTCAGGTATTCCGCGTCCCGTGCAACCGTGTCGCCCTGCACACGCGTGCGGGCGGAGAAATCCTGCCCGACCTGCAGGTCTTCATACCGGCCGCCGGTCATCTCGTTCATGTACTTTGCCGCCAGAGCGCTGAGCGCGGGGGAGAAGCGGCTCTGAATCTCCCGGTCCGCCTCCCGCAGCAGTTCCTGAGCCAGCGTAATGGCGTCGTATTCGGCCTGGATTTCCTTATGGCTCTCCTGCAGATCCAGTAGCGAACTTGCCACTACCATCGGGTCCCCCATGGCGGATAGCCTTCCGTTCAGACCGGAGATCTTCTCGGCCAGCTGGGATGCCTCCTGACGTGCCGCCTGCAGCGAGCGGCTGAGGCGCGCGGCTTCGGTATCACCGCTGACAAAGTCCAATTCACTGACGGCAGCTTCCTCCAGCCGGTGGAGTTCTTCGTGCGAGCGGTCCAGGCGTTCCCGGCTCTGCTGTTCCGCCGCTTCCGCCCGCGTGATGGCCTCTTCCAGCGCTGCGTACTCTTCCAGCACGCCGGGCACATCTTCCGGCAGCGCAACCCGGTACTTGCGCAGAATGCGGTCCTGCACGGCCTCCGCCTGCTGGGCCGCCTGCCGGATGCGGGAATAGCGGAAGAAAAAGAACACAGCGCCCAGGCACATGAGCGCAGCCCCCAGAATCAGCGGCAGGCCGGAGTGTAGCCCGTACAGGGCGGCAAACACAATGGCCAGTACCGCACACAGCACCGCGGGCAGCAGCGCGAAGCGGTGGCTGGTGTCTTCCGCTGCATCCTCCAGCGCGTCGAGATCACGCTGCACCTCGGCCTCCAGCTGCTCATGGCTGCGGTCGCCGAATTCACTGCGCTGCAGCGCCTCCCGGCTCCGGGCAAGTTCCGCAAGCGCGGCGTCATGGTCGTCACTGCGCCGCTGCACGTCGGCCCGGCCGTCCCGCAGCTTTTTCAGGGCGTCGTTTCTCTGATGCCGCCGGGCTTCACTGACGGACTGCTCCAGCGCCTCACACTGCTGCTGCAGCTGCCCGAGGCGGGTTTCCATCTCCCGCACGGAACCTGCCGAAGTGCTGATATCACTGAGCTGGCGCTGCGCCTCGTCCATCCTGCCTTCCAGCTCGGGCAGCAGGCCTTTACGGTGATAGCGCCGGCGGTGCTGCCAGGTTTTCAGGCGCTCATCGGCCTCGCTGAAGGAAGTCTCTTCGTCCCCGCTGGAGACGATGGCCTGAATGCGTTTTTCCAGCTCGGGGCTGCCGGAGACCGCCACCGCCCCCTGGGCGATGAAGGCGCTGCGCCGGAACACATCCTTGCTGACGCCGGTCAGCAGCTCGCCGCAGTTTGCTCCGGTCATGCCCTCCACGGGATTGTTCGTACCGGTATACACAGCGCTGAAGTCCCGCATGGGGGCCGAGCGTGAAGCGGTACGCCGCTGTATGGTGAGGTCCGCGCCGTCCGCCCGCAGGTCCATGCTGCCTTCCATCGGGGCGCCGGACCAGGGGGCGTAGCGCTGCTTGTCGGCAAGGTAGCCTTCGCGGGAGCGCTCGCCGGTGTCGATACCGTAAAGCATCGCGCGGATGAACGCGCACCAGGTGGATTTGCCGCTCTCGTTGGGCGCGTAGATGACATTCAGCCCGTCGTGAAAGCGCAGGGTGTCGCCCTGCAGCTTGCCGAAGGAGGCCTGCAGTTTACGGATGATCATGAACCGCCACCTCCTCTGCATTTTCCAGGGCTGCCAGACCCCAGCGCACCGCCTGCTCGATGCGGCGCTTCTGCTCATCATCCTGCGCGGCGTCATAGCGGGCGCGGAGCTTCGCAAGGAAGAGTCCGCGCAGCGTGTCGTCCCCGGCGGATTCCCAGAGATCCTTCGGGGGTTCGGTCCGGTCCAGCAGCTGCAGGGAGAAGAACATTCCGTCCAGGTTCCGGTGCAGCCGCCGCAGGTCCGGCGAGTGTTCGCAGCTTCCGGTCAGGACGATGCGGTAAACGTCTTCAGAAGGGTCGTCCGGCAGGGAAGTGTGAATCAGCAGAAGAGGGTCCTTCCCGGTGACGTCCAGGTTCAGCGCGTAATATCTGCGCCTAGCGATTGAGCGGAGCTCCAGGCTCGCGCTATTGCCTTCAAGCGTAATGAGATTTACGGTTTTGTCGCCGGTTTCATCAAAGCCGCGGCCTTCCGGGCAGCCCGGCCAGGCATACCAGGTGTTCCCGCTCTTCCGGAGCCCGGAAGCCTGATGAACATGCCCCAGGGCGACATAGTCCATGCCACTGGCCGCGAGATCCTCAGCGGTGACAGGATTATATGGGGAAGCCGGGTTTCCAAACTCGCCGTGCATGCAGAGCAGGTTGTAGATGCCGTCCTTCCGTTCAGCATGAAAACTGCGCAGCAGGGGACCGCAGCTGCGGTCTGTAAAGGCGGCGCCGTAAACCCTGGCGTCGCAGCCCGGCACGGAATAAAAACGGATGGCGTTTTTCGTGAACACGCGTACCTGTTCGGGCAGCTTCAGCCGCGCGTAGGGGGAGCGGTCACTGTAATAATCGTGGTTCCCGGGCGCAATGAACACCGGGCAGGGTGCCTCCTGCAGGGCGGCCACCAGCTGCTCGCCGGTTTCCCGGAAGGCGGTTCCGCCGTCCAGCAGGTCCCCGCTCAGCAGCAGCAGGTCCGCCTCTTCCGAGGCGGCCAGCTTTACCAGCGCGGACATCAGTTCCCGCTGCTCGCTTCGGCGCACGGCAGCTTTCGCAGCGGTAAGCCCGTCGAAGGGGGAGTCCAGATGAAGGTCCGCCGCGTGCAGGATTCTGAGTGTTCTCATAACAGCCTCACCGCCTCTGCATTCAGGCATTTTCCGGTGTCCGGGTCTACGGTAAAGACGCAGCCTTCCATCTTGGCAGGCCCTTTGGCTGAATCGTAGCGCCGGGGAGGATTGCCCATGAATTTCCCGATGCTCTGCTCCGGGTCAACCCCCAGCACCGAGTGCACCGGGCCCGTCATGCCGAGGTCCGTGATATAGCCGGTGCCCTTCGGCAGGACGCAGGCGTCCGAGGTCTGTACATGGGTGTGGGTGCCCCAGACGGCTGTGGCCCTCCCGTCCAGCAGATAGCCCATGGCGCGCTTTTCGCTGGTACCCTCAGCGTGAAAGTCCACCAGGATGACCTTCTCGCGAATCTCGCCCATATAGCCTTCCACTATGGGGAAGGGGTTGTCGGTGTTGTTGTCCAGCGTAAAACGCCCGAGCAGATTCATCACACAGACATCTCCGAACGGAGTGCGGAATACGGAAATACCGCGGCCCGGGCACTGGGGCGCGTAATTCACGGGGCGCAGAATCCGCGGTTCCACCGTCAGGTAATCCTGCATTTCGGTGCGCACCCAGGTGTGGTTGCCCAGCGTGATCACGTCAGCCCCGGCGCGGAAAATCTGCTGCGCCTGCTTCGGCGTGATGCCGACCACATTGGCGTTTTCACCGTTCACAACAGTGAAGGCAATTCCGTTGGCCTCCTGAAAGCCTTTCAGATTGTTTTCCAGAAACTGCAGCCCGGGGACGCCGCAGACGTCACCGACGGCCAGTATTTTAACTTCCATGCTGTTCGCCTCAGGTTTGGTAGATTCCGTAAGTTCCGACCGGATACTGACAGCTATTTTATCATTTTCTGCCGGGAAGCGCAATGCCTCTTCCCGGACATTTTACTCTGCCCCGCAGTGAAAAACCTGTTGAAAGCGCGGCGACTGCTGTGATATAATGCACGACAACGAAAACTGAGGGAAAGAGGTACTGAAAATGGAAAACAACAGACGTCCGGAATCCATGCAGAGAATCACCACTCCGGAGCTCGCCCAGGCGTTTATTGATGAGCAGCTTGCCGCCCTGCGCGCGCAGATCGGTGACAAAAAGGTCCTGCTGGCGCTGTCCGGCGGCGTGGATTCCTCGGT
>CAZBXX010000099.1:0-8808 GCA_964495965.1 uncultured Oscillospiraceae bacterium | reverse complement strand
CGCGCTTCGGCAGGTGATAGCACTTGTCGTCGGCGTTCCACCAGTCGGAAACGGCAGCGTCCATAGCGATCATGAAATCCTCTCCGGGCTTGTAGCCGGCCTTCTCAATCCCTTCTACCAGCGCCTTCAGGGCGTCTTCATCACTGGCGAGATTCGGAGCGTAACCGCCTTCATCGCCTACACCGGAGGGAGGAACGACCTTCTTCAGGGCATGGAAGACTTCCGCGCACATGCGCAGGGCTTCGCGGAAGTTCTCCGCGCCGACCGGCATGATCATGAATTCCTGAATGTCAACGCTGTTGTCGGCATGAGCGCCACCGTTTAAGACATTCATCATCGGGACCGGCAGGGTCTTGGCGTTGACGCCGCCGATGTAGTTATACAGACTCTGGCCGGTGGCTTCGGCAGCGGCCTTGGCGCAGGCGAGGGAAACGCCCAGAATGGCATTGGCGCCCAGACGGGTCTTGTTCGGGGTTCCGTCCAGCTCAAGAAGGAGCTTGTCAATGGCGGTCTGGTCCAGAGCGTTCAGGCCGACAACAGCCTCGGCGATTTCGCCGTTAACGTTCTCAACAGCCTTCAGCACGCCCTTGCCGCCGTAACGGCCCTTTTCGCCGTCACGGAGCTCACAGGCTTCGTACATGCCGGTGGAGGCACCGGAGGGCACAGCTGCGCGGCCGATGGTGCCGTCGTCCAGGGTGACTTCAACTTCTACGGTGGGGTTGCCGCGGGAATCCAGAATCTCGCGGGCCATGACATCAACAATTTCAAAATACTGCTTCATATGGTGGTTTACCTCCTGTACAGTTTGGTGGCATGATTATAAACCAAAGCAAAACAAAAAGAAAGACATAGTTTACGTTGCACAAGCAAAAAGGTGCGATTTTGTCGAAAATGACGAAAAACTGACAAGCATGAGATGGTCCCGTACTTTCCCGGAACGGAACAGTCGTAACAGAAGGACGCTGTTTCTGGTAATTGCGCAGCAGGACAAAATATGATATGATCAAAACAGCAGGACAAGCAACAGACCATACGACACGGAGTAGAGGAACCATGAAAACATTACGCCGGTACTTGCCGGTTCTGATCCTGATTCTGGCGCTGATAATTCTGTTTGCACCCGCCAGAAGCAACAATGCCGGTATCAGCCCAACCCCGCCATTGACGCAGGTGGCGGACAGTTCCGCTGCAGATACGGTTTCCGATGCGGGGGACGAACTGCAGCTGTTGGACCCTGCGCAGGATACCGGGATACAGACAGCTTCTGCCAACGATGCGGAAGAAACTACTCTTCCTGAAGACGGCAGTTATACCACCAAAGAAGAAGTCTCCCGGTATCTGATTACCTACGGGCACCTGCCGCCGAACTTTGTTACCAAGGCAGAAGCGGAGAAAGCCGGATGGAACGGCGGAAGCCTGGAGTACGTTCTGCCGGGTAAATGCATCGGCGGCGACCGCTTTGGCAACCGGGAAGGCCAGCTGCCGAAAGCAAAAGGGAGAACTTGGCGGGAGTGTGACATCAACACTCTCGGCAAGCGGTCCCGCGGGCCGGAACGGCTGGTATATTCCAGCGATGGGCTGATCTACTATACGCCCGACCATTACGAGACCTTTACACGTCTGTACTGACAGCATCCGGGAAAGAGGATCTTTAAACAGACGCAAAATGCAGCGCTCCCTGCTCCGGCGAAAACCGGCAGGGGGCGCTGCTGCATGTTGAATGAAGGGAGAGAACTTACTGGCCGGGATAAGGATAGCCATTAGACTGCATCTGTTTGTAGTATGGGTCATTCCATGGATAACTGTAGCGCAGGCCGTCATAGCCCAGCTGATCCCGCAGCAGAGCGTAACGCGGCGCATAGTAACGCCGGTCCTCCCGGTAATAGGGTTGCTGCATGTACCACTCCAGTGCCTCTCCCTGCAGGCTGGCGCCAAGACGCCAGGCGCCCTCGGAACTCTCCCACTGGGTGTTGTCCACTTCACAGTTGGGGTGCAGCTCCCGATAGTGATCTACCTGCTCTGCCGGAACCGGGCAGTAGGTGAAGGTTCCCAGATAAAAACGTTCCAGCTCCAGGTCATAGATGGGCGAGATGTCCGTGAGCTTATAGCAGTGTCCCACATTCAGGTGTTTCAGGCTTTTGACATTTGCCAGCGGGGAGAGGTCATCGGTATTGGAATAGAACAGCTCCAGATATTCCAGTTTTTTACAATCGGCCAGAGGGGTCAGATCCCCCAGGGGGTTCATGGCGATAATCAGCACTTCCAGATCCGGCATGTAACGCACAAAAGAAAGGTCGGTAATTGCCTCATTGTGTCCCAGATCCAGGTATTTTAACTTTGTAAAATATTTGAGCCGCTCGTTGTCGGCGTTTGTCACCCCGCCGAAGGAGGCAAGGATTCGGATCTCGTTGGTGCGGGCCGTGTATTTGCCGCCGAAGTCGACGCGCCAGACGACTTCCGCCTCCGGCAGCGCATCACGGATAAGGGCCATGTTTTCGTTTTCCACGCCGCAGCTGTCCATGATCAGGGTCCTGAGGTTTGGCATGCACTTCGCAATTTCAAGGATTTCCGGCCAGTTCTTCCGGACCGGCCGATAGCTGATATCCATCTCCTCATCTTCCAGCGAGAACGAGTAATCGAAAACAGAAAAACGGTAATCGATCGCCACGCCGGGGAGCGCCTCCCGCAGGGCAAGAATCTGCTCCCAGGTGGGCGCAGCTTCCCGCTCATCACTTCCGAGGGAAATCTTCTGCAGGCTCCGCATGGCGGCGAGAGTGTCCAGCGATGCCAGAATTTCATCCGGCGGAACGGAGGACAGATCCAGCTCGGTTTCTTTCAGGTCACTTTCCTTTCCAAAGAGGCTGCAGTAATAGGAAAACAGCAGGTCCGGCCGGTGCTCGAAGAATGTGACCGCAGCAGCGGGGGACAGCCCGTCCCGGTCACTGCCCAGATTAACCGATTTGAGTTTCGGAAGGAAGGCCAGTTTTTCCAGGACAGCTGCGGCATCCCCGTCCCGCAGGCCGGTCAGATCCAGTTCCTCGGCTGTGTTTTCCGCCAGGATGCCGCCCGGGAACGGAACCGTAAATTTCACCGAAGTCTGCGGGTGCCGGTCAGCCCAGTCTATCATTTCGGCATAGCAGGTGCTGCCGCTGAAATCTGCAGAGGAAAGGCTTTCCAGACTGTCCAGCAGTTTGAGATCTTCCGGAGTGACCACAGCTGTTATGCTGGCAGCATCATCTTTTATCGTTGTGCTGCTCAGGGTGACATTGTGTGCGCAGCCGCACAGCAGCAGGCCGAACAGAAGCACTGCCAGCCGCACAAAGGGGCGCACTGCCGGCTGTCGCTTCAGTAGAAGGGGCCGAAAGTTCATGAAAGGAAACCTCCTGCTACGGTTATTCATCGGCACAGAGCCACCATGTCACCAAGCGGTGTGAGAGCCGGATCCATAGGCATACCCGCTAGCGTCCAGATACTTGTAGTCAGGGTCGTACCAGCTCACCGTGTAAGCCAGACTGTCGTAACCCATCTGGTCACACAGCAGGGCATAGCGGGGAGCATATGTGATGCGTTCTTCGTTGTAGTAGGGCTGCTGCTTAAACCACTCCAGTTCTGCTCCCCCGAGAAAGCGGCCGCGGCGCCAGGGGCCTTCAGAACTCTCCCAGAGTTCGTTTTCCACTTCACAGTTGGGATGCAGTGCGCGGTAATGGTCCACCTGCTCTGCCGGAACGGGGCAATCTTCAAAACGGCCGAGATAGAAGCGGTCCAGTTCCAGATCATAGATGGGGGAAATGTCCGTCAGGAACGGGCAGTGGCCCACATTCAGGTGCTTCAGTTTTTTAAGGCCGGCCAGCGGCGTCAGGTCGTCTGTGTTGGAGTAGAACAGTTCCAGGTACTCCAGATTCTCGCAGTCCGCCAGCGGGCTCAGATCGCCCAGGGGGTTCATGGCAATGATGAGCACTTCGAGGTCCGGCAGGTCCCGCACAAAGGAAAGATCCGTAATGCACTCGTTATGACCGATGTCCAGATATTTGAGTTTGGTAAAGTAGCGCAGCAGACTGGTGTCCCCGTTGCCCACGGTGCCGCCGAGGGAGGGCTTGGAAGCAAGAATTTTAATCGCATTTGTGCGGGCACTGTAACATGCGCCGAAATTGACGCGCCACACGACTTCCGTATCCGGCAAAGCGTCACGGATGGAAGCCATGTCCTCATTCCCAACGCCGCAGCTGTCCATCAGCAGGGTCTTCAGGTTGGGCATGCACTTTGCAATGGTAAGGACTTCCGGCCAGTGTTCCCGTACGGGATGGTAGCTGAGGTCCATCTCCTCGTCTTCCAGGTTGAAAGTGAGCTCAAAAACGGAGAAGCGGTAGTCGATGGTGGC
The DNA here is from genome assembly GCA_964495965.1 of uncultured Oscillospiraceae bacterium. GTDB lineage: Bacteria > Bacillota > Clostridia > Oscillospirales > Oscillospiraceae > Limivicinus. Next base: position 4,430 of record CAZBXX010000099.1, on the reverse strand, counting down.
GTCCGCGGCGGCTTCCCGCAGGGTAAGGATCTGCTCCCAGGTAGGGGCATCTTCGCGGTCATCACTGCCGAGGCGGATCTCCTTCAGATTTCGCAGGCAGGCGATGGTATCCAGTGCGGCGTCTATCTCTTCCGGCGGGGTAGCAGTCAGGTCCAGCCTGGTCTCATCCAGGCGGCTTTCTTTTCCCAGCAGCATGCAGTGATAGGAGAAGGAAAGTTCCGGATACCCGTCAAAAAAGCGAATGGCGGCGGAAGGGGAAAGCCCATCTGCCTCCGACCCCAGGATCACCGACTGAAGATGGGGGAGAAAGGCAAGTTTTTCCAGCGCTTCATCGGCTTCCAAATCCCGGAGCCCGGTCAAATCCAGCTCAGTTGCCGTGTTTTCGGCTGTGATGCCGCCCGGGAAGGGAACAGTATAAAACACTTCCACAAGCGGATGCCGCGCTGCCCAGTCCGCGAGTTCGGCATAGCAGGTACTGCCGCTGAAGTCCGCAGAAACAAGAGACTTAAGGGCATCCAGCTGCTCCAGATCTTCCGGGGTGACGACGGCGGTGATGCTGTGGTCACTGTCTTTTACCGTGACGCTGCTCAGCGGAACTTTTTTTGCGCAGCCGCACAGCAGCAGACAGAGCAGCAGAATCGGCAGCAGGCGAAGAAAGGACCGCCACAGCCGCAGATTCCGGCTGATCATGCGGCGCCTCCTGTGCTGCCGGTGCCGTTCCCCATCTTTACAACAAAGATTCCGTCAATCAGCTGCATGCAGCCCTCCTCCGGGAAGCAGGGCATCGCCTTCACACGGGGATCTGCCTGTAGACGGTTCCAGGTCTGGGCATCCGGTATGAGGGCGGGGCTGTTGAGAATATAGCGGAAGTAGGCGGCATAGGTGTTGTAGTTGTAGGATGCGAGGGATTTTTCGATAGGAGAGCTCTCCTCGCAGCCGGTGATGTCATAAGTTGATTCAAAGCCGGGCATCTTTTCCTGCAGTTCCGGGCTGATGCCGGCAAAAACCAGCGCGGTTTCCCCGGTGCGGTAATCGGGATCCCGGTCCATCATGGCAAGAACCCGCGTCATCAGCGAGAGTGTGGCGTTCTGCTCCAGATGTTTGCGGGTATATACCACGTTTGCCGTCTGAATATTGGCGCCGAGGAGCAGGAACGCGAGCACGGTTGCAAGAATGCGGAGCGGGCGGAGGCCTGACGCAGGGGCTGCTCCGCCGGGATGCGCGGGAGCGGCCGGTGAGGAACCGGGCACTTCGGAAACCGAAGCGGCGGCTTCTGCCTCAGATGCGGTAAAAAACGGCAGCAGGCAGAAGAGCCAGAAAAGCCAGAAGGCGGCTTTCATCAGGTCGTGCACATCCATCCGGAAGGCAAGCTGCGCAGTGTTCATCCCCAGCGGAAGCAGCAGCACAAGCGCGGCAAGCAGCAGCTTTTCTGCGTTGCCGGCTTCTTTTTTGCAGAACCACTGCAGCAGCGGAACCAGTGCCAGCAGCGGCAGGAGAATGTTCAGAATCAGGACAAAGGGCTCGATGTGGGATTCTGCCGGGTTCCAGAAAGCCCAGGCCCAGGTCCGGTAGGTATGCAGAATCCGCCCGGTTAGGGAAAGCGCAGCCGTCTGACCCACGTCATTGTAACTCCCCATGGCGAGGTTGATGCCTTTCAGGGAGCACATGAGTTTCACACCCAGCCAGTACAGCAGGCCGCCCAGCGCCAGCATGGTCAGCGCCCGCAGCCCGTTCCGGAATACAGGACGGAATTTCCTGCTGCGCAGCAGCGCCGAAATACTGAGGAGCATAATGAGCGTGATGGGAAGAGATACCATACTCTGATAGATCGAGATGCAGGCGGCAACGCACAGCGCACCGGCCAGCGCCCCCGGAAGGCGATACCGGTCCCAGAGCAGCACGGCGGCCACCCCCAGCAGCAGCGCAAAACAGTCGGCGTCCATTTCATAAAGGAAAGTAGCGGTCATGGCTGTGGTGGAAAGGTTCACAGCAAGAATTCCGCCTGCCAGGACCGTAAACCACGGGCTGCGGAACGGAAACAGCTTACCGATAAGAAAACAGGCGAGACTCAGCCAGAAAAGGCTCAGAATTCCCAGCATCCACGGCGCGGCAACCAAACCGCGGACGGTCCGTCGGTAGAGGACAATGCCAGGGCGGCCCAGCTGCATTTTCCAGTAGGTTTCGACAGGCTCCACCACCAGGGCATTCAGCATATCGTGGGAGAAGCCCGCCCGCAGAAAGCCGTAGGCGTGGGCAGCCAGACCGAAGCAGAAGACGGCAGCAAAGCTGAGCAGAAGCAGCCGCTTCTGCTCTTCCCGGCTTGGGTGATCATAAAGCCAGCCTTCCAGAAGAGTTGTTTTCCCCATGTTCATTCAATCCTCGTTCCGTGATGGTTCTGTACCCGGTGAGGGCAACAGATCGAAAACATTGTAGCAAGAGAGAAAGGGAATGCAGGAATAGTAAAACAGCAAACGGATACCGGTGTTCAGAGTGAGAAGAAGGTCTGTATGATGCTTCGGACACCCTTTCGGCTGTAGGGATGTTCCCGGAGAGAAAGATTCCCCCTGCTTGCGCCAATCAGCACCGTTGAAGGGTGTGTAAACTCTCGGAATCCCCATTCCCCGTGGTAAGCGCCCATGCCGGAGTGGCCGACACCGTTGAAAGGGACACCTTTTACCATCATGTGCATGCAGACTTCGTTGATGCAGCCGCCCCCGTATTGCATGCGCTGCATGACAGTCTTGGCCCAGGGAATGTCCTTTGTAAAAAGGTAAAGGGCCAGACCGTGCTCCCGCCTGGAAATGGTGTTCAGGAGCGCCTCAATCCCGGCATCCGGAAAAGGGACAACCGGAAGGAGCGGGGAGAACAGCTCATGTGTCACCAGATCTTCGTCAACAGACACGGGAAACACGATGGTCGGCGGAAACTGCAGGGTTTCAGGATTGCCGGTGCCGCCGCAGAGAATCCGCTCCCGGTATCGGTCTGCCGCCGCACAGCATTTGTCATAGGCATCGCGCGAAATCAGATGGGGATACTCCGGATTGGCAAGAGGATCCTCTCCGATCTGCTTTTGAAAAGCGGCCTGCAGCTCACGCAGGAAATCCTGTGATACTTCTTCCGCCACAGCGACCTGATTGATGTTAATGCAAATCTGCCCGCTGTTCAGCAGCTTGAAAAATGCGATCTTCCGCGCGGCGTCCTTCAGGTCGGCGTCCTTGCGAATGATGCACCAGTTGCCGGTCTCGCCGCCCAGCTCCAGGGCGGTGGAGGTGAGGTTTTTTGCGGCGGCTTCCAGCACATGAATGCCGATCTTCGGCGAGCCGGTATAAAAAATCTTGTCAAAACGTTCCGCGAGGCAGAGGTCGGCAACATCATGCCCGCCTCCGATAACAGCTACATATTCCGGCGGGAAGACTTCCTCAATCAGCTCCTGCAGGGCTGCCGTGCAGTGGTAGGATTTGGAACTCGCCTTGATGACGGCGGTGTTCCCGCCGGCTATCGCGGCTGCAAGCACGCCCAGCGAAAGCAAAACCGGAAAATTGAAGGGGCTGATGATCAGCGAGACTCCGTACGGCAGCTTGTATACTTTGGTCACCACGCTGGGGAAACAGTGAAATCCGCTGAAATGAGTCTCCGGTTTTGCCCAGCGGCGGAGGCCGCGGATGGCTTCGTTGATTTCCATTACCAGGCTGCCGATATCGCAGAAATAGGCTTCCAGCGGGGCACGCCCCAGGTCGTCGGCCAGCGCCTGTTCCAGTTCAGCCTGATGGGAAAGCACCGCTTTTTTCAGCTGCTTCAGCTGCGTGATGCGCCAGTCCAACGACAGTGTCTGCCCGGAAAGAAAAAATTCCCGCTGCTTTTCAACTGCAGTATGAATCGACGTCTGCGTCCAGATTGTCTCGCTCACGCCTCTTCTCTCGCTTTCAGCTGTGATGGTGATGATGGTGCTCGGTGGAGCCGTCGGAAAACAGCATATCCATCCCGTGTGCAATAGCATCAATGACGGCAAGAAGGTTCTCTCTGGCGGCTTTTTCACTGCCCGGGAGGTTTACGATGAGGGTCTTGCCGCGGATGCCGGCCACGCTGCGGCTCAGACAGCCGCGGGGCGTGATCTGAAAGCTGGCCCAGCGCATGGCCTCGGGAATGCCGCGGGTTTCGCGCTCGATGACGGCGAGCGTAGCCTCGGGCGTGATGTCCCGCTGTGAAAAGCCGGTCCCGCCGGTGGTCATGACCAGGGCAATATGCCGCTCGTCCGAACAGCGGATGAGTTCCGCTTCGATCTGCGCCTGTTCGTCCGGCAGGATTGCAGTATGAACCACGTCAAAACCGGCATCTTCCAGAATCCTGCACACGGCAGGGCCGCTGGTATCAACCCGTTCACCGCGGGAGCCCTTGTCGCTGACGGTGATAACGGCTGCGGTATACTTCAT
>CAZBXX010000098.1:0-8920 GCA_964495965.1 uncultured Oscillospiraceae bacterium | reverse complement strand
TCATCCAGCAGCAAAATTCCGGTGCCGATGATGTTGACAACGCTGTCTGTCACCAGCTTATTGATGCGGTTCAGGCCGGTTGCCTGAAGGAGCAAGTCACCTTCTTTGACCGTCAGATCCGTAACAGTGAACCCATTCTCTCCGCCGGTCAGGTTCAGCGTTCCGTCCTTGTCCCAACCCCATTTCTCATTGCCGCCGCTCGGGAGCCTGTTTCCTCCGTCCACCTCTCCATTCAGTTCTTCGCCGTTGAGTTCAATGACGGTGTTGCCGGATTTGCTTCCGTCATCAGAACTGGCAGAACCATCGTCAGTATCGGTCAGGGCGCTGTCGCGGGTGCCAGCTGCCATCAGGCTGACGCCGGTGGGTTCGTCGCCGGCAGAAGCCTTGCGGGTGGGTTCGTCACCGTTGGATTCGTTATCGGCTGATTCGTCACCGTTGGGCTCGTTACTGGCGGGCTCGTCACTGACTGATTCATCGCCGGTAGCTGCATCACCGACGTGCTCCTCCATCGAGAGGTTCGCCTTCTTCGCCAGATACGCCTTGCCGTCAAACATGCTGGTGAACTCAAGAGCAGGCTTGGGGTCATCCGTATCCACGGGGTCAGCCGTATCCTCGGGGTCAAACGTCTCCTCGGTGTCAGCCGTATCCACGGTGTCATCCGTCTTCCCGAGGTCAACCGTCTTCCCGAGGTCAACCGTCTTCCCGGTGTCATCCGTATCCACGGTGTCATCCGTCTTCCCGAGGTCAACCGTCTTCCCGGTGTCATCCGTATCCACGGTGTCATCCGTACCCTCAGGATCATCCGTATCCTCGGGATCATCCGTATCCTCGGGGTCACCCGTATCCTCGGGGTCACCCGAATCCTCGGGATCACCCGTATCCACAATATTTACAGGCTCAACAGCATTCTGACTGTTTTCTTCCGTTCCGAGATTCTCAGCCTCTTCCGCAAGCCTGGCCTGCTCCTCCTGTGCCCGTCTGGCTTCCTCCGCAAGTCTGGCCTGTTCCGCAAGTTTCGCCTGTTCGTCCTGCTGCTCCTGGGTCAGTTCCGAACCTTCACCCGTTTCTCCGGCAAAGGCCGTCACGCCCAGCGACAGCATCATCACCAGGCAGAGAAACACGCTGATCAATTTCCGAACCTTTTTCATTGAAGACGCCTCCTCACATCGTATCAGGCACATCCGGCCGGCATCTGGAAGGATACACTTTCATAGTTTATATCTTAACACAAAACACAGGCGCAGCACAACAAAATTCTGTAATTGATCGGCATATTTTGTGTTTGCGGCAGCGGAAACCGGAAAACCTTACCCGGCTTTGACGAAGCGGTGCAGTGAGGCAAAGAGAATTCCGCCGACGGCGTTGCCGAGTGTGATAACCAGAATGCACACAACTGCCCTGCCGGACCATGCGCCAGCCATCCAGAAATAGAACATATCGGCGACGCAGTGTTCCGTGCCGGCGAGGATGAAGACCATCACACCGAAAAACAGCGACAGGTATTTCCCGAGTTCGTGCGGATTGCGGGCATAGCCCTCTACCGCAAGATAGATGAAGATGTTGCAGAGCAGGCCGAGCAGAAAAAGACTGGGAAGGCTGTCAGCAAGCTTAACCTGACAGAGAGCCATGGCCTTTTCGCTGAGAAGGGCTGCGTTGCGGGTCAGGCCGGCACAGCCAGCCGTCAGCCCGGTGCCAAGCAGGTTACCGAGCCAGATCACCGGCAGGTTCAGCGCATAGTCGCGGTCGTTCTGAAACACGTAGCAGACTTTTCCCGTGAACAGATGGAGCCCGAGGGTGCAGATGAAGAACAGGCCGATGGTGAAAAGCGCGGCGCCGACGATCCTGTTTTCAAGAGAAAGATAGACCAGACCGCCGAAGCCGACGCAGAGGCCTGCCAGAACGGCGGAAACCAGCACTTTAAAGCGATTCATTGTTCCCTCCTCAGATGCGCCATGACGGCGTCGGAAACAGCCCGCGCCCGGGGGAGGCAGTCTGTGAGCATGGCATCGGCGAGCTTTTCCGTTTCTTTTATCTCCGCATCATCGGGCAGCATGCGGGTGTTGACAAAAACGTTCATGGCGGCGGCCTCGATTGCACAGCCTGCTGCCAGAGCAGCACAGCCAACATCGGAGAGCAGCAGAACGCTGCATTTCGGGAGAAGCTCCTCCAGCAGAGCGACCAGGGAACAGCAGCACTCCATCATGGCGATAGGCGCCCGGCAGGCAGCCAGCGTTACCCTGCGCAGCTCCTCCGCATAGCCGGGAGCGTCCTTTTCCATCGAATAGACCCGCGAGAGCGGCTCAAAGGCGGCGGCGTCCTCTTCGATGAGTTCGAGAAAACGGCTGCGCAGCCGCTCTGTTTCCGCAATGATTCTGCGGTGATCCTGCTCATACGGAAGGAATTTCTTTTTCCCGAGTGTGAGGTTCGTTGCCATGGCGCCGAGCGCCGCCGCGAGGGAACCGATCAGCGCCGCCGCGCCGCCGCCGCCCGGAGTGGGCGCCCTGGAGGCAAGCAGCTCGGTGAACTGCGTACAGCTGAGCGCAGGCAGAGATGCTCTTGTCCCGTCAGACATGATGGAAAATCCTTTCTTCTCTGGTATGGTCAGCCCCGGTTGGGTTTCGTCGGGGAGGAGACCGCCGGGTTTTTGCCGATGCGAACCAGAAGGTTTGCGACAAGCGGAATGGTGACGCCCTGGAGCACCGAATAGACAACACACTGAATCACACGCGTTGCGAGCAGCGGACCGTAGGGTGAGCCGTACAGAACGGAAATCCAGAGCGTGTTGAGAAACAGACTCAGGACAAACTGGTTGATCCCTACCGAGGCAAGGATTCCCGGCCAGCGCTGTTCTTTGTGCAGGAACAGCCCGAACACCGCGCCGGTCAGAAAAGCCGTCAGGGTGAAGCCGGGGAAATAGGTTCCGATGGGAAAGAGAATTGCCCCGATGAAATCAGCAAGCGCGGCAGTGATACCGGCCTCGACCGGGCCATAAAGAATGGCGGCGACCACCACCGGAACAAAGCCGAAGCCGATCTTCATGTTCCAGGTGTTGAAAGACAGAAAACGTGAAAGCACGATTTCGATCGCAACAAGCACGGCCAGGGTGGTCAGCGTACGGGTGGAAAAACGGGATTTGGACATACGACACGCTCCTTTCGTGACAGTATGCCACGAAGGGAGCGTGTTCATGACGCCTCCTGTGGCAGCGGATGCGAACAGACACCGCGGGCAAAACCCTTCGTCCGGCGGCGACCTCCCATCCGCCGGCACTTAACGCGTCTGTCCTACTCTGACAACAAGCAGTTTTCCGTTATTTCAAATTTCAAGTCTATATTAGAGAAATCCTGTGATTTGTCAAGCGTTTTTTGTCCGCCGCTTACCGGTATATTTTGCTTGCGACAGCGGAAGCTGCAAACTTTTTCTTGATTTGTTTTCTCCCGGATATTATAATCTCCACAACACGTTCGAGGGAAGCAGACAGCCATCTATCAAAAGCAAGGGAGAGATTGCACCTATGGAAAAATCAAAAGTCTATTTCAGCCGTGAGATCAGCCCTGACCAGGTTGTGAAAATGTATGAGCTGCTGGGCATCGAGCTGCCCGGCAAAGTCGCCGTGAAGGTGCATACCGGCGAAAAGGGAAACCAGAACTTCATGCGTCCCGAATTCTGGAAGCCCATGTTCGACCGGGTCAACGGCACCATCGTGGAGTGCAACACCGCATACGGTGACCGATTCGTCGGCATCCGGGACCATACCGAGGGGCACCGCAGGGTGCTGAACGAGCACGGCTGGAGCAAAATGTACGGAGTGGACCTGATGGACGCCGAGGGCCCGGACGTGGTCTGGGAGATTCCCAACGGCAAACACCTGAAGGAAAACCACCTGGGTAAAAACATCGAGAACTATGATTCGATGCTGGTGCTCAGCCACTTCAAGGGGCATCCCCAGGGTGGCTACGGCGGAGCGCTGAAGCAGCTGTCCATCGGCTGTGCCTCGTCAAAGGGCAAGGCGCTGATCCATTCCGCCGGTGCGACGGACAGCAACATCGACGCCTGGGACAAGCACGGCAGCAACGTCGTCTTCCCCGAGTGCATGGCGGACGCCGCGTCCTCGATGGTGGAACACTTCAAGGGGAAGATCGCCTTTATCAACGTGATGAAGAACCTCTCGGTCGACTGCGACTGCTGCGCCGTTGCGGAAGACCCCTGCATGGCGGATATCGGGATTCTGGCCTCGCTCGACCCGGTGGCGATTGATCAGGCCTGCATCGACCTGGTATACGGCTCCGACGACCCCGGCCGCGACCACTTTGTGGAGCGTGTGGAGAGCCGCAACGGCATTCACACCATTGAGGCCGCCGCGGAGCTGGGTTTCGGCAGCAGAGAGTATGAACTGATCGAGGTCTGAGCAGAGAGACCCTCCTCCCTTCCGGCCCGGTTCCCGGCCGGAAACAGCAAAACACCGCTGACGGTTTGTCGGCGGTGTTTTGCTGTTTCCTGTTCGGTTTTGCTTTCCGGCGGGCACATCCGGTCAGGCCCAGACCAGCCAGACCACCAGAGCGCCGGCGAAGGCGGCAATCAGCGTGAAAGGAACACCGATGCGCGTGAAGTCGCGGGTGGAGACCCTGTAGCCCTCTTTCTGCAGGATGCCGATGCCGGCGATGTTGGCAGAGGCGCCGACGGGCGTGATGTTGCCGCCGAGAGTCGCCCCGATCAAGAGGCCGAAGGCCAGCAGATAGGGCTCAATGCCCAGCTGTGCGGCAATGCCCGCAACCACCGGGAGCATGGTTGCCACATAGGGGATGTTGTCAATGAAGGCGCTGAGCAGGACCGAGATACCGACAATCAGCGCGTATGTCAGGAGCTTTGACCCGCCGCCAAGCTTCACAAAGAGGGCAGCAATGGCGTCGATGACGCCGGCCTGGGTAATACCCTCGATCACCATGAAGAGCCCGGCCAGCAGCAGGAGCGTCTTGTAGTCGATTGACTTCAGCACGTCCTTCGCAGGCCCGGCAGAGCGCTGACGCAGCATCTCGTACAGGATGCCGATGACGGCAAGACCGCAGCAGATGAAACCATTGGTGAGTTCCGGCTTGTTCGGGAACTGGGACGCAACAATCAGGAGCAGCACCGTCCCGAACATCAGGACGGTGGGAACACGGTCGGTGACAACCGTCTTCACTTCCGCTGTTACCCGAGCCTTTTCCTTCCGGAAGAGGAAGAGCAGCACCGGGATGGTGAGCAGGGCGCCGGCTTCCACTGCGAAGGCAATGCCGGGCCTGCCCCGGAACCAGAAGAAGTCGTTAAAGCTCATGTTCATGTATCCCGCCAGCAGGATAGAGGTGGTGTCGCCCACCAGGGTCGCAGCACCCTGCAGGTTGCTGGAGACGGCAATGGCGATGAGCAGAGGAACCGGGTTGGTCTTCAGCTGCCTCGCCACGGCGAGGCCCACCGGCGCCACCATCAGCACCGTGGCGACATTATCCACAAAAGCAGAGATGACGCCGGAAAAGACCGAGAGCGCAACTGCCGCCCACTGGATGGTAGGTACCTTCTGCAGGAGCTTTTCCGCCATCAGGCCGGGCATGCGGCTCTGGATGAAGAGCTCCACGGTCGCCATGGTACCCGCAAGCATCATCAGCACATTCCAGTTGATGGCGCCGAGAGCCGCGGACGGCGGCAGAATCCCGATGAGCAGGAACACCAGCGCCGCGCCAAGGGCGACCAGCCAGCGGTGCTCCGACAGGATCAGCAGCAGTACGTACATCACCGCAAAGAGAATGAGCGCAAGGATCATAGAATTCATACCTGAGCAGTACTCCTTTTGAATTGGGAAACAGGATCGTTATCAAGTGTATACCGCCGTTTGCCTGCGGTGTCAAGGAAAGAACAGGTAAAGCTTCCGTAAAGATACGGTAAAGTCATTCCGTAATGACCGGGGGCCGGGAAACGATCAGTGGCGGGGTTTGTAGCCGGAAGATCCGGAACGGCGCTGCGGCTGGGACTCCGGCGCACTGTGACGGGACTTCGGTTCAGGGGCCTCAGCAGGAGGTTCCGGAATCGCGTCCGGAGCAGGGGCCGTGGCAGCGGAAGCCGCCTTGCCGGGGGCGGATGGACGCTTCTTTCTGCGGCGCTTTTTCCGCCGGCCGGCGGAGCGCAGCGCCACCGCCACAGCGACCACGGCAGCAACGAAGAGGGCTGCGAGGACGGGCCAGAGCGGGAAATTCCGTGCATTCCCTTCATCCGGAGACGGGGAAACTGTCGGGACGGCCGGAGAGACATCACCGGCAGGAGCCGCGCTGACTGCCGGAGCGGCCGGGCCGGGATTGGGCGTTGCCGCAGCAGCTGCCGCCTCAGCTTCCGCGGCGGCCTGCGCCTCGGCTTCCGCGGCAGCCTTTGCAAGAGCTTCCTGCTCCAGAGCGGCCTGCTTTTCATCCAGCTCCAGGGCAACCTGCGCAAGATGCGCACCCACTTCTCCGATGCGGCGCTGGTAGTCCCCCACGTTCCGTGTCATGACGACAGCAATGATGGGCGTGGGGGTGTAGATGATCGCCGCACAGTGGTTGTTGTTATTGCCGTTCTGCTCCACAAAAGCGCCGTACTTCTGGGCAACGCCGTAGTGGCTGAGTGTGGCATCGGTATTGTAGTATTCCCCGGGCTGCGCTTCCCTCAGGTAGCCCTCGACATGGGGGAAGGTTTCATCACCGCCTTCAAAGAGGGTCTTCATCACATAGGTCATGTACCGGGCGGTGTAATAACTGAGATCTTCAAAGTCTTCTTCGGTGAAGTAGCTCTCCCCCAGCGGGGTAAAGCGGACGGTCTGCCCGGCGCACTTGCCGTTGTAGGTGCCGCCCAGGTATTCCACCATAATATGACCGCTGTCGTTGTTGGAAAGAACCAGAGCTGTGGATTCCAGCTTCTCCAGCGTGCCGCTGCCGTACATGTTCGTAATGACCGTGTCCGGGGAAATCTCGCCGGCGGCTTCCTTTTCAGCCATCAGCATGGAGACCGGGACCTTATAGAGGCTGGCGGAATACATCCAGTCATCCGCATGATAGAACCAGCAGTCACCGGTAGCGGTGTAACAGAAGCCGACGGAAAAGCGCTGGTACTCTCCGCCGAGGCCGTTCAGGGCAACATAGTCGTCCATCCAGGCGGTCAGAGCCCCGCCGTCAATGATGCCGGTCTCCTCCGGCTGCATCAGACCGTCTTCCGCAAGCACGGAATCGGCCGCAGACGCATCCTGCTCCCCATCCGCCAGAGCGGCAGGAAGACAGGACAGCAGGAGAAGCAGCGTAAGCAGGACGGAGAATCCGGATTGAACAAAACGCTTCATCGCATTCGCCTCATGAACAACAAAATCACCGGAGATGCGGCAGAACCGCGCCTCCGGTGCATTATAACACGGTTTCAAAGATCTGCCAAGTTTGTTTTGTTCATATATATTTTGTATTTTAATTTATATATTTTTCTTGACAAATTTTGCTCTGTGGCTTATAATAGCCTCAGAACAACGGAAGGGACTGATCTTCTTGAAAAAGACTTTATACAGCCTGATGCTGAATGACGAGGTCGTGCGCGAGGTGGATCTGCTTGCGCACCGGCTGGGCAGCAACCGCTCGGCGCTTATCAATCAGATTCTGGCGGAATATGTGAACTACACCACGCCGGAGCGGCGGATCAACGATGTGCTGTCCACCATCGAGCGGCTGATCGGCCCCGGAAGCGACCTGGTGCCGTTCTTTGCGCCGAATACCCGCAGCATGTCACTGAAGAGCTCGCTGGAATACAAGTACCGTCCCACGGTGAAGTATGAGGTGGAACTCTTCCGGGGTGAGGAGGAAGCCATCGGGGAGCTCTCGGTGGTATTCCGGACGCAGTCGGACGCGCTGATTGCGGTGATGACGGAGTTCTTCCGCCTTTGGAAGAGCATTGAGGATGCGCATCTGGCCCCGCTGACGGGCTCGCGCAGGCACTATGCCCTCTATGACGGACGATTTACCCGCAGCATTGCCGCCCCGGACCGGGACTGCAGCACCGAGCAACTGGCAAATGCCCTTTCGGAATACATCAAGCTTTTTGACAAGCTGATGAAGGGTTACATCAGCGGACGGCTGAGCGCCCACGAGGTGGAGGCCGCCTACTACTCTCAGATGCTGAACAGCCCGGTACACGTATAAGGAGGTTGAACTCACATGAATGCTCAGAACATGACCCAGAAGAGCCTGGAGGCGCTTCAGACAGCGCAGGCCATGGCCCTGGAAAACCGTAATAACTATATCACGCCCGAACACCTGCTCTACGCCCTGGTGGACCAGGACGGCGGTCTGATCCCCTCCCTGCTGGGGAAGATGGGCGTAGACTGCAACGCCGTCCTCGCGGAACTGGACACTGCCATTTCGCAGCTGCCAAAGGTCGGAAGCAATTCGGATGCGTATCTGTCGCCGGAAGCCACGCGCGTGCTGAGCGCCGCCGAGAAGGCTGCCAAAAGCATGGGAGACAGCTATATCTCCGTCGAACATCTGATGATCGGCCTGTTCGCCGCACCGACGTCTGCCATCAAGCGGATTTTCTCCGACCACGCCATCACGAAGAACGGCTTTACGGCGGAACTCAGCAAGGTGAAGTCCGCCCCCGTGACCGGCGACAACCCCGAAAGCACTTACGACGCACTGACAAAGTACGGCACGGACCTCGTAAAACGGGCCCGCGAGAACGAGCTGGACCCCGTCATCGGCCGCGACAATGAAATCCGGAACGTGATCCGCATTCTCTCCCGCAAGACCAAGAACAACCCCGTACTGATCGGCGAGCCGGGCGTCGGCAAGACGGCCATCGCCGAGGGTCTCGCCCAGCGCATCGTGAAGGGAGACGTGCCGGAAGGGCTGAAGGACAAGAGCATCTTCTCTCTGGATATGGG
>CAZBXX010000097.1:0-8935 GCA_964495965.1 uncultured Oscillospiraceae bacterium | reverse complement strand
ATAACCTGAATTGCACAAGAAATGTTAACATACAAGAGCCGGATCAGATAAGAGATCAAGAGGCAAATCAAGCGCAGTCAGAATATCTTTCTGTGTTCTGGTAGGTGGATTAAGGAAACGGCAGCCATTTAACCGGTCGGCAGAAACAGCGACTTTGGATTTGTCAAGCTCAAGCAGTACTTTTCGGAACGTAAAGTGCTGCTGAGACATATAGGACTGCAAGAGATTCTGCATCCTTGAACGAACGATCAACGCCAGGAAGGCAACAAACGCCTTGCCCTCAGCTGCCTCGTCACTGTGAACATACAGGCGACGCATGTCCAGGTCATTTTTCAAATCATCAAAACTTTTCTCTACGACATCACGGCGGCGGTAGATCTCCAGGATCTCTGCCGTCGTTTTTTTGAAATCAGTCTCGGCAATCAGGAAAAAGCCACACTGAGAGAGTGCTCTGTCAATGGCTGCCGGATTACGCCTGTACGAAAGGCTGCCGTCCTTTGAAGAGCGATTGATGAAGAAATAGCGATCATAGTGAAGGCTTCTTGCCGGAGGCTCCTGCATTTCTGCAAGTTCTCTTTCCATTTTGGCAATATCTTCGTGCAGAATCCGTCCATCGTGAGCCGCTTTATCCGGGTCATAGTAAAGATGTACCCGCATACGAAAACCAAGCTCGGTTATATCGTATGCCTTGCCATATGGCTTTTCTGCGCCGAGGTAATATTCAGATTTGTTGACAATCTCGTCTTTATGCTGGTCAATCAGGTCTCTGCAATATTTCAGGGACCCCGGGAGTGCAATGATGAAACGACAGTTCTTTTCCACCAGATATCGAAGGTTTTCCGCAGAATAAAAGCCCCGATCCATAACAAACTTCACTTTTTTACTGTTCAGAAAAGACGTATCCTCAGCCATATACCGAAGGTGCGCTTTATCCGGAATGCTTCCGGGATAAATTCGGTAGTATAGAGGCAGCATACTTTCTTCGCCATAGTACATCCCGAAATTGATCTGGGGCAGTTTCTCCTTGTCACGGTTGTATCCCCACTCCGCATTCAGCAACCCTTTTCCATAGCTGGAAATGCTTGTTACATCATAAGCCACAAACTCCTGCGTTTTCCGTTTCTTCATCCAGTCATTAAAAAAAGCGATACGGCTTCTGTTGTCAATGCGGCTGAAGATACGGCTAAGCGCGCCAGATAAAAGGGCTGTCTTACTGAAGCTCAGCTTTGTCTCCTGCCAGTCAGGAAGATAATACATGACATTTCCTTCACTGAACATATATTGCGCTATGGTTAAAATCTCATCAGCGTCTTCCGGGAAATGCTTCCTGACAAGTTTATCCAGTCCAAGATCTGCGGAAATGCCTCGAAATGCCGCATATATGCCGTAATCCCGTACATATTCGGCCATTGGCAGAGGGGCTCGCTTCTCGAAAAGCTCATAATATCTGTTGTTGGGAATCAGCTTCCCGCTTTCAGGGTCCAGTTTACCTATGGAAATCCTTTCACTGGTAGGCTGGCCCTTCTCATTTCTGTAAGCACGAACAGTATAATGAATATAGATGTTTTTCCCATTGGGTACCTTAACGCAATGGGGCGGAATCTCAACTCGTTCCTGTTTTGCCAAAGCCATTCTATCATCTCCCACAAAGTATGTTACCAGTATAACATACTCCTGCAAAAAAGCAAGCACAACTTCTATTAAAAGTTATGCTTGGCGTGTCAAATTCCTGCTTTTCCATCACTATTTTCGCCTCTCTGCGACTGTATGTTATAATAATTGTACAATTCAGGGTCTCAGGAACTTTGCAAGCTGAAAACAAGCCGATAAAAGCAAAATACCCTTGACTTGCTAACAAATCAAGAGTATTGTTCTGGCAGCGGGAGAAGGATTCGAACCCTCACATACGGAGTCAGAGTCCGCTGTGCTACCTTTACACAATCCCGCTAAACGCAAAGTGTATTATACAGACATTTTTGGATTTGTCAAGGGCATTGATGCATTTTTGTGCCGTGGAAAAGGAGTTTTTTATGACGAATGTGGAGGCTTTCTTTGAACGTTACGATGCGGAGCCTGCGCTGCAGAAGAAAGTGGAAGATGCGCTGGCCTGCTATCCCGGCAGTCTGGAACTGAGAGAATCAGTGGTGGAATACGTGCTGCTGCCCATCGCTGAGGAGGAGGGCCTGCCCTTTACCCTGCAGGAACTGCGCGCCTATGAGACCCGGAAGAAACTCATGAACATGAAGCCGGACGTGGAGATCCAGGAAGGGGAACCGGTGGAGGAGCCGGTGACATACTGGCTGCTGGAGAGAGGCTGGGAGTGGGACGACACCAAAGTCCGCAAGCGCGAAAACCTGCTGCGGGACATTGCCGGCCGGGACAACTGAGAAGAGGTATCCCGATATGGCTGATTTATCCCGCTTTCTGAAAGCACAGCAATACGACTATGACCAGGCACTGAAAGAGATCCGGTCCGGCCGCAAGCGCAGCCACTGGATGTGGTACATCTTTCCGCAGATTCAGGGGCTGGGATTCTCCAGCACGGCGCAGTACTATGCCATCCGCGATCTGGATGAGGCGAAGGAATACCTGGCCCACCCGGTGCTCGGCGAAAGGCTGAAGGAGATCTCTTCCGCACTGCTGGAACTGGAGGGTCTGAGCGCTTCTGAAATCTTCGGCTATCCAGATGACCTGAAGCTGCGCAGCAGCATGACGCTGTTCCGCCTGGCGGATCTGGACTGCGACATTTTTGAGAAGGTACTGGAAAAGTACTATGACGGGAAGCCGGACGACCGGACAGTGAACATCATCCGCGCCTGAGCAGAAAACCGAACAGTACGGAACACAGGCGGACCGCGCTCAACGGCGCGGTCCGCCTGCAGTGATGCGAATAGGATCTTGTTGTTCGTATGCCGTTGAACCGGTGTCAGAGCGTCGCTCCGCAGGGACGGTTCAGTATCCCATCAGGGGGACGGAACCGTCGTCTTCTGACTTGCGGATGGCACGGATTTCGGCCTCATAGCTGTAGCTTTCGTTCACCTGTACGGTGAAGCGGTCGCCGACCTTCCTGCCAAGAACCTG
This sequence comes from uncultured Oscillospiraceae bacterium, assembly GCA_964495965.1. Taxonomy (GTDB): domain Bacteria; phylum Bacillota; class Clostridia; order Oscillospirales; family Oscillospiraceae; genus Limivicinus. The sequence goes on along the minus strand of CAZBXX010000097.1, from coordinate 5,854 downwards.
TTTGCCGAAGGGGGATTCACGGCTGATGAGACCCCTGCGCGGGTCCGTGCGCACAGTGCTGACGACGCGGATGGTTTCCACCTCGTCATCCTCTGGCATATAAATATCCACCTCGTCAAAAAGCCCGACGCTGTCGCTTTCCGATTTGTCTTCAATGATTACCGCAGTCCGGATCATACCCTCCAGGTAGCGGATGCGGCTGCGGTTTTTGTTTTGCGCCTGCTTGGCGGCTTTATACTCAAAGTTCTCGCTCAGGTCGCCGAAGGCGCGGGTGCGTTTCACCTCTTCAATAAGGCCGGGCATTAATTCCAGACGGCGGTAGTCGAGTTCTTCCTTCATTTTGCGAATGTCTTCGCGGGTCAGTTCATCATGCATGGATGCTTCCTCCTGTTGTGCGCGCAGCTGTTCCGGCGGACACGCTGAAGAATCGGTTGCCAGGGGACGGCTGCGGAAGGCATTATACGCCTTCCTTCACGAAAAATCCAGACAGAAAAAGCGCTTGTAATTGCAGGCGCTTTCCATTATAATAGCGCAAGCAATTTGGAGGCGCGGAACAGAGCATGGATAACAGACCGATCGGAATTTTTGACTCCGGTTTAGGCGGCCTCACCGGGCTGAAGGCCCTGCGGGAACTGCTGCCGGAGGAAAACATCATCTACTTTGCCGACAGCGGCAGGCTGCCATACGGGGAAAAGACCCGGGCACAGCTGCGCTGCATGGCAGAGCAGAATCTGCGCTTTCTGTCCGGCTTCGGCGTGAAGGCGATTCTGGTGGCCTGCGGAACCATGTCCTCCAATGCAGCAGATATTCTGGAAGCGTGGCCGGTACCGGCGGTGGGCGTGCTGAGCTCTTCCGCCGACTGGATGCGCAGATTGCCGGGGAACAGTCCGGTTGCCGTGATCGCCACGGAAGCCAGCATCCGCAGCGGCGGATATCAGCAGGCACTGCAGAAAGCCTGTCCCGGGCGTGATGTGATTTCGGTCGGGTGCCCGGATTTTGTCCCGCTGATCGAGAGCGGGCATGTTGCCGCAGAGGATCCGCTGCTGCGGGATGCGGTACAGCGATATCTGCAGCCGGTAAAGGATGCGGGAGCCGGGGCGCTGCTGCTGGGCTGTACCCATTACGGCATTATCGGGGAAGCGCTTTCGAACTTTCTGGGGCCGGAAGTGACCCTGGTCAGCGCAGCGGAAAGCGGGGCGGCCTCCCTCTGTGCCATGCTGCTGAAGAACAGGATGACCGGCGGCAGGGGAGAAATCCGTTACTTTACCAGCGGCAGCCCGGTGGCCTTCAACCGGGCGGCGTCGCTGTTTCTGGGCGAAGATGCCGGCACGGTCACAGGGCAGGCCATCTCGCCGTGGCCCATTCCGGAAGGAGAGTGAAACCCCATGATGAAAGACGTATGGATTTCCATTTCCAATAAACAGAGCGAAAGCGGGGATCAGGGAGACAGCACCATGCTGTTTGATACCGCCGGATACTATTTTTTTGACGACGGCGTCGGTGTGCTGAGTTATCAGGAGTCGGAACTCACCGGCCTGGAGGGAACACGCACCAGCGTTATGGTGATGCCGGACCAGGTGGTGGTGGACCGTGACGGCATGCTGACCGGGCGAATGGTCTTCCGCGAGGGCGTGCGGGATTCCTTCCCCTATTCCACGCCTTACGGGCAGATGATGCTGGGCATTGACACCCGGAAGATCCGCCACAACTTCAACGAAAACGGCGGTGACGTGGAGATCGACTATGTGACCGACCTGGGGCATGCATTTGTGGCGAGGAACAAGTTTAAGATTTCGGTGAAAGAGATGGAGAAGAAGGCAAATGGCTAATCTGATTGAACAGGCGAAAAAGAGCGCGGAAGAACTGCTGCGCGCAGCATTAGCCGCGGCGGCAGAGGACGGCACCCTGCCCGCCGGCGCGGAGCTGAACGGAACCGTGGAAATCCCGAAAGACGTGCAGAACGGCGACTTTGCCGCAAACCACGCCATGACCGGGGCCCGCGCACTGCGCATGGCACCGCGGAAAATTGCCGAGGCGCTGGTTGCCCACTGCAATCTGGAGGGGAGCTTTTTCTCGTCTGTCGAAGTGGCAGGTCCCGGATTCATTAACTTCCGTCTCTCCGAAAACTGGTACTGCGCAGTGCTGGACGCCGTCCGGGACGAGGGCGCAGACTACGGCCGCCTTGCCGACGGGGCAGGGAAGAAAGTGATGGTGGAGTTTGTATCCGCCAATCCGACCGGCCCCATGCACCTGGGTAACGCCCGCGGCGGCGTACTGGGTGACGCACTCTCTTCGGTACTGGAATTTGCCGGTTATGAGGTCAGCCGCGAGTTCTACGTTAACGACGCCGGCAACCAGATTGAGAAGTTTGCCACCTCCATCGACGCCCGCTATCAGGAGCTTCTGCTGGGCGGGGATGCGCCTGCCTTCCCGGAAGACGGTTATCACGGCGAGGATATCATTGAGCTTGCAAAAGCCTTTCTGGAAGAGAACGGGGACGGCTGGCTGGAAAAGCCGGTGGCAGAGCGCCATGCCGCCATGGCGGAATTCGGCCTGAAGCGCAACATCCCGAACATGCAGGCGGACCTGCGCCGCTATGGCATTGAATACGACCGGTGGTTTCTGGAGTCGGAGCTGCACGAGAGTGGTTTTGTCAGGGATTCGGTAGACCGCCTTGGCGAGCTGGGCTTCACATATGAGAAGGACGGCGCCCTTTGGCTGAAGACCGCCGAAATCATCGGCAGCCGCCTGCGCGCGGAAGGGAAAAGCGAAGAGGCCATCGCAAAACTGGACCTGAAGGATGACGTGCTGCGCCGCAGCAACGGCTTCTATACCTACTTTGCTGCGGATATTGCCTACCACCGCAACAAGCTGGAAACCCGGGGCTTTGACAGGGCCATCAACATCTGGGGTGCCGACCATCACGGGCACGTAGCCCGGCTGAAGGGCGCCATGGACGCCCTGGGGCTGGACGGCGAGCACCGGCTGGACATCGTGCTGATGCAGCTGGTAAAGCTGATGCGGGACGGGGTACCGGTGAAGATGTCCAAACGCACCGGCAAGGCCATCTCGCTGACCGACCTGCTGGACGAGGTACCGGTAGATGCCGCGCGCTACTTCTTTAACTCCCGGCCGGAGTCGCCGGTGGAGTTCGATCTGGATCTGGCCGTGCGGCAGGACAGCGAGAATCCGGTGTACTATGTTCAGTACGCGCATGCCCGCATCTGCACCCTGATTGCCGCCCTTGCGGAGCTTGGACACGGGCTTGAAGAGGCTGCCCATGCCGACACCGCTCGGCTGACGGTGCCGGAAGAGCGGGAAGTCATCAAGCAGCTGGCAGCCCTGCCGGAGGAAATCCGTCAGGCGGCGAAGGATTACGACCCCAGCCGCATCAATAAATATGTGACGGAGCTTGCTACCCGCTTCCACAAGTTTTATACCGTCTGCCGCATCAAGGACGCTGAGCCCGGTATTCTGGAAGCCCGGCTGAGGCTCTGCGCGGCAGTCCGGCAGGTAATAGAGATCTCCCTTGGCATCATCGGGGTCAGCGCGCCGGAACGGATGTAAGCAGTTTCAATCTTCTGAATAACGGGAAAGCCACCGCCAAATTGTGTTTTTGCACAAATGGCGGTGTCGTTTTTTGTGAATATTGCACATATACAAGAAATGACAGCGGTGCTATACTCCGATGCAATCCCGAAGAAAGGAGGAGTATTGCAATGAGCACAAAGAAAGCTGCTGAGGAAAAGCCGGTGGAGAAGAAGACTGCCACCCGCAAGGCTGCTGCGGAGAAAGCGGTTAAGACTGCATCCGTGAAGGCTGCCGAGGCGACGGCCAAGGTGGAAAAGGCTGTGAAGAGCGCTGTCAGGGCAACGGAAACCGCTGTTGAAAAGGCTGCGGAAAAGAAGCCCGCCGCCCGCAAGGCTGCTGCGAAGAAGACTGCTGAAGTCATCATCCAGTCTCCTCTCGGCGGAGAAATCACCGGTGCTGAGATCCTTGCCCGCGTAGGCAATGTCGATAAAGTTTATGTGAGAGTCGACGAGAATAAGGCCTACTGGGTCCGCGGAGACGAAACCGGAAGCGTGAATCTCTGGTAAATCAGGGGAACCGGATACCCGGAAAACAGGGAAACCGCCGTGCAATTTTGGACGGCGGTTTCGTTTAGACAAACGCAGCAAAAGTGTAAAATACCGAACAAAAACAGGCCAAATTCCTGCAGGAATTTGGTCATTTTATATAAGTTTGCTCATTGACAAGGCTTTGACACGCAGCTATAATAAAGAGCGTGAAAGTGGGGGTTTCTGCGCCCTTTTGCAGGCCCCAAAAACGGTAAGCGGATCGAAGCCGCGGCCTGCGGCGGAGGTCTGAACAATCATAATGGAGGGTTATCTGTGAGAGATCTCAAACACCTGATCTACTTTGAGAATCTGCTTCAGGAAGCCAACAACGAGCTTGTCCAGAAGGCGAAAGCAGAAGGCAAGCGCGCCATTGGTTACACCTGCTACTTCATGCCTGAAGTGCTTCTCGACCTGCCCGGCTGCTTCTCAGTCCGTCTGAGGGCACCGCGCTGCACTTCCCCTGACATTGCGACCTACTATCTGTCCGGCCGTGTATGTCATTATGCCCGCAGCCTGCTGGAGCGCGCTCTGGAAGGCGGATACAACTTCCTGGATGCCCAGATGGCAACTGAGACTTGCACCGCTACCTGCCGTTTCCAGGAGCACCTGCAGCAGAAGCACCTCGACTCGGTCGATGACATGCGCATCATCGACAATGACGACTTCTTCTGCGAATTCTGCGACATTCCCTTCAAAAACACCGAGAACAGCTATCTGCACTTTGAAAAACAGCTTCGCGCACACGTTCTGGAGCCGCTGCATGAGCACTTCGGCATCGACATCTCGGACGAAGCCCTGCTGAAGACCATCGAGAAGCACAACGAGGTATGCCGCCTCATTAATGAGATCGGCGACTACCGCAAGCTCGACAACCCCACCATTACCGGTTATGAATTCCATGTCATTCAGCTGGTTTCACTCGCATGTCCCAAGGACCTCATCCTTCCGTACCTTCGCGAGACGGCGGAAGAGATGAAGACTCGTAAACCGGACAAGAAAAAGAACTTCCGCTGCAAGGTGGTTCTGGCCGGCTCCGAAAACGACGACCCCGACTTTACCAAGCTGATTGAAGGCTGCGGAGCGCTGGTCGTCTGCGACCGTTATTGCTACGGTGCGGTGGAGTCCCGCATGCCCATCGTGGTGGAAGAGGGCAAGAGCCCGCTGCGCGCCATTGCCGAGCATTATCTGAAGACCTCCAACTGCCCGCGCTTCATCCCGCAGGATGAAATGCGCGCCCGTAAACAGAGGCTTGCCGATCTTGCTAAAGAGTACCATGCAGACGGTATCATCGTTGCTTCCAATAAGTTCTGCGAGTACTGGAGCTATGAGCGTGTCATCGACACCTTCATTATGAAACGCGACTTTGGTCTTCCCGTATGCTCGATTGAAAAGGAATACATCAACTCCGCGTCCGGCCAGCTGCGCACCCGCTTCCAGGCCTTTGTGGAGAGCATTGAGATCAAGCACATCCAGGAGGGCAAATAAGATGGCTAAGAAAAAACTGAGCAAGACACTCAAGGATTTCTGGTATGGCAAGCCCCACTCCGCCGAAGAAGGCGGCCGCCGTCTGGGCGAACTCTATGAGGATAAGACCGGCCTGCTCAAGCACAGAGAGTGGAGAGGCGTCAAGGACACCTTCTACTACATGTACATGATCTGGGGTTACAACTACCTGCACATGGTCACGGACATCATGAAGTACGGCAGCCTGATCGACTTCGTGAAGGGCCTGTGGC
>CAZBXX010000096.1:0-9312 GCA_964495965.1 uncultured Oscillospiraceae bacterium | reverse complement strand
TATCAACATTCTTTCCAACGCCATCAAATACACGGAACCGGGCGGCCGCGTCAGCGTGGACATGCGCCAGACGGAAAGCCGCAGGCCCGGCTGCGTGCAGCTTACGTACGTCGTATCCGATACCGGCATCGGCATGAGTCCGGAATTCATGGCCACCATGTACCAGGCGTTTTCCCGTCAGACCGACAGCCGTGTGAACAGCATTCAGGGCACCGGGCTGGGCCTTGCCATCACCAAACAGATGGTCGATCTGATGGGCGGCACCATCGACTGCGAAAGCGAGCAGGGGAAAGGAACCACGTTCACCGTGACGCTGGATCTTCCCGTTGCCGACCGGCAGAGGGAAGATATGATGCTCGACCCGATGGACGTTCTCGTGGTCGACGACGACGAGGTCCTTCTCGAGACCGCGGTCGAAACGCTGGAATCCCTCGGCGTTAAGGCCGACCGCGCGACCGGCGGGCTGGAAGCGCTCGGCATGATCTCGCACCGGCACCGGACGGGAAAGGATTACAGCGTTGTGATCCTGGACTGGAAGATGCCGGATCTCGACGGGGTCGAGACGATCCGCCGCATCCGTACGGAAGTGGATTCCGGCATTCCCATTCTGCTGATCTCCGCCTACGACTGGTCGGAGATCGAGGATGTGGCGAAGGACGCCGGGGCAAACGGCTTCGTCAGCAAGCCGCTGTTCCGCTCCAGGCTTTACGATAAAATCAACGAGCTCCTTGGGACCGAGGCAAAGTCCGTCGAACCGGAGAACGACTATTCCGATCTGCAGGGCATGAACATCCTGATCGCGGAGGACAATGATATCAACTGGGAGATCATCTCCACCATGCTCGGCATGTTCGGCATCACGGCGGAGCGCGCCGAAAACGGCCGCATCTGCGTGGAGAAAATCAGCCAGGCGGAGGAAGGGAAGTACGCTCTGGTCTTTATGGACATTCAGATGCCGGAAATGAACGGACTGGATGCCACCCGCGCGATCCGCGCGCTGGACCGCCCGTGGGCGGCCTCCATCCCGATCATCGCCATGACGGCGGACGCGTTTTCCGAGAACGTCACCGAGTGCCTCAACGCCGGCATGAACGGGCATATCGCAAAACCCATCGACATCAAGCTGGTTATCAAGGAAATCCGCAGAATCAGGGAGGAAAAAAGATCATGAAAAAGGCGCTCTGCGTTATTCTGGCGCTCTGCACACTGATATCGCTGGCGGCCTGCGGCGGCAAACCGCAGACCGAGCCCGTCTCCGGGTTCAAACCGGCCCTCGATACGGCTGCGGACTGCAAACTCACGGTTGTCGGAAGCTACGATAACTTTGAGGCCCTGGAGCTGGAGTTTGACCGCTTCAATGAGTGGTATCCGAACGTGCAGCTCAGCTATGTGAAACTGGACGATTACAGCAACGTGCTGGGCACGGCGCTGGACGGCAACGAAAAACCCAACATTTTCTTCTCCTATTCCTGGATGATCGGCAACGAGAAATACGATCCGGTATTCGCCCACATGGAGGATCTGTCCGACCCCGCCCTGGGCCTGGATCTGGCCTGCATCCGCCCCCGTCTGCTCAGCCGTGACGCGGAAGACCGCGTGCTGATGGTGCCGGTTTTCAGCCGCACCTACGGCATGCTGGTAAACAGGGACCTGTTTGAAAAGGAAGGCCTCAGCATCCCAACCACGTGGACCGAGCTGCAGGCCGTCTGCGAAGCGCTCCGCGGCAGGGGCTATGTGAGCCCCATGATGGGCTACAGCCTCGCGCCCACCAGCTCTTTTATGAATTCGGTCGCGTATACGCTGTTCGTGGCCGCCCTTGCGGAACACCCGGAAGCGCTTGCGGCTGCCAATGCGCCGGATCCCGCCGCCGGGGAATACATGCGTCCGGCGCTGGAGACGGTGAAACAGCTGGTCCGCTCCGGCTGCATCGACCTTGCCGCGTGCGATCAGATCGAGGACAACTATTCCCAGGTGATTCTGCGGTTTTTTGAAGGCGATGTGCCCATGATGATCTGCACCGGCGATACCGTATCCGGAACCAAAAAACGGGAAAGCCAGTCCGAGGCCTTCATCAGCGCGCCGTTTGATTACGCCTTTTTCCCGCTCCCGCTCACCGATGACGGCGGATACTTTATCGACAGCATCTCCCTGGAGTTCTCCGTGAACAAAAACTGCGATAATCTGGACATGACCAATGAGTTCATGCGCTTTCTCATCACGGACAAGACGCTGAACGAGATGGCCTCCGTGAAGCGCCTGGTGACGCCGACCACGGATCTGTCCTTTGACGCGGTTTATGCGCCCTTTGGCCAGCTGCCTTCCGACCGGATCATAACCCCGGAACTGCTCGGCCTTCGGGATACCGTCGCCGTACAGGTCCGGGCCGCGGCCTTCCAGGTCGGCAAAGGTGAAATCACCGTGGACGAAGCCGTCGCAGGCTACGGCAGTTTTGAATAAGCAACGGGGCGGCAGTGAGCCTGAGCTTCACTGCCGCCCTGTGTTTACTTCGTAAGGCCTTCGATTCTATTTCACTTAAGGTTCTTCCGGGGGACTATTCAACCAAAGCGTTGAACAATTCCGGTTCCGTCCCCCTCAGGATTTGTGCCAGCACTTTGTGGTCCAGATACTGCACGCCTTCCTTGCCTGCGTGGATTTTCTCTGCCAGTTTGCTGGAGTAATAGAGATCCATTGCCCGATTCAGGGAAATGCTTTCATTTTTGGCAAGGTATTCGATGATCTTTTCTTCCAGCCTTTCCTGGTAGATACGTTCCAATACCTGTTCGTCCATATCTAGACCTCCATTACAGAATCAAAAACAAGCAGCTGGTCAATCGCTTTCTGTGTAATGAAAGCATACTGGTCGTAATTCGGGTATACTTTGATTTCCCGCAAAGCACGCTCTTTCTCCCAGATGCCGGCACGGTAGAGATCCACAACACGGAAAACTTTGTCATTGGCGACCTTGCCGTAGATCAGGTCAAATGCCTGATAATCCGGCTCCCCATCGCGGCAGCGGCAGACAAAATCGATCCACTCTGCCAGATCGTCATCAAAGGATTTCAGTTTCAGACTGCCGAACTCTTCTGACATCTGATAGCGGTTCACAACTGCGGAAGGGCTGCCGGTCAGATCGGCCTTTCTCCTCGCCCAGCGCGCTGCCTGTTCTTCGACCGTTGTGACGTAAAACCCCATTCCGAAGTCAAGCGGGCGAAAGGAATGCAGGGAATCCGGATGCTCAACGACAATGGAAGAACCGTGATAGACAATCATACCGCCACTCCTCTCAGCTTCAGGTATTCGTGAACGTCATCAACCACATAGTCGCTGCTCTGTGTATGAAGAATCTCGTAATGGGGCACCAGGAACTGGTCGATGCAGCCGGTTTCCTTCATCTCACGGTATACCTTTGCCGGGGTTGAGTTCCATCGGTTGGCGCATGCGTGGATGATGTAAATTACGAAGGAAAAAACGTCATGTGTCATAACCAACAGCCTCCGGCTTTCTGCGGATTTCATCCTCTGATTCATGAGATTTGGCGAACAATATTGTAACATAAAAGAGCAATGGAAATCAATCCTTACGGGCAAGACGGATGCATCAGAGGCCAATGTGATAAATACTATTTGTATCTGTTCTGTGTGATAGTGAAGAGATATCAGCGATTTATGAAAAGAATACTGCGGCAGATTCGGATTCTGGTTCCGGATCTGCCGCCTTTTCTCTCTGCGGTCAGTTGATTTGCGGGTCGATCAGGTACACACGTTTATATCACATATTTCCGTCCTGTTCTCCGTACACCTCGCGGGCAATTTCAAAGAAAGGCCGGTATGCGTCATACATCTCTTTTCGGCAGGCAAGCCCGTGTTTCACATGGTTGTCAAATGCCAGCGGAACAGCCGCACAGCCGACAAAAATCCTGGCCATATCACGATCTCCCATGTATACCCCGCCGTTCATGATGCCGTCCAGGATCGTGTAGCGGTCATTTGAAATGTTTTCGATTTTTGCTTTGATAGTGTGCGTTTCGAGATAGATCAGCAGATACGCCATCAGATTGTATGAAGTATCCGGTGTAAGAATGGTTTGCCCTTCGAGGTCCTCCGGGCGGACGGTTTTTCTGTCTGAGAACGGATGATAGGCTGAGGTGATGCACCATGACGGGACATCGGAAAGATATTCGAAATGGATCCCTGCAGGGCACTGCCCGTCAAGTGCAAAATGCTCAATGATATCATATTCCAGGTTTTTCAGGCCATCCATCCAGTTCCCGAATTCCGAGCTGATGACTTCGATCCGTTGTGATGTCACCATTTGCTGATAGCGTGCGCAGACCGATTCCAGGAAGCGTGGCAGAACGATGCTGCTCATCATGGGGATGCGGATGATTCTCTCTGTCTTGCTGGCAAGTCTGCTGCGGGACAGCGTTCTGGCATAAACAGTCTCGATCTCCTGCGCGCCGGCAAGAAACTCCTTTCCCGCGAGAGTGAGTTCCATACCGGTTCTGCTTCTCTGAAAGAGCGGCACGCCGACTTCTTCCTCCATAAGGTTGATCTGCTGCAGGAGCGCCTGCGGGGAAATATACAGTTTTCCCGCTGCTGCGGTAACGCTGCCCTCCTGTGCGACGGTCATGAAAGAATTCAGCCATTTGCTGTTCATAACAGTCTCCTATCAAGTTTAAACCTGTTATATTAATCCGATAATACTGTTTTTCTTCTCTAGGGTTCCATGATATCATCATATCATAACAGGAATATATTGTCAATCTATATTGGCAACACCTGGAAACAGAAAACAAAATAAAACAAGGAGGAACTCAACATGTCAGAAAAGAAAATGCAGGTTGGCAGCCTTCACCATCAGATGACCACTGTCAAGAACATGGATGAAGCAATCCATCTCTACCGCGATGTTCTCGGCCTGGAACTTACATCCCGCCTGATCGTTCCGAATGATATTCTTCCCAATTCAGTCGGCTCCCAGGAGGTTTGGCAGGACGGCATTGACCACGTGTGGGAGATCGCCACTCTGGACAACTGGAGAGGCGCGCCGATCGAGCTTTGCCATCCCATCTGGCCGAAAGTAGAGCTTGTCAACACAACGGACTACGGCTTTACCGGTCATACAGAGCAGGGCTTTGCCGTGGAAGGCGACATCAACGAGTGGTACGACTACATTGTGGAAAACGGCTACCGGCCTCAGTCCCCGCCTTGGGAAGCGGCTCCCGGCTGCATGACCTTCTGCTTCTATGACAAGGAAGGAAACGTTGTTCAGCTTTACCATGACCCCGAAGAGCCTGCGATCCCGCACTGGACCAAAATGGATTTTCCCATCAGCGACTTCCGTACCCCGGAACAGAAGGCCTGGGCCGAGAGTACCTACACGGACTGATTCCGGAAGGCGGAGGTAACGGCAATGAAAATAATCCGTTTTGATCACATGCACGTGAAGCCCGATGATTACGACGCTTTCGTCGGCAACGTAGAGAAGCTGATCGGGCACGAATTGCTGATGAACATGCCGATGGAAGACTACGGAGTGGATGTTGCCTACGAGCCCTTCCCAATTGGGCTGGAAGCCTTCCGTTCCATCGACCCGGATAATCAGACCCACTCAGGAAGACTTGCGCGTACAGAAAAAGGCGTGTACAGCATCTGCTTCAAAGTGGAGAACCTTGATGAAGCAACCGCTGAAATGAAAGCCAACGGCTGGCACAAACTGGAACACTATGATAACGGCCCGATTCAGGAAGCGCTTTTCGATACCAAAAAAGACTTCGGCTTCTACATGGAGCTGATTGAGTATCCCTTCAACACCTTTGCGGACATGTTCGCCGAATGATCACAGACATCAGGAGGATACAATATGTGGTATATGAATGAAGAGCGCGAAATGCTCCAAAGCATGGCGCGCGAGATTGCCGAGACAGAAATCAAACCATTTCTGAATGAGATGGAAGAGACCGGTGCCTTCCCCCACGGGATCATGAAAAAAATCGGTGAATCCGGCATTCTCGGCCTGTTCCTTCCGGAGGAAGTCGGCGGCTGCGGTCCCCGCTGGGTTGATCTTGGCGTCTGCCTGGAAGAGATCGGCAAAGTGAGCAACGTGGTTGCCAACTGTATCGACTCCCAGTATGCGGGTACCTCTCTGCTGACCATGCTCGGCAATGAGAAGATCAACCGCGAAGTTCTGGAGCCGATCTGCCGCGGCGATTTTGTCATGGCGACCTCGCAGTGCGAGCCCGCCGGCCAGACCCGGCTGCATGACCACAAAACCCGCTTTACCGTGGACCCCGAGACGAACGAGATCGTCATCAACGGCGGCAAGATTTTCACCACCAATGCCGGTGAAGCGGAGTACTACCTGGTCTGTGCGAAAACCCCTGATCCCGAAGCGTTCGGCGGCGAATTTGGGTATGTTCTTGTCCACAAGGATACTCCGGGCCTGACGGTAGGTCATATTGAGCACAAGGTCGGCTGGAACGGCTCGTCCACAGGCCAGATGTTCTTCAACAACTGCTGCGTACCGATGGAAAATCTCCTGCTGGTCATGGACAGCGATGAAGATACTACTTACTACGGCGGCGGTACGATCGGCGCCCTGATGGCGGCCGGTGCTCTCGGCTCTGCGGAAGGCGTTTTTGAACAGACTCTGGAAAATGCCCGCAGCCGTATGCACGGTGATCAGTCGATCTTCAACGCCTATCAGGCAATGCGGCATACCCTTGCGGAACTGAAGATGGATATCGAGCTGCTGCGCGGTCTGGTTTACGGGGTTCTGGAGGGCCTTGACAGGGGAGATCCGGACGCCATTCAGCAATCCTGGATCGCCAAAGTAAAGGCGGCCCGCATTTTCGAACACGTGGCGAGCGAGTGCATTGTTCTCAACGGCGGCAACGGCGTTATCCGTGAAAACGGGATCGAACGTTACTTCCGCGACGCCAAGGTCAACTCCATCGGCTGCTTTGCCCTCCCGCACATTGTGGAAATGGTTGCCAACCATCTGGAGTAAGCGAGGTCGTATCATGGCATTGAACATTGCTGTATGTATGAAGGTCGCACCGGATCCTGACAAATACAACCAGATTTCCCTGGACCCTGTGACCAAGACGCTGATCAGAAGCGGCATCGATTCTGTTATCAGCGGTACCGATCTGCACGCCATTGAACTCGCACTCCAGCTGAAAAGCAAATTCGGCGGTAAAGTCACGCTCTTTTCCATGGGACCGGACAGCAACGAGAAGCAGCTTCGCGAAGCTCTTGGCTACGGCTGTGACGAGGCCGTCCTTCTGAGCGACCGAAAGCTCGGCGGCGCAGATGCCCTGGCAACTTCCTACACGCTTGCCAAAGGCATCGAAAAGACGGGCCCCTTTGATCTGGTTCTGCTGGGTAACGCCAGCGATGACGGTTCGACAGCCCACGTGCCTTCCCAGCTTGGCGTGTGGCTCGGTCTGCCTCACTTGACCGATGTCATCGGTTTCAAAATGACAGACGAGCAGTGCTGCCTTGCAAAAAAAGAAGTGGAAGGCGCAGTCAACACTTACAGGCTTTCCCTTCCGGCGGTAATCGGCGTAACCAAACGGCTTAACACTGTGCGCCATCCCAACGTTATGGCGATCTTTGCCGCAAAAAAGAAACCCTTTACCAGGCTGACTGCTGCAGATCTGCCGGATCTGGACGAGGGCAGGATCGGCCTTGCCGGTTCACCCACCCAGGCGGTGGGGTACCTTGACGCTGACTTCCACCGCGACTGTGTCGAGATTTCCGGAAAAGACGATGCCGAAAAAGCGGCCGAACTGCTGCGCATCGTTCTGACGGCGAAAAAGTAAGGAGGGGCGGCATAATGAAAGAAGTCTGGATTCTTTCCGAACAGAATAACGGTGTGATCAGTCCGTCCTACTACGAAATCCTGTCAAAGGCGAAGGCAGTCTACGCCGAAGCCAGGGAACAGACCTGTTTCGCAGCGGTCCTGCTTGCCGGCAGTGACGCGCCGGTTGAGGAACTGAAAAGCAGCGGCGCCGACAAGGTGATTTATGCTGTTCATGAGGCTCTGGCGGCGTATAACCCCGTCCTGTATGCTGAAACGCTTGCTGAAATGGCCGCAGCGCTGAAGCCGGACGTGTTTCTGATCGCTGCCACGGCACAGGGCGCGGAAGTTGCGCCGACGGTTTCCGCGAAACTGAAAACCGGCCTTGCCGCGCACTGTACGGAGCTCAGGCTGGACGCGGAAGACGAACTCCATATGATTGCGCCGGCGTTCGGCGGAAAACTCATGGGAGAGTACGTTATTCCGAACTGCCGCCCGGTCATGGCTTCCATCAAGCCCGGCGTCTTTGACCGTACTGCCATGGCCGCCCGTGATGCGGAAGCAGTCGCTTACAGCCCCGCCTGGCACGCCGGTTGCGGACCCGGTATTGAACTGGTAGAGAGCGAGCCCGTCACCGAGACGGAACTGCCTGTCGAAAAGGCGGAGATTCTCGTCTGCGCAGGCCTCGGCTCGGCAATCAGTGGAAACCTGGAACATGTCAGGGAGTTTGCGGGAAAACTTGGCGCTGCCCTCTGCTACACCCGGCCGATTTCTGACCTGGGGTATATGCCGAACGAGCACGCCATGGTCGGCACAAGCGGCAAAACCGTAAAGCCAAAGCTCTACATCGGGTTCGGCGTGTCCGGCGCGGCGCAGCACGTGTGCGGCATGAAAGACAGCGGCGTGATTATCAACGTTAACAATGATGAAACGGCCGACAGTTTCAGAATATCCAATTATAAGGTTGTCGCCGACTGCGGCGCAATTCTGAAGGAAATACTCAATCAATTTTAGTGAAAAGGAGAAAACACCATGTTAACAGCTGACAGCAAAGTCAAAGATCTTGCAGCAAACCCGAAAGCAGTTGAAATCTGCGGAAAGTACGGGATGGACCTGACCGACAAACGCATCAAAATGGCGTTCGGTATCAGCGCGAGAAAGCTCGCCTCCTTCCCCGCCACCGGCATGACTCCCGAGAAACTTGAGGCCATGGATGCTGAGCTGAAAGCCGCAAACATAGCGTAATCACAGCCCGGCGCACCGAACGGGGCTGTCTCGAAACAGGAGACAGCCCCCAACTCATTAACGGCAGTATGCAGCTGCAAAGAAATCTGATCCTTATCAATCCGTCCTTTCCATCGTGTTCCTGGCTCCATTATATCCGTGAACAGACCAATGCCAAGAATTCTCTGTAAATTTATAGATAAATTAATAGTTTAAAAGATAGTATGGAATATAACATATACAAAATCAGTTGTCCACAATTTGAGGACAACTGATTTTAGCGCT
>CAZBXX010000095.1:0-9362 GCA_964495965.1 uncultured Oscillospiraceae bacterium | reverse complement strand
TGCCTTCCGGCGTATTCTTCTCCGCTTCGGGGTGCACGCTCTCGGGCGCATCGATGCCGATCAGCCGCACGGTGACCTTCTCCCCGTTTATCAGCAGGAGCAGGGTGTCGCCGTCAACGGCATAGAGAACCTCACAGGAGTCCGCATCCGGGTCCGGAACAGGTTCGGGACGCAGGCGCTCCCGGAGCTGCCGTACCGCCTGCCGGACCGCTTCCGCAGCCGGCCGCAGCGCCTCCGGCAGGCTGCGCTCCGGCAGGAAGCAGAGCGCACAGCCGGCCAGCACCACGGCTGCGAGAAGCGCCAGAAAGACCCGCTTCATCTTTACAGACCGTGGTTTCATGTCTTTTTCAGCCGGTCCGCCAGCAGGGTGTTGCGCCTGCGGATGTTGATGTTCCGGACGGCATAGGCGAGCGCCCTTCTGGAGCCCACCATCACCATACCCCGCTTTGCACGGGTAACACCGGTGTAAATCAGATTGCGCTGCAGCATCATGTAATGGCTCATCAGCACGGGCATCACCACCACCGGGTATTCCGAACCCTGCGCCTTGTGGATGGTCGTGGCGTAGGCCAGGACCAGCTCATCCAATTCCGACGCCTCGTACTCCGCCTGCCGGCCCTCAAAGTTCACCGTCAGGCTGCGGTTCTCCTGATCCACTTCCTGCACGAAGCCGATATCGCCGTTAAAAACTTCCTTGTCGTAGTTGTTGCGGATCTGCATGACCTTGTCATTTTTCCGGTACCGGATACCGCCGCGCTGCAGCCCGCCTTCTCCCGGGTTTACGGCTTCCTGCAACAGCAGGTTCAGGTTTGCCGCGCCGGCGGGACCCCGCTGCATGGGCGTCAGAACCTGAATTTCCCGGGGAGAAATCCGGAAGTGCCGCGGCAGCCGCCGCTGCACCAGCTCCAGGACGGTCTTTGCCGCTTCTTCCGAAACATTTGCCGCTTCGGCGGTATCCAGCCCTTTCGCCTTCATCTCCTTCTCCACGTCCATGAAGAAAAAGTCCGTATTCCGGCCGTTGGAGAGATCCGGCATTCCTCCGGCATTGATGCGGTGGGCGTTCATGATGATGCGGCTGGTCTGTGCCTGGCGGAAGATGCGCGTCAGGCGGATGACCGGAAAGCAGGCCGAGGCAATGATGTCCCGCAGCACATTCCCGGCGCCGACGCTGGGAAGTTGGTCCACATCGCCCACCAGGATCAGCGTCATGCTGTCCGGCACCGCCCGGAGAAGGCTGTACATCAGCATAATGTCGATCATGCTGCATTCATCCACAATCAGCACATCGCCCTCCAGCGGGTTTTCGGCATTGCGCTGATAGCCCTCCGGGGGCTTCATCTCCAGCAGGCGGTGGATGGTTTTGGCCTCCAGTCCCGTGGACTCCGTCAGCCGCTTGGCCGCCCGGCCGGTCGGCGCCGCCAGCAGGATTTTTGCCCCCGTTTCCCGGAAGGCCGCAATCATACCCTGTGTGGTGGTGGTCTTCCCGGTACCCGGGCCGCCTGTCAGCACCAGCACCTTGCTCTCAGCCGCCGTCCGGATCGCCCGGAGCTGGACCTCGTCATACTGCATTCCCGTTCTTCGCTGTACCCGCTCCTCCAGCCCCTCCTGCCGGACGGTCACCGACGGCAGGGCACGCAGCAGTTCTTTCAGCCGCTTCGCTGTCCCGGCCTCGGCATGGTAATAGGGCGGCAGGTAGATGGCGGTTTCCCGCGCGCCGTTATCGGCGGAATATTCCTCCGTGATCAGATCCTGCGAATCTGTCATACCGCGCAGGACGGTCTCCAGCGGGCCCGCCTCCACTTCCAGAAGCTCCTGCCCCGCCTGCAGCAGCTGGTGCCCGGTGGCAAAACAGTGTCCCTCGTCGGCCAGCCGGTTGAGCGTATACAGCAGGCCGCTGCGCAGCCGCTCCGGCCTGTCAGGCTCAAAACCCATTCTGCGCGCGATGGTATCCGCCGTCCGGAACCCGATTCCCCAGATGTCGTCCGCCAGACGGTAGGGGTTTTCCTGCACCACACGGATGCTGTCGGCCCCGTAGGTTTTATAGATTTTGGTGGCATGCCCGGTGCTGACATCATGGCCCTGTAGAAAGAGCATGATGTTCCGGATCTCCTTCTGTTCCGCCCAGCTTTTCCGGATGCGGTCCACCCGGACCTGCCCGATGCCAGGGACCTCCAGCAGGCGCTCCGGCGTCTCTTCTATGATATCCAGAGTCTCCGCGCCAAACGCCCGGACAATCCTGTGCGCAAACTTCGGCCCGATTCCCTTCACCAGCCCGCTGCCGAGATATTTTTCAATGCCGTATGCCGTGGCAGGCATGGTCTCCTCAAAGGCGGAAACAGAAAACTGGCGGCCGTACTTCGCGTCCAACCGCCACTCACCCTCCAACTGCAGAACGCTGCCGACATGGGTTTCCGGCATACTGCCGACCACGGTAACCAGATCCTGGAAGCCCTTCGCCCTGCAGCGTAAAACGGTGTATCCGTTTTCTTCATTCCGGTAGGTAATGCGCTCCACCGCGCAGCGCAGCCGTTCCATTCTGTTCCTCACCGCCTTCCTTCGCCGGCCCGGCGTCTGTCTCCGGCAGGGCCTTTCACTCCGGGCGCTGTATACCGGCCCTTGGCACCGCGTTCTGCCCCGCCGTTTTCCTCACATTTTCTTCAGCTCGCCCGTCCCGATGGGGACCGCAACCAGAAAGCTCAGCACATCGGCTGCAGGCTGCGCGACCTCGATCCCCAGCAGCGCCGCAGCGCCCAGCGCATTTGCCAAAAGCGGCAGCAGCAGCACCATGGGGATAAAAAACAGCCCCTGCCGGACAATGGCCAGCAGCGTCGCCTTTCCGGTTGCCCCGATGTTCTGCAGCATCATACTGTAGATCACAACCCAGGCGGACAGGGGCAGCGTCACCAGCTGGGCACGGAAGGCAAAGACCGCAATTTCGGATGCCTCCCGGCTGGCCCCCGCCACCAGATTCGTCACCGGTGCGGCAAACGCAAATCCGATCGCAGCCAGAACGGTCAGGGCAACGGCTGCTGTACGGATGCAGAAGCGCACCGCCTGACGAACGCGGTCGCAGCGGCCGGCGCCGTAGTTGAAACCGCAGACCGGCTGAAACCCCTGCCCGAAACCGATCATGATGGAGGCCAGCACCAGCATGATGCGGTTGACGCCGGTCATGGCGGCCTGTGCGGCATCGATCATCACGGCGCTGCCGGCGAAGAGGCCGATGGCGTGGTTCAGGCTGGCCGTGGAAACACTGGCGATCCCCTGTCTGGCAAGGGAAGGCAGACCGCCCGCCATGATTCCCTTCAGGTATTTTCTGACAGGGCTGAAATTCCGCAGATGGATTTTGACGTTGTCGCTGCGGCTGAAGCCGATGGCAAGCACCGTAAAGCTGAAGCACTGGCTGATGGCCGTGGCCATGGCCGCGCCGGTAATGCCGAGCCCGGCCCCGAAAGCCGCCCTGAGGCCGAAAAGGCCCATGGCGTCCCCCGCGCCGAAAATCAGCATCGGGTCGAGAATCAGGTTCAGCACAGCGCCGGAGGTCAGCCCGATCATGGAGAAGAACGCATTTCCCTGCAGGCGGAGCTGGTTGTTCAGGACAATGCTGCCCATCATCAGAGGGGCAGCCAGAAGAATCCATATCATATACCGGATGCTGTTTTCAACGGTTTCGGGTGTTTTGGCGCCCAGGATTCCGGCAAGACTCCGGCGGAACAGCAGCCCGAAGCCGGTCAGCAGCACGCCGAACAGCAGCGCCAGAAAGAAGCCCGTCGCAGCCATGGCTTCCGCATCGTCCATTTCCCGCCTGCCGTAGGCACGGGAAATATAGTTGCCGGAACCATGCCCGTGATAGAAGCCGACCGCCTGAATGATGTTCATCAGGGGCATGACAACCCCCACGGCGGCAAGCATGCTGTCGCTGTTCAGCTGCCGGACAAAATAGGTATCCGCCAGATTGTAGAAAGCCGTCACCAGCATACTGATGATGGTGGGCACGGCGAGCCTCAGAATCAGCTTCTCCACCGGTTCGCCGGTCATGCGGCGGAATTTCGCCTCGGAAGCCGCTTCCGCAGACAGGACTTCCCCTCTTCGTTTCATGGCGCCTCTCCGTTTCTCCTGCTCACTCAGAAAACACCCAGCGACTTAAAGACCAGAATCCAGATGAAAAAGCTGAGAATACTGACCAGCGAAGTCGCCACCACAATATCGCCTGCCAGCTCCTCGTCTCCGCAGTTCATCTGCTGCACCATGGTAAAGGAATTTACCGCCGTCGGTGCGCCGAAGGCTCCGAGCAGACCCACAAATTCCGCGTCCCGGAAGCCAAGTGCCGCCGCCAGCCCCAGCACCAGCGCCGGAATCAGAAAGAGCTTGATTCCCGTCACCGCCGCAAGCTGCCTCCGGTACCGCCCCAGCCCCTCAAAGCGGAAAAATGCGCCCAGCAGGAAAATCTGCAGCGGGGTGGCGATGCCGCCCAGACCCGAAACCGTCTTTTCCAGCACGCCGGGCAAACGGATGTGCAGCAGCTGGAACACAATGCCAAGCACCGAACCGATGATCAGCGGGTTTCTGGCAACCTGAAGGAGGATTTCTCCGGTTTTTACCGCGGCGCCGCGGAACTTTTCCAGCGTGATCACCGCCAGAAAGTTAAACAGCGGAACGATGACCGCAATCAGGACGGCAACCGTACTCAGGGCATCCTCCCCGATCAATGCCTGGGCAATGGGAAGACCCATAATCACATAGTTGCTGCGGAAGATCCCCTGGGCAATGACGCCCTTGCGCTCCTGTTCCGGCACAAAGCGTGCCGCGCCGGCTACCGCCGCCGCAAACACCAGCAGCACCGCCGTAACCCCGAAGGCAATCATCCTCGGCCTGACGGCCCGGCTGAGGTCGGAGCTGTAGATATTGTAGAACAGCATACACGGCAGAAAGATGCGGAAGGCCACACGGTTGAAGTGCGGGACATCCTCTCCGGAGATCACGCCGAAGTATTTTGCGGCATAGCCTGCCGCCATCTGCAGAAACATCGGCAGAACCGCATTCAGCGACAGCATCAGATTCTCCATGTCGCACCTCTCCCGTCCGGACCGTTTTTTGTGCTGTGATCTTAACACAAATTGAGGACCGCTTCAATCCCTGCGGATGATTTTGGCCGCAAAAATGAGGCTGCCGTTTTTCGGCAGCCCCGCTTTCAGCCTGAAGGATCTTCTCATATGATGCGCAGTGCGAAGAACCCGGTAAGAGCCGCACCGCCGGCCGCGCTCATTGCCCGGAAGCCATTTCCGGATCCCGGACCTGCAGCGCCCGGATGGCGTTCAGCACCGCCAGCACCATGACGCCCACATCCGCGAAGATGGCAGCCCACATATTGGCCAAGCCGAACGCGCCCAGAATCAGGCAGCCGAACTTGACCGCCAGGGCGAAGACAATGTTCTCATAGACAATGCGGATGCACTTTCTTGAGATCCGGATTCCCTTCACAATCTTTTTGGGGTCATCGTCCATCAGCACGATGTCCGCCGCCTCAATGGCCGCATCGGAGCCCAGTGCGCCCATGGCGATGCCCACGTCGGCACGTGCGAGTACCGGCGCGTCATTGATGCCGTCACCGACGAAGGCCAGCCTGACCCCACGCCGTTTTTCCTGCGCCATCATCTCTTCCACCAGCTGTACCTTGTCCCCCGGAAGCAGGCCGGAATGATACTCATCCAGGCCGAGCCTCTGCGCCACATCGGCCGCCACCGCTTCGCCGTCGCCGGTCAGCATCACGATTTTTTCAATCCCCGCGCGGCGCAGTGCCGGCACGGCCTCCCGGGCGCCGGACTTCTCGAGGTCCGAAATCACAAAATGCCCGGCATACGCCCCATCCACCGCCACATGAACAATGGTGCCGACGCTGTGGCATTCCCGGCAGGGAATGCCCATCCGGCTCATCAGCTTTTCATTTCCGACGGCGACCCTTTTCCCGTCCACCACTGCCGTGATGCCGTGGCCGCCGATCTCCTCAACGTCACGCACGCGGTCGCGGTCAATCTCCTTCCCGTAGGCCGAGCGCAGGCTTTTGCCGACAGGATGGGAAGAGGCGCACTCCGCCAGAGCCGCCAGTTCCAGGAGCTCCGCATCCTCTAGGGGGCTGTGGTGGATGCCGCTGACTTCAAATACTCCTCTGGTCAGCGTCCCGGTCTTGTCAAACACCAGCGTCCTGACCTGGGAAAGCGCTTCCAGATAATTGGAGCCCTTGATCAGAATTCCCTCATGGCTGGCGCCGCCGATGCCGGCAAAGAAGCTCAGCGGGATGCTGATCACCAGGGCGCAGGGGCAGCTGATGACCAGGAAAGTCAGTGCGCGGTAAACCCAGACGTGCCAGTCACCCGGCAGGCCGAGAAACAGGACCCGCACCAGAGGGGGCAGCAGGGCCAAGGCCAGGGCGCTGAACACCACGGCCGGGGTATAGACCCTCGCAAAGCGGGAGATGAACTCCTCCGACCGGGACTTCCGCGAACTGGCACTTTCCACCAGCTCCAGAATTCTGGAAACGGTTGACTCGCCGAATTCCTTTGTGGTGCGCACTTTCAGAAGTCCCGTCAGGTTAATGCATCCGCTGAGCACCTCATCTCCCTCTCCGCAGCTGCGGGGGACGCTCTCCCCTGTCAGCGCGGCGGTGTCCAGGGTGGAGCTTCCTTCCAGCACAACCCCGTCCAGCGGAATCTTTTCCCCGGGCTGCACCACGATGACGCTGCCGATGGCGACTTCATCCGGGTCAACCCGTTCCAGCGTTCCGTCTGCTTCCATGTTGGCGTAGTCCGGCCGGATGTCCATCAGCTCCGTGATGTTGCGGCGGCTTTTTCCAACCGCATAGGACTGGAAAAACTCCCCGATCTGGTAGAACAGCATGACCGCGACGGCTTCGTTGAAGTCGCCGCTTTTCTCATAAACGGCCAGCGCAATGGCGCCCAGAGTCGCCACCGTCATCAGAAAGCACTCATCAAAAGGCCTGCGGTTTACAACGCCTTTCCACGCCTTGCGCAGCACGTCCCGGCCGACGGCAAGATAGGAAGCCAGGTACAGCGCAGCGGAGACCGCCGTCCGGGCGCCGCCGGCCGGGACCGCCGTGCGCGCCACATTGGCCAGCACGAACAGTACCGCAGACAGCACAATGCTGCCCAGCATCTTTTTCTGTTTTCGGCTCATCCCGCTCAGCATCCCGTCACCTTCTTCTCCGTATCCGCGGCATCTTCCTGCAGCACCCTCCGGCAGCAGGAACTGCCGTATTCCGTTCGCTGTCCGCCCGCCCGGCAGCGTCTGTCTGCAGGCTGCCGGGCTCTGGCGGGTTAAAACTCAATCTCGCAGTCCGGTTCCACCTTTTTGCAGGCCTTCAGCACCGCCTGCATCACGGCTTTGGGCTCGGCGCCTTCCGCAAACTCCACCGCCATCTTCTGCGTCATGAAGTTTACAACCGCCGATGCCACGCCCGGCACCTTACGGGTGGTCTCTTCCATCAGATTTGCGCAGTTGGCGCAGTCCACTTCGATTTTATAGGTTTTTTTCATGATCCGTTCTCCCTTCAACAATTAAGTACTTGTTTATCTGTTCTGACGGGAGTATACTGTCCCCCGGGCCGAAATGCAAGGCTTTTACCCCGCTCTCTTCTGTTTGGGAGAAAATCATTTCCGTTTGGGATATCCGGAGGTTCCTGACATGGCCGAATCCGTGCATTCTGAAAAGATCTTTCCCTCTGCCGCCGCAGCCCTGCCCCGCTTTGGCAGCCACCGGAACCGCATGTTCCTGGAGCAGGCAATGGCGGGAATCAGGGAGTTCGGCGTGGTAGCCGATCTCTTCGCTCAGCTCAGTGATCCGACCCGCCTCCGGATTTTCTGGATGCTGTGCCATGCTGAGGCCTGTGTCAGCGATATCGCTGCTCTCCTGGACATATCCAGCCCCGCCGTTTCGCATCATCTGCGTTCTCTGCGGGAAACCGGCCTCATCCTCTCCAGCCGGGAGGGCAAAGAGGTCTACTACCGTGCTGCCGAAAGCGAGGTTGCGCAGCTGCTGCACCACATGATTGAACAGACCATGCGCATTACCTGCCCGGAAGAAGCCGAAATGCTCTCCGATGCGCGTGCCGACCAGATCGCGCTGATTCACGACGTGCATGAGTATCTGCTGCAGCATCTGGATGAAAAGATCACCATTGAGATGCTGTCCCGGCAGTTTCATGTCAACGCCACTACGCTCAAGTCGGTTTTCAAATCCGTCTACGGCGGTTCTCTCGCCGCCCACATGAAAGAACACCGGATGGAGCTTGCCGCAAAGCTGCTGGCCGAAACGGGGCTTTCCGTATCTGAGATTGCCGGCAGGGTCGGTTATGACAGCCAGAGCAAGTTCACGGCGGCGTTTAAAAGCAGTTTCGGCGCGCTTCCGACAGAGTACCGGAAGGGCGCTCTGAAAAACGGACAACGGAAATAGACCGGCATTGAATTTTTGTCATTTTATACACAATGTTTCATTTGACAGAAAGTAGGAAACAGGGTATTATAAAAAAAATATGGACCATTCCGTTTTTAACCGGAATCGGCTGTGTTTTTTGCAGCGCTTTCCTATTAATCTAATACTTGCAGGAGGATAACGGATGAAGAAAGTACAGTTTACCGAAACCGTGCTGCGCGACGCCGGCCAGTCTCTGATTGCGACGCGCATGGCCTATGATCAGTTTGAAGGGATCCTCGACACGATTGACCAGGCCGGTTTCTATTCTGTGGAATGCTGGGGCGGCGCCACCTTTGACGTGTGTCTGCGTTTCCTGAATGAAGACCCCTGGGAACGGCTGAGAAAAATCCGGGCGAAAATGCCCAACACCAAGCTGCAGATGCTGCTGCGCGGGCAGAATATTCTGGGCTACAAGCATTACAGCGACGATATTGTCCGCCGTTTCGTGCGGGCAGCGGTGCGCAACGGCATTGATATCATCCGCATTTTTGACGCGCTGAACGACGTGGACAACCTGAAGGTTGCCATTGAGGAAACGGTTGCACAGGGTGCCATTGCTTCCGGTGCCATCTCCTACACCACGAGCCCCGTCCACACGCTGGAGAAGTACGTTTCGATGGTGAAGGAACTGCAGCAGATGGGTGTTTCCACCATCTGCATCAAGGACATGGCCGGCATTCTCTCTCCGAAGGCCGCCTACGACCTGGTCTCCGCCATCAAAGATGCAGTCGACCTGCCGGTCGTCATGCACACGCACTGCACAACCGGCCTGGCGTTCATGACCTATCTGAAGTCCGTGGAAGCCGGCGCCGATGTCATCGACACCGCCATCTCCCCCTTCTCCGGCGGCACCAGCCAGCCCGCCACCGAGACGC
>CAZBXX010000094.1:0-9569 GCA_964495965.1 uncultured Oscillospiraceae bacterium | reverse complement strand
ACTTCTTCTTTGACGGCGCCATGAGCGTCCTGCAGCCCTACCTCGACAGCGGCAAACTGGTCTGCCCGTCCGGCCAGGTTGAGAAGGCTGTCGTCGCCACTCCGGGTTGGGCTACCGATGCTGCCCAGTCCCGCTTTGAGAACATCCTCTCCAGCAACTATGCCGACGGCACCCCGCTGCACGCGGTGCTCGCCTCCAACGACTCCACCGCGCTCGGCGTTGAGAACGCCCTGGCCTCTTCCTACAGCAACGACGTCTATCCGATCATCACCGGTCAGGACTGCGACATTGCCATCATGAAGAACCTCGTTGAGGGTCGTCAGGCCATGTCCGTCTTCAAAGATACCCGAACTCTGGCTGCCAAGGTTGTTGAGATGGTCAGCGCCCTGATGCAGGGTTCCGAGCCGCCCATCAACGACACCGAGACCTATGACAACGGCACCGGCATCATCCCCAGCTTCCTGTGCGAGCCCGTGTCCTGCACCGTGGACAACTATCAGGAACTGCTGATTGACTCCGGCTACTACACCATGGATCAGATCAGCTAAGATCTGAACGGGCACAACCAAACCTCAGCTTTCGGCGGGCAAGGTGGGAAACCGCCTTGCCCGTTTTTTGAACTGAACTCTCAATGATGGAGGGGATATTTTGTCGGACAACATTCTGGAAATGAGAGGGATTACCAAGGAGTTCCCCGGCGTCAAGGCGCTGGATGATGTGAACTTTCAGGTCAAGCGCGGCAGCATTCACGCCCTCGTCGGGGAAAACGGCGCGGGAAAATCCACACTGATGAACGTGCTGAGCGGCTGGTATCCCTACGGAAGCTATACAGGAGATATTATCTACAACGGTGAGGAATGCCGCTTCCACACGCTGAAGGACAGCGAAGAGAAGGGCATCGTCATCATTCACCAGGAACTTGCGCTGATTCCCTACATGAGCATCGGCGAGAACATGTTCCTGGGCAATGAACAGGGCAAAAAATTTGCCATCGACTGGGATAAAACCCATGCCGAGGCGACCAAATATCTGAGAATTGTCGGTTTGTCGGAGTCCTCCAAAACCCTGATCAAGGACATCGGCGTCGGCAAGCAGCAGATGGTGGAAATTGCGAAAGCACTGGCTAAAAATGCAAAGCTGATGATTCTTGACGAGCCGACCTCTTCTCTGAACGAGGAAGACTCACAGGCTCTGCTGGATCTGCTTCTGGAATTCAAAAAGCAGGGCATGACGTCTATCATCATTTCCCATAAGATCAACGAAGTTTCCTATGTGGCCGACGACATCACGGTCCTGCGTGACGGCCATACGATTGAAACCCTTACCAAAGGCGTGGACGACCTCAGTGAAGAACGGATTATCCGCGGCATGGTCGGCCGCAAGATGGAGGACCGCTTCCCGAAGCGCAGCGGCGTCACCATCGGCGAGGATGCGCTGGAAGTGGAGAACTGGACGGTTTACCATCCCCTTTACGCCGATCACAGGGTCGTGGACAATGTCTCCTTCCATGTGAAGAAAGGCGAAGTGGTCGGCTTCTCCGGTCTGATGGGCGCGGGGCGCACGGAGCTGGCCATGAGCCTGTTCGGGCGCAGCTACGGAACCGGCATCAGCGGCACCATGAAGATCCACGGGAAGGAAGTGCACCTGCACTCCCCGCGTCAGGCGATTGACCACGGCCTGGCCTACGTCACCGAGGACCGGAAAGGAAACGGCCTGATTCTGTCCAATCCGATTTACGTCAACACCACCCTTGCAAACCTGAAGGGCGTTACCAGCCGCGGCGTCATCAACCCGGACAAGGAACTGCAGGTTGCCGAGGAATACCGCCAGAAACTGCGCACCAAGACCCCGTCCGTCCTGCAGAATGTCGGGAACCTCTCAGGCGGAAACCAGCAGAAGGTGCTGCTGTCCAAGTGGATGTATGCAAACCCGGATATCCTGATCCTGGATGAGCCGACACGCGGTATCGACGTCGGCGCAAAGTACGAGATTTACTGCATTATCAACGACCTGGTCGCGGAGGGGAAATCCGTTATCATGATTTCTTCGGAACTGCCTGAGGTTCTGGGCATGAGCGACCGGATTTATGTATTGAACGAGGGAAAGATCGTCGGCGAATTCAACCGCGGAGAAGCCGACCAGGAGAAGATCATGTCCTGTATTCTTTCCACCGATTCAGCAGCAAAGGAGTAAGGAAACAATGAGTAAGACTAAAGTTCTGTCCTTCGTTCAGAAGTACACGATGATTATTGCCCTGGTGCTGGTCACGGCGTTCTTCGCCTGGCGCACCAACGGCAAACTGCTTTTGCCCCAGAACCTGACCAACATTATTTCCCAGAATGCATATGTGTTCGTGCTGGCGACCGGCATGCTGCTGTGCATCCTGACGGGCGGTAACATCGACCTGTCGGTCGGCTCGGTGGTCTGCTTCGTCGGCACCGTCGGCGCCGTGCTGATGCGCAACGACCTGAACATGTGGCTGGCCGTTCTGCTGATGCTGGTGGTCGGCCTGCTGATCGGCGCATGGCAGGCCTTCTGGATCGCCTATGTCAAGGTTCCGCCCTTTATCACGACGCTGGCCGGCATGCTGATTTTCCGCGGGCTGTCCAACGTGGTGCTGCAGGGCAAGACGGTTTCCGTGACCAACGAGAAGTTCGTGCAGATCTTCGGCGGCGGCGCAAACTGCTATGTTCCGGATATTTTCCACGGGGAGAACATCAACCTGCTCTGCGTTGTGGTCGGTGCACTGGCCTGCGCGCTGTACCTGTTCTTCACCATCCGCAACCGCGCCGTCCGCAAACGCACCGGGCTGGAAACCGATTCCCTCGTGAAGACAGTCATTACTGCTGTCATCATTGTTGCGGTCGTCATGTTCTTCACGATGCGCCTTGCCCAGTACAAGGGCATTCCCATGGCGCTCCTGTGGGTGGCAGTTGTCGTACTGATCTACACCTACCTTACCTCCAAGACCACGGTTGGCCGTTATCTCTACGCCATCGGCGGCAATGAAACGGCGACCAAGCTTTCCGGTATCAACACCAAGAGCATTTATTTCTTCGCCTATGCCAACATGGGCCTTCTGGCCGGCCTTGCCGGTATCCTGACCATCGCCCGCCTGACCTCCGCCCAGCCGACCTACGGACAGAACTATGAGATGGACGCCATCGGCTCCTGCTTTATCGGCGGCGCCTCGGCCTACGGCGGCGTCGGCACGGTACCCGGCGTGATCATCGGCGCTCTGCTGATGGGCGTTATCAACATCGGCATGAGCATCATGGGCGTCGACGCCAACTATCAGAAGGTCGTCAAGGGCCTGGTTCTTCTGGCTGCTGTTATCTTCGACGTCGTGTCGAAGAAGCAGAACAAGTGACCGGCGGAACGCAGAAGACAGAGGGACATTCATGTATTACATTGGAGTAGACCTCGGCACTTCCGCGGTAAAGATGCTGCTGATGGATGAGAAGGGGAAAATCCGGAAGATCGTCTCCCGGGACTATCCCCTCTTCTTCCCGCAGCCCGGTTGGTCGGAGCAGCGTCCGGAAGACTGGAAAAAACAGAGTTTTGAGGGCATCCGGGAACTGACCGCGGACATCGACCGCAGTCAGGTTGCGGGTATCGGCTGCGGCGGCCAGATGCACGGCCTTGTGGCGCTGGACGATGAGGACCGGGTGATCCGCCCGGCCATTCTGTGGAACGACGGGCGCACAGGGGAAGAAACCGAATGGCTGAACACCGTAGTGGGAAAGGAAAAGCTCTCCGCCCTCACCGCCAACATCGCCTTTGCGGGCTTCACGGCGCCGAAACTCCTGTGGATGCGCAGACACGAGCCCGAAAACTTCGCCCGGATCAGGAAGATCATGCTGCCGAAGGACTACCTGAACTACTGCCTGACGGGTGTGCACAGCTGCGACTACTCCGATGCCTCGGGGATGCTGCTGCTGGATGTGAAGAACAAATGCTGGTCCAGTGAGATGCTGGAGATCTGCGGTCTTACGGAAGCGCAGATGCCGAAGCTTTTTGAGAGCTACGACTGCGTCGGCACGCTCCTGCCCGCGGTGGCGGAGGAACTGGGCTTGCCCGCCGGCGTGAGGGTGGCAGCCGGCGCGGGGGACAATGCCGCCGGCGCCATCGGGACCGGTGTGGTGGGCGAAGGCGCCTGCAACATCAGCCTCGGCACCTCCGGGACGGTGTTCATCTCCTCCGACCACTTCGGCGTGGACCCGAACAACGCCCTTCACAGCTTTGCCCACGCGGACGGCGGATATCACCTGATGGGCTGCATGCTTTCGGCGGCCTCCTGCAACAAGTGGTTCTGTGAGGAGGTTCTGGGCACAGCGGACTATGCCGGGGAGCAGGCGGGCATCACCGCCGACCGGCTGGGCCGCAATCGCGTCTTCTTCCTGCCCTATCTGATGGGCGAGCGCTCCCCCATTAACGACGTCAACGCCCGCGGGACCTTTACGGGCCTCAGCATGGATACCGGGCGCGGCGAGATGATGCAGGCAGTACTGGAGGGCGTGGCCTTCGCCATCCGCGATTCCATCGAGGTCGCCCGCTCCCTGGGCCTGGACCTGAAGAAAAGCCGCATCTGCGGTGGCGGTGCCAAAAGCCCCCTGTGGCGTGAAATCATGGCCAACGTCTGCAACCTGGAACTGGAGCAGATCGAGTCCGAGGAGGGCCCCGGCTACGGCGGCGCCATGCTGGCGGCGGTGGCCTGCGGGGAGTTTGAAAGCGTGAAGGATGCCGCGGAAAAGCTGGTGCGCGTCACCGGGACGGTAAAACCGGATCCTGAAATCAGCGCGCGCTACGAAGCGCAGTACCGGAAGTTTGTCCGGATTTACCCGGCGCTGAAGGAAGTCTTCCCGGTGCTGAACGGATGAGCGCCTCCGGACATCCCTTTAAGGCCCCGGACCAGAACCGCGCCGGGGCGACCCTGAGTCTGCGGCTTGTTGCCTGCGGGTATCTGATCTACCTGGCCTGGACGATTGTGCGCGACCGGCTGAACGGCGCTTCAACCCTGCCGCCTGCCCTGGCCTGGATCTCGGCCCTCGTTTTCGCCGCCGCCGGAGCAGCCTTCGGGGTTTATGCCTGGCGGACTTACCGGAAACAGATGCGGGCGGCGGAAGAAGCCGCGAAGAGCCCGACATCTCCTGCGGAAGAACCGGAGAGCGCCGATTCCGGAGAGGATCCCGTTTAAAACCGCAAACAGACCATATCATTCAAATATCCTTCAAATCAGATAAAGGAGAGTCAACCACATGAGCGAATTTTTCCCCGGTGTGCCCCAGATAAAGTTTGAGGGCAAAGACAGCAAAAACCCGCTGGCTTTCAAGTATTACGATCCCAAAAGAGTGATCCTCGGCAAGACCATGGAAGAGCATCTCCCCTTTGCCATGGCATGGTGGCACAATCTCTGCGCGACGGGCGTTGACATGTTCGGCCAGGGCACTGCCGACAAGAGCTTCGGCGCGGTACCCGGCACCATGGAGCATGCCAAGGCCAAGGTGGACGCTGGCATCGAGTTTATGCAGAAACTCGGTATCAAGTACTACTGCTTCCACGATGTGGATATTGTCCCCGAGGACCCGGACGACATCAACGAGACCAACCGGCGCCTTGATGAGATCACCGACTACATCCTGGAAAAGACAAAGGGTACCGACATCAAGTGCCTGTGGACCACCTGCAACATGTTCGGCAATCCCCGCTTCATGAACGGCGCCGGCAGCAGCAACAGCGCCGACGTGTTCTGCTTTGCCGCGGCCCAGGCCAAAAAGGGCATCGAGAACGCCATCAAGCTGGGTGCGAAGGGCTATGTGTTCTGGGGCGGCCGCGAGGGCTACGAGACCCTGCTGAACACGGATATGGCCCTGGAGGAAAAGAACATCGCGACCCTGTTCCGCATGGTCCGCGATTACGGCAGAAGCATCGGCTTCACGGGCGACTTCTACATTGAGCCGAAACCGAAAGAGCCCATGAAGCACCAGTATGACTTTGACGCCGCCACCGCCATCGGCTTCCTGCGCAAATACGGGCTGGATCAGGACTTCAAGATGAACATCGAGGCCAACCACGCGACGCTGGCCGGGCATACCTTCCAGCACGAGCTGCGGGTCTGCGCCGTCAACGGAATGATGGGCTCCGTGGACGCCAACCAGGGCGATACCCTTCTGGGCTGGGATACGGACCAGTTCCCCTCCAACGTCTATGACACGACCCTGGCCATGTATGAGATCGTCAAGGCTGGCGGCCTGCGCGGCGGCCTGAACTTCGACTCCAAGAACCGCCGTCCCAGCAACACCATGGAAGACATGTTCCACGCCTTCATCGTCGGCATGGACACCTTTGCTCTGGGGCTCATCAAGGCAGCGGAGATCATTGAGGACGGACGGATCGACAGCTTTGTGAAAGAGCGTTATGCCAGCTATGACAGCGGCATCGGCCTGAAGATCCGCGAAGGAAGCGCCACACTGGAGGAATGCGCCGCCCACGCAGCGGCACTGAAGAAGCCGGAAGACCCGGGCTCCGGCAGGCAGGAGTATCTGGAAGGGATCGTGAACAACATCCTGTTCCGGGGCTGAGGAAAGAAAAACTGTTATTCAGGGCGGCTTCCCCTCGGGGACAGCCGCCCTCTGAAAGTCTGATATGAAGAAAATCATTGCAGCAGGACATATCTGTCTGGATATCACCCCCATCATCCCCGGAGACCGGAGCCAGCCGCTGGAAGAGCTTCTGGTGCCCGGGAAGCTCCTTCACGTGGGCCGCGCCGATGTGCATTCGGGCGGCAGCGTCGCCAATACCGGTCTGGCTCTGAAGCTGCTGGGTGAAGACGTCACCCTGATGGGAAAGATCGGGAACGACGCCTTCGGTTCCATCCTTCGCGAGCAGCTGGCCCGCTACGGTGCCGGCGGCCTGCTGACGGACCCGGAGGCGGAAACCTCCTATTCCGTTGTGCTCGCGCCGCCCGGTATCGACCGGATCTTTCTGCACAATCCCGGAGCCAACGACAGCTTTTCCAGCGCCGATGTTCCGGAGGAGGCGCTGGCTGATGCGGTACTGTTTCACTTCGGCTACCCGCCGCTTATGAGGCGGATGTACAGCAATGACGGAGAGGAGCTTGCGGCGCTCTTCCGCCGTGTCAGGGAAAAGCAGGCTGCCACCAGCCTGGATCTTGCCGGGGTTGATCCGGACTCCGACGCCGGGAAGGCGGACTGGGAAGCCATTCTGGCACGGGTACTGCCGGATACCGACTTTTTCCTCCCGAGCTTTGAGGAACTGTGCTTCATGCTGGACCGCGAAAAGTACAACCGTCTGAGAGCGAGGGCCGGATCCGGGGACATGCTGAGCGATCATCCGGACTTTGAGAAGGATGTGAAACCCCTGGCGGAACGGGCGCTGGGCATGGGCTGTCCTGCCGTGATCATCAAGTGCGGCACCGGCGGCATCTATTATCAGACCGCGGACCTGCCTGCGCTCCGAAGGATCGGCAGGAAGCTTGAAATCGACCCGGAACTCTGGGAAAACCGCGAAGGGGTCCAGCCCTGTTTCCATGTGGAGGCTGTACGCTCGGCTACCGGCGCCGGAGACGCGGCCATTGCCGCTTTCCTTTCCGCGGCTGTGAGAGGGTATCCGCCGGAGGCCTGCGTGATGTTTGCCGCGGCGGAAGGGGCCTGTTCCGTTACCGGCTACGACGCACTCAGCGGCCTGCTGCCCCTGCCGGAACTGGAGAAGAAAATTCGCGCCGGCTGGCCGACGCGATAACAGGAGGATTACAAAATGCTTGTCAACATGAATGAAATGCTCCGCGCGGCGCGGAGAGGGAAATACGGAGTGGGTTTCTTCAACGCGGTCAATCTTGAAATGGCGCGGTCTGTGATCGAGACCGCCGAGAGGCTCTCCTCCCCCGTTATTGTCGGCACCGCCGAAGTGCTGCTTCCGGCAACCCCGTTGGAGCCGGTTTCCGACTATCTGATCTTCCTGGCAAAAAGGACCTCCGTCCCGGTCTGTGTTCACTATGACCACGGGCTGACTTTTGAAAAGTGCATGCAGGCCCTGCGCCTCGGCTTCACGTCGGTCATGTATGACTGCTCCACCGAGACCTATGAGGAAAACGTCCGCAGGGTTGCGGAAATGGTAAAAATCTGCCACGGGATGGGCGTCACGGTAGAGGGAGAACTCGGCCATGTGGGTGACAACGCAGGCGCCGGAAAGCTGAGCCGCCCGGAGGACTACTACACAGACCCCCTTGTTTCGGCGGATTATGTGAAGAGAACCGGTGTGGATGCCCTGGCCATCGCCGTCGGCAACGCCCACGGCGATTACCGCTTCCCGCCGAAACTTGATTTTGACCGTATCAGCGCCATTGCGGAGATCACAGAGCTTCCCCTGGTGCTTCACGGAGGCAGCGGGCTTTCGGATGACGACTTCCGGACCGCCGTCGCAAGGGGAATCTGTAAAGTCAACATTTTTACCGATCTGGACAGAGCGGGAAAGGCGGGGGCCGAACAGGCCTTGCGGGAAGGCGCCGGAACCCTGATGGCGATGATCCCCTATGAAATCGAAGCGATGAACGCCGTTGTGGAGGAAAAGATTCGGCTGTTCGGTTCTGTCGGAAAGGCGTGAGGCGATGCTGAAGGAAGTAACCGGCCTGTATGACCGCTATGTGCAGCAGGTGGAGGATCTGGAGAAGAACAGGAAGTTCGGCGAAGGGCTGTTCGGTACCAAGGATGGACCCAAAAACCACCCCTGCCACGGGAAGTTTGCGGAGGATCTTGATCGCCTGCTGGAGGAACAGGAAAACACAGCGCCGGAAAGCAGCGCCGTGAAGGATGTGCTGGCGTTTATCTATACGGCTCCCCGCCGGTATTCCCCGCCCATGAGCGCTTACTGGATGCTGATCGCGGTGCAGGGTCTCACAGCCCGCCTGACGGAAAGGCTGGATCCAAAGGATGCGGAAGAACTGCTGGCACAGTATGGTAAGGAATACAGGCGCCGGGAGCGTCTGCCGGTGCAGGATCAGATCGTCCGGCAGCTGAAAGCGCGGAGCGCCGGAGTTTAGGGGATCCGCCGGAAGACAGAATATATTCCCCGTATGCTGTTGCGGAAGGGGCAACAAAACCCCGCGGGATTGCAGTTTCGTTCACTGCAGTCCAGCGGGGCTTTTTCACTGGCCGGCGTCCGGCAGCCGACTGGCCGTACCTGCGGTTTACCGTTTACGACGGGTCCGGTACTTTCAGCGCGCGCTGCAACAGGCGGCTGACTTTCCGGGTGCATGCCGCGGCAAGCCGCTCAAAGGTATGATAAAAACAGAAGGAAAGAACAAGGGTCAGCAGCAGCACCAGCAGGAAGGCAAGGCCGTAGGCGGCCTTCAGCCCCGTCCGGGCGGCGAGCCCAAGCATGGCCAGCGCGCCGGCGGAGCAGGTCAGCGGCCAGTGGAAGCTGTAGATCCCCCAGCTCATCCTGCCGAGAAACTGAAAAGGCTTCGAGGAAAACAGCCGGTTCAGCGGAGGAACCCGGGGAATCAGCAGCACCAGCGCCGAAAAGAAGAGCACCGGCCGTACGACCAGGGG
>CAZBXX010000093.1:3658-9581 GCA_964495965.1 uncultured Oscillospiraceae bacterium | reverse complement strand
CAAATAATATGGATTTGAAGTCTCTACCCGGACGCCGTAAATGACCGGACTATCGAATGATTCAGAAAGCGCAACTGGCCAGTTTTGACAGCTGTTTGTGCACTTTCGGTGTTATTCTTTTCTCCACCGGGAACGTTACATGTCCGTTCTGCGGTGTTTTGTTTTTCACATCTGTTCTGTTCCCCTGTATCTCGGAGGCTGTGGTCTCTACAGATAACCGGGGGTGCCGCACCCACAGCGGCGCCCCCAAATAAAAAATTCTGAAGAGGAGAAAACAATGAAAAAGATCTTTGCCCTGCTGCTTGCTCTGGCTATGGTCTTCGCTCTGGCCGCCTGCGGTCAGTCCGCTGCTCCTGCCGCTACCGCTGCTCCTGCCGCGGAAGCCGCTCCCGCTGAGGAAGCCGCTCCTGCTGAAGAAGCCGCCCCCGCTTTCAAGGCCGGTTTCATTTTCCTGCACGATGAAACCTCCACCTATGACCTCAACTTCATGAACGCCGCGAAGGAAGCCTGCGCTGCGCTCGGCCTTGAGGAAGGTACCGGCTACATCATCAAGACGAACATTCCTGAGGGTCAGGAGTGCTACGATGCTGCTGCCGAGCTCGTTGACGAAGGCTGCAACTTCGTTTTTGCCGACTCTTTCGGCCACGAATCCTACATGATTCAGGCTGCCAAGGAGTTCCCCGAGGTTCAGTTCTGCCATGCCACCGGCACCCAGGCTCATACGGTCGGCCTTGACAACTATCACAACGGTTTTGCCTCCATCTATGAAGGCCGTTTCCTCGGCGGTGTTGCTGCCGGTCTCAAGCTCAATGAGATGATTGAAAACGGTACGATCACCGAAGATCAGGCCAAAGTTGGCTATGTCGGTGCTTTCCCCTATGCTGAAGTGAAGTCCGGTTATACCTCATTCTTCCTCGGCGTACGTTATGTCTGCCCCAGCGCTACCATGGAAGTGACCTTCACCAACTCCTGGTATGACCCGACCCTTGAAAAGGAAGGCGCCATCAAGCTGATTAACAACGGCTGCGTCCTGATTTCCGAGCATGCCGACTCCATGGGTGCTCCCACTGAGTGCGAGTCCAACAACGTCCCCTTCGTGTTCTACAACGGTTCCGCCGCTGTTGACTGCCCCAACACCTTCATCGTTGCTTCCCGCATCGACTGGGCGCCCTACATGGAATATGCCATGACCTGTGCAATGAACGGTGAAGCCATTCCCGCCGACTGGACCGGCACGATTGCCACCGGCTCTGTCAAGATGACTGAAATCAACGAGAATGCTGCTGCCGCCGGCACGGTTGAAAAGCTGGCTGAAGTTCAGGCTCTGCTTGAAAGCGGCGAACTCAAGGTCTTTGACACCGCTACCTGGACGGTCAATGGTGAAGCTCTTGACGAGTATCTCGCGGACGTGGATGATATGGGTGACTTCCAGCCCGAAACCAATGTCATTTCCGACGGTTATTTCCACGAGTCCGAGTTCCGTTCGGCTCCGTACTTCGATATTGATATCGACGGTATCACCAACCTCGACGCATAATGAATTCTGTTCCTTGCACTCCTGCGTACGCGCGGGAGTGCAAGGCGCATGCTGCAAAGGGCAGCGCAGTGACGACAGCCGCCGCGTTGCCCTTTGCGGCATTCTTGCCCTTTTCCGTTCTTTTTTTGTTTTGTAATATTTCCTTTTTCTGAAAGGAGTGTGGTGCCTTTGGACTCTAAAACTCCCGCCGTCACCATGCGTGACATCACCAAGCGCTTTGGCTCTGTCGTTGCGAACGACAAGGTCTGGCTCGACATTTACCGCGGGGAAATTCTCGCGCTGCTGGGGGAGAACGGCAGTGGAAAAACAACCCTAATGAACATGCTCTCCGGTATTTACTTCCCTGACGAGGGCACCATCGCCATCGACGGAAAAGACGTTGTAATCCGTTCTCCCAAAGATGCTTTTGATCTCGGTATCGGCATGATTCACCAGCACTTCAAACTGGTTGACGTGCTGACTGCAGCTGAGAACATCGTCCTTGGCCTGGAAGGAAAGCTTGACCTCAATTCCGCTTCTGAAAAAATCCGCACGATCTGCGATGCCTATGGCTTTGAGGTGGATCCGAACCAGAAGATCTACGATATGTCGGTTTCTCAAAAACAGACTGTTGAGATCGTAAAAGTTCTCTACCGGGGAGCGGATATTCTGATTCTGGACGAGCCTACCGCAGTTCTGACCCCGCAGGAGACAGACAGGCTTTTTGCCGTTCTGCGCAACATGCGCAACGATGGCAAGGCGATTGTCATTATCACCCACAAGATGCATGAAGTGGAGGCCCTGTCAGACCGTGTTGCCATCCTGCGGCACGGGCAGTTTATCGGCGATATGCCGACGAGGAACACCAATGCCCAGGAAATGACCAACATGATGGTCGGCCATGCCGTGACCCTGAACATCAACCGTCCCGACCCCGTTGACCCGAAACCGCGCATTGAGGTCAAGGGTCTTTCCGTGCGCAGCATTGACGGAATCCTGAAGCTGGACGATGTTTCCTTTACAGCCTATTCCGGGGAGATTCTTGGTATTGCCGGTATTTCGGGATGTGGGCAGAAGGAACTGCTGGAATCCATCGCCGGCCTTCAGCCTGTGGAATCCGGAAGCATTTCCTATATTGAGGACGACGGTACCCGCGAGGAGCTGATCGGGAAAGATCCTCTCAGTATTGCCGAGATGGGCGTCAGCCTGTCCTTTGTTCCGGAGGACCGCCTGGGCATGGGTCTGGTTGCCAACATGGATCTATCCGACAACATGATGCTCCGCTCCTTCCGCAAAGGCCATTCCGTCTTTACCGACCGGAAAACTCCGCGTCAGCTGGCATTGGACGTGGTTGAAGAACTGGATGTCGTCACACCGAATGTTGCGACCCCGGTACGCCGGCTTTCCGGCGGCAACGTGCAGAAGGTACTGGTCGGACGCGAAATTGCTTCCGCACCAACCGTTCTGCTGACGGCTTACGCAGTCCGCGGGCTTGATATCAACTCTTCCTACACGATTTACGACCTCATCAACAAGCAGAAAGAACAGGGCGTCGCCGTGATCTATGTCGGCGAAGATCTGGATGTTCTGCTGGAACTGGCGGACCGGATCCTCGTGCTCTGCGGTGGTAAGGTCAGCGGCATTGTACCCGGCCGCGGCGCTCAGAAACGTGATGTCGGCATGATGATGACTAAACTGGGAGGGAAAGACAGTGAATAAGAATTCCAGAACCCCTCTCTTTCACGTTGCCAAACGCGGTTCTCTTCCCTGGTACAGTGCCTGGGCCATCCGCGGCGCGGCACTGCTTCTTGCGCTGGTGCTCTGCGGCATTCTGACCAGCCTTGTCACAAAGCTGAACCCTCTCAGTGTGTATGCCGCAATCTGGAAGGGGTCTTTCGGCACCACCCGAAAGTTCTGGGTGCTTTTGCAGAACATCGCCATGCTTCTCTGTGTTTCGCTTGCAGTGACACCGGCATTCCGCATGCGCTGCTGGAACCTCGGAGCGGAAGGCCAGGCGCTGATCGGCGCCCTTGCCTCCGCGGCCTGCATGATTCTGCTCCCCGGGAAGCTTCCGAACTGGGCTGTCATCCTCTGCATGGCTCTGTCCAGTGTTCTCGCCGGAGCTGTCTGGGCCGGAATCCCGGCTTTCTTCAAGGCAAAATGGAACACCAACGAGACGCTTTTTACCCTGATGATGAACTATGTTGCAACTCAGCTTGTGGCATACTACTGTGTTGTCTGGGAAAGCCCGAAAGGCTCTGCAACGATCGGCATCATAAACTCGACAACCGAAATCGGCTGGTTCCCGGTGATCGCCGGACAGAAGTATCTTCTGAATATCCTCATCGTATCCATTCTTTGCTTGGCAATGTTCGTGTATCTGAATTATTCCAAACACGGCTATGAGATCGCCGTTGTCGGTGAGAGCGAACGCACAGCACGGTATGTCGGTATCAAAGTGGACAGGGTCATTATTCGCACAATGCTCCTTTCCGGCGCCGTTTGCGGTCTTGCGGGTCTGCTGTTAGTGGGCGGCACCAACCACACACTTACGCCGACCATTGTCGACGGCCGTGGTTTTACTGCCGTTATGGTTTCCTGGCTTGCAAAGTTTAATCCTGTATGGATGATCTTCACAAGCTTCCTGCTGGTATTCCTCGGTCGCGGTGCCGGAGAAATCACAACGAATTTCGGGCTGAATCACTCCTTCGGTGATATTCTGACCGGTATTATTCTGTTCTTTATCATCGGCAGTGAATTCTTCATCAACTATCAGATCAAGTTTACCTGCAAGGGCAGAAAGGAGGAGTGACCTGTGTTTGACTTCATCACTTTTATTCCCCGCGCTGTTGTTCAGGGCATTCCCCTACTTCTTGGCAGCACCGGCGAAACACTGACCGAGAAATCCGGCAACCTGAACCTCGGAATCCCGGGCATCATGTATGTCGGCGGCATCTGCGGCGTCATCGGTTCTTTCTTCTATGAAGCCGGGAAAACGGCACAGGATATGAACACCTTCCTCGCAATTATGATCCCCATTCTCTGCTGTCTGCTGGGCAGTCTTCTGATGGGCCTCCTTTACTGTTTTCTCACGGTCACTCTGCGCGCAAATCAGAATGTCACCGGCCTTGCACTGACCACCTTCGGCGTCGGTTTTGGAAACTTCTTCGGCGGTTCTCTCATCAAGCTGTCGGGAAGTGAGCTGCCTTCCATCATTCTGACGAATACCAGCAATATTTTTCGGCGGAATCTTCCCTTTGCCGACAGCCTGGGTGCGATTGGTCAGCTCTTCTTCAGCTACGGATTCCTGGCGTACATTGCCGTGATCATCGCACTGGTTGTGTCCTACATCTTTAATCACACCCGTACCGGTCTTCATCTCCGCGCTGTTGGAGAAAGCCCCAACACTGCCGATGCAGCAGGAATCAACGTTTCCCGTTACAAATATGTTTCGACCTGCGTTGGTTCTATGATTGCCGGCTTCGGAGGGCTTTACTATGTCATGGACTACGCCTCCGGAATGTGGTCAAATAACGCGTTTGGCGACCGCGGCTGGCTTGCCATCGCACTGGTTATCTTCACGATCTGGCGCCCCAATGTAGGTGTTCTCGCATCCTTCCTCTTTGGCGGTCTTTACATTCTCCACATGTATATTCCATCCGGAATGAATCTGGCAGTCAAGGAACTCTATAAAATGGCGCCCTATGTGGTCACAATCATTGTTCTGGTCATTTCCAGCATGCGTAACAAGCGTGAAAACCAGCCCCCTGCTTCCCTGGGACTTGCATATTTCCGCGAGGAGCGTTAAAATCAGCATTGCCAAACCGGCCCATCCGGCCGGTTTGGCAATTGAAATCTCCGCCCTGCGGTCACAGTTCTATCCATCCTTGGAACATCTGCAAAGGATCTGCCCATGAAACACTCTCTGTTCCGTTTCCGCCCTTTCTTTCTCTCCCTGCTGCTGCTGTTTTCGGTTTTCACTCTCTCCGCCTGCGGCAAAAAGAAATCCGCTTCATCTGAGGCGGAGGAGAGCACTGCATCCGGTTCTCAGATTCGCGAAATCAAAATCAACGGATCAAACTTCTACGACTATTTTGATTACAAGGAATATCCCAAGTACCAGACCGATGAGGACGGGGTCATCAATGCCTGTGAATTGAGCTACGGATTTTCCCTGCGGGAAGGCTATGTGGCAGCAAACGACCCGAACCATAAGGACACGCTGAAGGTTCACTTCACGGCGGACTGCGTTTCCCGGAACGGCGAGTTCGAAGTTAACTTTCAGAACCTGACTTTTACCGGAACAGCCGCTTCGGAAGAACATGAACCGGTATCGGAAACCCTGAGCTTCTGGCCGCAGGGCGGCAGGACCGTCAGTTACCCATGCGGGCTTCTCAGCACCACCTA
>CAZBXX010000093.1:0-3558 GCA_964495965.1 uncultured Oscillospiraceae bacterium | reverse complement strand
GCGGATGCCGCCGTCGCGGGGGATGAGCCGAAAGCTTGTGCCCATATCCAGGCCTCCGATGCCCAGCAGAGCGCGGATCTGCATTCCGCGATCTTCAAACTCCGGCTTTCTGCCAAATGCATCCACGAAGATTTCCCCCTGCGGGAAGCTCGGCTTCACGCGGCACTCCAGGACCTCGGCCTGCAGCATAAACACGGACGTTGACAGAAAATCCAGATTCTTTATGCCCCATTCATGGGGAAAGTCATAATTGACGAGGATCATCTCCCCGATGCGCAGGTGGTTGATCTTCTTCGGCATGCGCCCGCTCTGTATCAGCGGAAAAGAAGTGCTGCTGCCGCCGGAGACAATCTCCAGTTTCCGGCCGACAGCCGCTTCCACTTCCTCCGCAAGCTGCGCCAGCGCTTTCATTTTCTCCTCCGTGGGCACAATGGCGCCGTAGCAGCCGAGGTTGGTGCCGATCCCGGCGAGGCGAACATGATTCAGCTCTTCAGTATGCACGGCGGCGGCAAGCAGTTCCTGTCTGTCCCACCAGCCTTCACGCAGATCGCCCAGGTCCGCCATCAGAATGACGCCGTGCGTCCGGTTCTGCCGGGCACACTCCCGGTCGATCCGGTCAATAAGGCTCAGCTCGCTCACCAGGCTGTAGTCGCAGCTGCGCACCAGACGTTCCGTTTCCGACGGCATCGGCACCCGGATCAGCATCGTGGGCAGGCCGAGATCCCGCAGATGTTCCAGCTGGCTCAGGCGCGAGGAGGCAAGCTGGTCACAGCCGCCCGCGGCAACGGCTTCGGCGATCTCCCGCCGCCCGTTTGCGCCCTTCACAACGGCAGCCACGGAAATGCCGCTGCGGTGGCAGCGGTCCGTCACTTCCCGGGCGTTCTGCCGCAGGCGCGGAAGGCTGCAGATCAGCCTGGGATATCTTGTTTCACTCATTGCTTCTCTCCAGAAAACGGCCGGAAATCACCCTGCGTGCAGGTTTACTGCGGATGCCCGGGTGCCGGCAGAGTTGTACCCATTATAGCGACCCGGCCGCTCCCCGTCAATCAGAGGTTTTCAGCGCAATTCCGTCCGGGACCGGCAATTTGCGAATGTTCTGGTTTCGGCCAAAGACACGTCCGGCCCCGGCCATATGTGCTGTTGTCAATTCCGGCAGAATTTGGTATAATGAATTGTTATCCTCGCCGGAAGGAGGTGCCTTATGCAGGGCGAGTTCTTTTCCTATACCTTGACGGCCAGCAAAGGCATTCTCCTGCTGCTGTCGGCAGCCATTCTGCTGCGCTGTCTGCGTTCCATGCTCCGCGAACAGTACGACCCGGAAACCTGGGCCTACCTGCGTTACGGCAAAGAGCGCTTCCCTGTGCAGCACTGGGAGGTCATCATCGGCCGGGCTCCGGATGCCGATGTCTGCATTCCGCTGCGCGAGGTGGCACGCACCCACGCCATTCTGCGCCGCAGTGAGCACGGTGAATGGCGTGTTTATGACGTTTTCGGGCGCGGCGGCGTCTGGGTGAACAATCTGTTTGTGGATGACGACGGCGTTGAAGTGACCGATGGTGACACGCTGAACCTCAATGGGATCTGTCTGAAGTTTACGGACCTGAGCATGCAGCGGCGCGAACGGCTGGAGTCCAAACGCTCCGGCGTCGGCCGGCGGTATTCCCCTGCGCTTACCCTGCTGATGCTGACCTGTTTTCAGCTTTTCCTGCTGCTGCAGCATTCCTTCTTCGCCGATCCCTCCAATCTCCCGGACATTGCGCTGGGCTTCTGCAGTCTCATCGTCATGGAATGGAGCTGCTTTAATGCCATGCGCATCATCAACCGCTCCGGATTTGAAATTGAGACTCTCGCCTTTTATCTGAGCTCCCTGGGCATGTCGGTGGCGGCTTCTTCCACGCCGGAAGACCTGTACAAGCAGATTCTGCTGACGCTGGCAGGGCTGTTACTGTTTCTGCTTAGCGGCTGGTGGCAGCGTTCCCTGCACCGCACAGCGCGGGCCCGCATCCCGGTCGCCCTCGGGGCGCTGCTTCTGCTGGGCATCAACGTGGTAGCCAGCGACGTGGTGCTCGGCGCCCGGAACTGGCTGGAATTCTGGGGTTTCTCCTTCCAGCCTTCGGAGCTCGTAAAGGTCGCCTATGTGTATGTGGGCGCCGCCACACTGGACCGGCTTTTCCGCCGCAACAACCTGTATGTCTTCATCGGTTTTTCAGCCATCTGCGTAATGGCGCTGGCGCTGATCGGTGACTTTGGTACCGCGCTGGTATTCTTTATCTGCTTTCTGGTCATTTCCTTTATGCGCTCCGGTTCGGTGGCAACCGTTATGCTGGCAGTCACCGGTGCCGTTCTGGCAGGCTTTCTCGCCGTCAGCGCCCGGCCCTACATTGCCCAGCGCTTTGCTTCCTGGGGTCATGTCTGGGAGGACATCTATGACAAGGGCTTCCAGCAGACCCGCGCCATGAGCGCTGCCGCGGCCGGCGGTCTCTTCGGAAAAGGCGCCGGAAACGGCTGGCTGCACAGCATCTTTGCCGCCAACACCGACCTGGTGTTCGGAATGATCTGCGAGGAGCTTGGTCTGTTGATCGCGCTCTGCATGGTGGGCGCCGTGATTCTGCTGGCCTTCTTCGCCGTACGCAGCGCGCGAACGGGGCGCAGCGCGTATTACGGAATTGCGTCCTGCGCTGCCATGAGCATCCTGCTCACGCAGCTGGCACTGAATGTGTTCGGTTCCATGGATATTCTGCCTTTCACGGGTGTTACCTTTCCCTTTGTATCACGGGGCGGTTCTTCCCTGCTGTCCTGCTGGATGATGATGGCCTTCCTTAAGAGCGCCGATACACGCCGCGATGCCAGCTTTGCCGTCCGTCCGGGTGAGACCATCCGTTCCGTCAGCGACCGCGAAGCCCAGCGCGAGTTACGGGAGGCCGCACGAAAGGAGCAGAAAGCGCAGCGCGTACAGAAGCGTTCCGCCAGAAAGGACAGAGGAGGTTCTGTAAAATGAAAAAACTGAATCGCCGCGCCTTCTCGGTCCTCCTGATCGCGCTCTTCATTGTGCTGGGGATCTTCAGTTATATTCAGCGTTATCTGCAGGACGGGGACCGCTGGGCCAGTTATTTCTCGCGTCTGAATTCTCTCTCCGAGGGTTATGTCAGGGACCGCAACGGCGTCCTGCTGGCGGCCTTTACTGCCAATGACAACCGCTTTAATGAGGACCGCAGCACCCGTATCGCCAACTACCACGTCACCGGTGACTTCTGGGACCGCACCGGGACCGGTATCCTGACCGGCTTTTCCCGGCAGCTTCACAGCTACAGCCCCGTTACCGGTATGACGCAGACCAAAACCGTCTCCCTGACGCTGAATGTGGACTCCGTACTGAACAACAAGGCATATGCCGCCCTTGCCGAACGGAAGGGAGCAGTCGGTGTCGTAAACTACCGAACCGGCGAGCTGCTGTGCATGGTCTCATCTCCGGCCGTTGACCCTACCGACAACGACCCGGTAGCCCCGGACGGCGTGTACATCAACCGCCTGCTTTCGGCTTCGTTTGTCCCCGGTTCC
>CAZBXX010000092.1:0-9667 GCA_964495965.1 uncultured Oscillospiraceae bacterium | reverse complement strand
AGCTTACCATCCTGTAATTCAACCTTTACGGTAACCGTCTTTGGACCACCATAAGTAATACTGCCTACGATTGAACCACCATTGGTCTCCGTGATCGTATAGGTATAGGTATCCGCTTCCGTGAAGCGAATCGTGCCGAAGGTCTTTGTCAAATTCGGGGTGTTTT
The DNA here is from genome assembly GCA_964495965.1 of uncultured Oscillospiraceae bacterium. Taxonomy (GTDB): domain Bacteria; phylum Bacillota; class Clostridia; order Oscillospirales; family Oscillospiraceae; genus Limivicinus. The sequence goes on along the minus strand of CAZBXX010000092.1, from coordinate 9,501 downwards.
TGTCAATGGTGACCGTTGTCGTTGTGGGCATCGGCGCACCGTTACTGCCGCTAATGGTAAACTCGTATACCTCGTCACCAATTGTGTAGCCCGAAGTCACCTTGGTCACCTTGATCTCCTGGTCAACGGAGGAGAGCTGGTTGGTGAACTGGTTGTAATAGCGGGTGTTATATGATGCAACCGTACCGGTAATGGTATCGTTTGCGGTTGTGGTTGTGCTTACCTCCCCATTTGTGGATTTTGCACTTTTAACCGTGTAGCCTTCCGCATTCAGGCCGCTGCTGTTACCATTGGCAGTAGTCTCAACGATCTTATAGGTTGTCCCTGTGGGCAGGTTTGTGAAGCGAACGACCTGTCCGCGTTTGATCGTTACAGTCGCGGTAACAGTCTGACCACTTGCTGTAGTCGAAGCTTTGGTACCATTATATGTTGCATCATCCGTATGACCGTAGGGCGCATACGCTGCGCCGAACCCGTCGGAATCATACTCCGGCAATGGCCAGCCGGAAGCATTCGCTTCATAGATCCAGTAGTTGATACCGGAAACGTCCCCGCCTTCGGGCACAGTGAAGGTAACCTCATAGGTGAAGGTCTCCTTATTCAGCTCGGCTTCGGTCTTGTCAGACTTGCTGCCGTCAATCGCCTTGGTGATATCAAGTTCTGCCGTCTTGTGGTTGGTGCCGGTAATAGAGCTGCTACCGGTGCCGGAAACATAGTAGGTTTTATTATCAATCGTATAGGTAGTCGCACCATCCGGTTTCGGGTTGTGCTCATCCACCAGCACCAGGTTCGTCAGCGTGCCGTTAATCACCATCGGGCGGACAGTCTGAGTCGTGAACTCCTGAGAGTAGCCTTCATACTCCGGATCCGTCGATGGAATCTCTTCCAGCTGATACTCATGGCCGGTTTCCTTGACGTCCAGGGTGTTATCGGTATTCAGTGTAGCAAAACCGGGAGCAATCTTGACGGAAGCCGTCCATTCCTCTTTTTCAGTTTCAAGGATATAGGCATTGGTCTTGCCTGGCGCAAACGTGCCGTCCTTCTGGTAGTAATTATCGCCAACCTTCAGGTAAAAGTCCACTTTTTTCGCCCGGTTTCTGGGGTTAATGGAGTCGTCCCATTCCTTTTTAACATCCATCTCATAGGATTCCAGCGGCATTGAAGCTTCCTCATAAGTGACTGGTTCGCTGTAAGATGCGCCGTTATAGGTATAAGACTGGTTAAGGTGGGTATTGGTCTTCAGGGAGTATGTATCATCGCCGTTCTTGTTGATCTGAGACTTAACTGAATCATCCAGATCTTCCCATTTTACCGTTCTGTTGTTCAGGTTGGCAATCAGATCGTACGCCTCCTGGCTGGGCCAAACGGTGAATTCAAGGGCATAAGTTGTTCCGGAGGCAAGCGTGCCGGCCTTGCTCAGATCCCAGGTGACGCCGTTGTCCGCGCTGTAGGAGGCGCCGGGGGCATCAGACCAGGTACTGAAGCCTGTGTCATCGGGTCCCTTGATCTCATACGTGAAGCCGCTGACATCACCGCCGCTGACCATGGCGGCAGCGCTGATGCCGGACAGGGTGGGAATACCGTCATCCAGAGAATAGTTGCTGGAACCAAGGTGGCTGATAATTGTAGAAGCAATATTGTTAAACGCTTCATCAATTGCAGCTCTATCCGTGGCAACAATAACAGTGTCTGTACTGCCTGTGGCTGTGTCAATCAGCGTATTCATGCGATCAGCACCTGTTGCTGACCCGCAAAACACACCGTAGAGATAAGATGACTGCGCAATGCTGTTTGCGTACGGCTGAGCAGACTGAACACCTTGTGCTGCACCGCAATTTGTAGACGTAGTGTCGCCTCTTCTGTTTGGCTCACCATCTGAAAGGAAAATCACGTAAGTGGCGTCAGTATCCGCACTGCCGAGAACATTCAGGCCGTAATACAGACCGGACTGCCAGTTAGTGCCAGTCGGACCAGATGCATGTTGGGTGCCAGTCGCAATGTAGTTGCGGAATGAGGTATAATCTTTTGTCCAGTTTCTAACAATGCTTCCGGTACTGTTAAACTCAACAAGGGCAAGATCGATGTCGTTGGTGCCGCAGTCCAATGCATCAATCAGCGTCAGCATCGCACTCCTTGCCGCCTCAAAACGGTTTGTGGCACCAGTCATACTGCTGGCCATACTATAGGTTGTGTCAAGGATCAGTAACACATTTGCGCCAGTTTGCTGAACATCCTGCTTGACAGGGGCTGTTACCTCAAGACGAATTGTCTGCGTACCGTCACTGTTAGCCGTTACGGTTTTTTCCACTTCCGGCCTCATCTCTTCATCGGGGTTTGGCTTATATCCACTGCCGGATTTTTCAACATAAATGACGTAGATATCCGAACCGTCCGGGATCAGACGAGTTTCTGTAGTTGTGGACTCATCCTCATGGTGGATGGTTGCTGTGCACTGCCATCCGTCCTCCACCCTGATCAGAACAGGGTCTATGTCGGTTTCCACTCCGTTGTCAATATAATATGCCCCAACAAAATTATACCCATCATAGGTGTTGGCCAGGCTGATGCTGGCAGCATGAGTATCAAGAATTGCCGCATCAAACTCATGTTCAAGGCTGTGACTTTCGTCTGCCTGTACATCGCCATAGCCCCAGTGGATGGCGGCGCTCTGATCCTCGCCCCAGGTGAGAATGAACGTGGAGAAGCTGGTGACGTCAAAGGATGCCGTCAAGGCCGTAATAGCAGCTTTTGCCGCTTCTTCGGTATTTGCCTCTTTCGCTTCGGGTACAGCAGGTAGCGCGGAAGCACCCCTGGTCATGAGTTTCCGGCTTTTCGTTTCAAGTGGCGCAACCTCTGTCTGGGCAGCTGCTTCTTTCTGAGCGCTTTCTTCTGCCGCTGCCGGGGCTTCCTGCTTCTCTGCGTTCACCATACCGCCTGTCAGGCTGCCGGCATCCGCCACGAGCTGCAGCCCTACGGAGGGTACCATATGGTAGAGCTTCAGGGAGTTGACGTTTATGTCATCAGGCAGCTGGGCAAGAGCAGTCTCCAGCAGCGTCATGGAGACGGAGACCTTCTCGCCTTCTCCGAGGGTCGGCTCGATGGTGCCGGCAACGCTGCCGTCCTCGTTCAGGGCGACGAAGCCGATGTCAAAGGCCAGGTGGCCGTCATAGGTTTTGCCGTTTGCATCCAGCATTTCCGCTGCGTCCTGATTCAATTCGTCCGAAGCAGCCACGGAAAGCTTCACTTCGCGGTCAAAGGCCTCGGGCGGGACCTCTGCCTTCACTTCCACAATGCCTTCCACCGAGGCGGTGTACTCGCCGGGGACGGTTGCCTCTTTCACTTCGGTGGAAACGACTTCCACCGCATAAGTCAGGTCGACTGCCGCATCCACGGCGGTGCTGACAACGCCGTCTTCATCCGCAGTCAGGAGCGCGGCGGTCATGGCGCCGGCCTCGTCCGCGGTGATGCTGTAGAAGCTGACCGTCTGATTCTCTTCGGTTTCCTTATAGCTCAGCGAGACTTTGACGCTGCCTTCGCCAAGGGGCTGGAGGACGGCGCCGTTTTCATCGGTAACCTGCACACGGAGCGCAGTGGAGGAGACGACTTTCTGCTCCACAGTTGCTGCGGGAGCAGCTTCGGTTTCAGTTGCAGCAGCTGTGTCGGCTGCGGCAGCCTCGGCGTCGGCAGCGGCAGCTTCAGTTTCAGTTGCAGCGGCTTCGGCAGCTTCCTCCGCGGGGGTTGCATCCTGCGCCTGCGGGCGTGCCGCGGCCACCACCGCCTCATCGACTGTGGCTTCCGTCACGCGCAGTTCCGCATTATCGGCGAAGACGCCCGCATCCGCCTCGACTGTAACCTGAACGCCGTTCACGGTCTCAGTCCAGACATAGGGCTCCGCAACGCCGATGGCATAATCTACCTTGATGGTCTTGACCATCGTCCGGTAGCCGACCGTCACCTGCGCGGTATAGGTTCCGTCCGCCTTCGGCGGGTTCACGCTGGTTTTATATTCGGTGTCGCCGCGGCCGGTGTACTGGACAATGCCCTCTTCCAGCTCAGCGGGCCATTCCCCGTCACCGGTCTTTTCCACTTCCGCCTGCGCGCCTCTGCCTTTGGGCGCGTTGATGGTGAAGGTGTACGGCACGGCGGTGCCGTGGGGGCAGCCCTCCGCCTCGCACCAGTAGGAGACAGTGTTGGAGTCTTCTTCAAATTTAACGTTCCATTTATGTTCGTGGACCTTTGTGCCGCGCAGCATGCTGTTGGCCGCATACCCGGTCAGCAGGCTCAGGTCGCAGACCAGCCGCCCGTTCACATCCGGGGTATAGGTGATGCTGGTGGCACAGTAGGGATCGACAAAGGGATAACCCTGGGCATTCGAGAACCACACGACCTTGCCGCCACCCTCAAAGAGGAAGCCTTCGGCCGAGAGGGCGCCGATGACGCCGTTGGCGACATGGATACTCTTATCGCCTCTTGCTGCATACAGGGCGACCGTATAGGGGTCGAGCTTCTCGTCGTCGGCTCTCCAGAGCTTCGAGAAGCTGACGCCGGTCTCGGATGCCTTGCCGAGGGCGACAAAGTAATAGTAGCCCTCTTCCGGTTCTTCCTCATCTTCCGCATCAGCGTCTTTCTCCGCGTCCGGGTCCACCTTGGGGGCCGGCATCGGCAGGCTCGGGATCTTGAGGTCCATCACGGTGTAGGGCTTCGGCTCCGCCTGGGTGCCTTCGGGGTAGGCGGGAACGCGGTACACTTCAAAGACCTGGTGACGGCCGAAGCGCGCGTCGAAGATGCCGCCGCTGACCGGCGAGGTCACCACGCCGGTGCCGCCGCCGAGACCAATACCGGAGAGGTCCAGCCCGCCGCCTTCACCGCCGGTGGTGTTCTGCACGTCTGGGTCCTGGGTGCCGCCCGGGGTCAGGGTGATGGACAGTACCTGCCGCTCTCCCCCGTCCGCAACCGTGAAGGGCACCATAACCTGCGAGGCATAGCCCTCCGCCTCGGCGGTATACGCATACGTGCCCGCGGGCAGATGGTAAGCCTTGCCCCAGCCGAGAGGAATCTCCTTCCCGTCGGCGTCATATAAGGTTACCTTCGGTGAATCCGCGTTGCACTTGACGTCAATCCTGTACTCCTTCTGGCTGTCTGCGAATGACACCGTCGGCAGCATGCCGAACAGCATCACCGCAACCAGAAGCAGTGATAACAGACGTTTTCTGTTAGCCTTCATCGTCCAATCCTTCCCTCTGCCGGGCACGGCCCGGTTACTTGCGGTAAATTGCAATGCAAAACTGAAAAGCCCTTCCCTGCCGGGATTTGCCCCTCCCTGAGACGGTCGGTCCTCCCCGCATGCGCCCCGGCTGCCCGTCCCGCCCCCTGAGACGTTGACGGCGGTTCAGTCGCGCACACTGGTAATCAGCTTTTCCATATGAGAATTATACACAGTAATAATAAACTTCCAACTGCCAAAAGTCAACTGTGAAATGGCACTTGTTTTCATTTTTGTGCCCGTGATTTTTGCGAGGTAATGGGTTTCCTTTACCTTTTATAATATTACTGCTATGATACCGCAGTATGATTATACCGGATGAACCGTCAATAAAACCGTCAATTTTCAGAGGAATTTTGCGCACATGCAAAAGATCCCGAAGCAGGGGGACAGCGGTACAGGGCCCTCCTCTGTCGGGCTGACCGGCGGTTAGCCCCGTTCTTATGGGGTGTTTTTCAGGAATTCGCGTGTCAGCTCCTGCAGTCTTTTCCTGTGGTACTCCACAGTGCTGTAGGGCAGTCCGACGGGAACTTTATCTCCGGCTATCCGGGCCGGGTCAACCACCTCATTGACGCCGTGCGCTACGCCCTTGACCGGGTCATCTGCAGCTACCGGTCGAACGCGTAAAAAAACATCCGCCGGCACTGTCCCCGGCGGATCATCAGTGAAATCACTTGACAGGATGAAATCATTTTGCTATAGTTAGTTGGAAAGTTGGAATTTCTGATTGTTGGAGGTGAGACAATTGTTAGCTGAACTTCGTTCAAAATCTCAAATTACGCTTCCAAAAAGCATCGTTGCGTCTCTCGGTCTTGAGGAAGGGGATCAACTCGATATTCGCGAAAAGGACGGCGTCATCTATATGATGCCGGTTACCGTCTATCCAAAGAGTTATATTGACTCGCTCAGAAGCGAACTCACACAGCTTAAGGAAGACATACAGTTTGGGAAGCAGCCCGTCTTCACGAGTATTGACGCACTCATGGAAAAACTGGAGGAAACGTAATGCTGAAAATCACATATACAGCACGTTTCCAGAAGCATTATAAAACACTGTCCGATGCTGAGAAAAAACAGTTTCGTTCAAAGCTCCAACTCTTTACTGAAAATCCCTTACATCCTTCTCTTCGGGTAAAACGCCTGCAGGGGACGGACGATCTGTTTGAATTCAGTGTCAATATGGATATCCGGGTGATCTGGTTTTACGAAGGAGAATCTCTTGTAGCCCTTGTTGACATCGGACACCATGATATCCTCCGCAATTATTAAAGAGTAAATGCCTGCTTCGCGGATTACAAACAGCACAAATGTCGATACCGGAACTGTTCACCCCGGTATCCGGATAGATAACCATCTTCGATTTTTGTTTGTTCAGGTTTGAAACCACCTTCGGGTTTTTCATACCTCATTCAAAAAGTCAGGAAAACAGGGTCTTTGCGGATCATGCGGCAGGAAAGAAAAGCATATCATAAAATAGGAGACCTGAGAGTGTCAAAGGATTATCTGTTTCTGCCTCTTCCGATGGCCATGTTTCTCTGAGCACATCGATAATGCAACGGTAATGCAACGATATAATTTGCGTTGCATAACCGATACAACGATTCGCTCATATCCGGTGTGGACGATCAAGGGGAAATCACAGAGGCAATCCCTCTCGTTTACACGTATGATGGAAAAAACTTGAACCATCCGGAGAAACATGCTACAATATCCGCCACGGTGTCTGTACCCGGCGTTGAAATGATCCGTTCCGGAGCTTCCGGGACTGTGCCGATAAGGAGCGCTTATGAAAAAGTTACTGACTGTTGTGCTCATTCTTCTTATTATAATATTAGCCGTTGCCGGCGCCGGCGTGTACGGCGCATACCGGGTTTCGCAGCTGGATGTTAACTACCCGAACCTCAGCGTCAACGGCATTGCGGTCGGTGGCCTGACGAAGGCGCAGACCGCGGAAGCCCTGAATGCCGGCGGCTGGGAGGCGCGTGTGAGCACGCCGCTCACCGTCACCACGCTGGCCGGGCAGAGCTTTACGGTGGACCCGCTGCAGTCCGGCGTGCTGCAGACGGCCGAGGGCATTGCCGACATGGCTTACGCCTACGGGCGTCAGGGCAACCTGATTGAAAACTTCATCAGCTATCTCCGCTGCCGCTTCCGGCCCACAGAGCTGGAGCACCCGGAGCAGAACGCCGACCGCACCTATCTCTCCTCCCTCATCGCGCAGAATCAGGCGGACATCGACGCCCTGCTGGGCGATGCGGAATACGTGCCGGACTATGAGGGCGAAACGCTGCGCCTGATGAAGGGCCAGGGCCAACTGCGGCTGGATGAGGAGGGCCTGACGGAGGCCATCATCGCCGCACTGCAGGCCGGGGAGCATACGCTGAGCTTTGACAGGCTCTCAGCGGAACTCACCATGCCGGATTTTGACGCCATTCATACCGAGCTGCTGAAGGAGCCGAAGGACGCCGCCTTCACCGACGACGGCAAATTCGATGTGATTGACGAGGTGGTCGGCTGCCGGTTTGACGTGGAGCAGGCGAAGGCGCTGTGGGAGGCCGCCGCGCCCGCCGAAGAGGTCGACGTGCCGATGTCGGTCTCGTGGCCGGCGGTCACGGGCCGGCAACTGCGTGACTCCCTCTTCCACGACCTGCTGGGCGAGTGTGTCACTAACTACTGGAACTCCACCGACAACCGAATCAACAACGTAAAGCTGGCAAGCTCCAAGATTGACGGCACCATCCTGTACCCGGGCGACGTTTTCTCGTATAACGAGGTCGTCGGCCAGCGCACCCAGGAAGCCGGCTTCCTGCCCGCCCCGGCCTATGTGGACGGGGACGTGAAGGACGAGATCGGCGGCGGCGCCTGCCAGGTCTCCAGCACGCTGTACTGTGCGACGCTCTTCGCCTTCCTGGAGACCGTGGAGCGCACCAACCACTACTTCCCCGTGCACTACATGCAGCTGGGTACCGACGCCACCGTCACCATCCCGGACGAGGGCGGCAACGTGATGGACCTGAAGTTTAAGAACAACCGGAATTACCCCATCAAGATCGTGGCTTACTCCACCGTGGACGAGGAGAACTACTTCCGGGATCTGCACTTTGAGATCTGGGGTACACTGGAAGACGACGACTACATGCCCATCCAGTTTGACAACCGGAACCCCTGGGGCTGGGAGTTCAGCAACCACCTGTGGGACGTGGAGCCCGCCTACCCGGATCGGCCGGGCTACCGCATCAAGCTGGAGCATGAGACCTACTACTTTTCCGACGATACCGGCGAGGGGGCCCGCACGCTGACCTACCGAAAGGTCTTCACCGAGGACGGCGAGCAGGTTTTTGAAGAGCTGCTGAATCCCCTGCTGCCCAGCGGCGGCGCCGCCATGGATACCTATTACGATCACAACTGAGGCCGCGCTGAGCTGCGGCTGCGGTTGCGGACGCGACGGCGGCTTCGGTTTTTGCCGCGCTTCCGGCCGCTGTATCTGCCGGGGAAAGGACAATCACAATGGCCGAACAGGAAAAAAGACCCCTTGACACCAAACTCCGCCGCAGGGGCTTCACCAGTTACTGCGGGCTGGAGTTTACCGAACTGCAGGAGGACCGGGTGGTGATCAGCTGCCCGCTGCGGCCGGAGCTGCTGAACCCCATGGGCATCGCCCACGGCGGCATCATCGCCACCGCCACCGACGTCGCCGCCGGCTGCATGGCGCTGATGGCGGACGGGAACACCCGCGGCGTGGTCACCCAGAGCTGCAGCATCCACTACCTGCGGCCCGGCACCGGCAAGGAACTGCGGGCCGTGGCGCATTTGCTGCGCAAGGGCGGGCGCAGCTGCGTGGTGCAGGTGGACTGCCTGACGGATGATGATGTCACGGCCGCCACGGCGATATACGAAATCGCGTATATCAACACGCACTGAAAACGTGCCTCTGAAATGCACTGCTGAAAACGCGCCTCTGAAAACAAGCACTGAAAACGCGTTCTGAATTAGATAAAAAATTCCCCGCTGCGGCAGGGCTCAAACGCCTTCTGCCGAAGCGGGGGATTTCCGTTGTAACCACTTTTTCACTTCAGGAACGGATTGCCACACCAGTGTGAGCACTGGTTCGCAATGACAGAGCGCTTCAGGCAGCCCTTTTGGGCTCTTTGCAATTGATTCGGACAATTGCGCTCCGGGCGGCTTCCCTCATGAAAATGTGTCTATTGCCGAAAAGTGCCTCATGAAAATGTGAAAAA
>CAZBXX010000091.1:0-9673 GCA_964495965.1 uncultured Oscillospiraceae bacterium | reverse complement strand
CAGAAATTCTTTTTCTTCCCGGTAATGACGCCCTCCCGCACCATTTTCGCCATGGCGCTGGTCAGCATTTCGGTGTGCATGCCGAGGTCGTTCAGATCCATGCAGAGCTCCGCGATGGCATTCGGCAGGGCGCCGATGCCAAACTGCACGCAGTCGCCGTCGTGGATCAGGCTGCGGACATTCCTTGCGACTTCGGCTTCTTCCGTTGAGGCCGCCTTGGAAGGGATCAGTGTGACAGGCGTGTCGACCTCCGTCAGAGCCGCCACTTCCGTTATACTGACCTCAGCGGCCCCGTTTACCCGGGGAAGGTTCGGGTTTACTTCCAGAAGGATTCTTCCTCCGTTTTCGCGGACTGCATTCAGGCTGTCCGGCTCCCACATGTTGGAGAGGCTGATCTGGAAGTTGCCCCTGTTATCCATCTCCGTTGCCGCCGCGAGGAAGACGGTCGGATGGTTTTCCGCGATGTAGCGTCCGTTCAGATTGATGTCCGCGGGGAAGAAGGAGCTGTTCCCTTTCGGGAGCCCCTCCCGCAGATCCTTGCCAAAGAAAAAGCTCTGGGTGAAGATGTGCCCCTCCATCCCGTCCATGGTCGGGAAGGGATAGTAGTTCGTAAAATCCTTGAAGACTTTTACGTTGTGAACACGGGGGGCAACGGTGTGAAACTGTGCGCCGAAGGAGAGGGGTGCGTTTCCGTCGCCGGCAAGAACGACCACGTCATCCGACCGGATAAGCCGCAGGCACTCTTCCACGGTGCCTTTCTTCCGTTCGTATTCTGCACGGTAATCCATAAGCAATCCTCTTCCTGTTTCAGGCTCTCGGGTCGGTGATCACGCCGGCAATTGCCGTGGCTGCCGCAACGGCGGGGCTGGAGAGATAGCTCAGGGTTTTCTTGGTACCCTGCCTGCCGATAAAGTTCCGGTTCGCCGTCAGCAGAATGCGCTCATCGTCCGTCATCAGGCCGTAAGGCATGCCGCAGCAGAGGCCGCAGCAGGGATGTGAAATAACTGCACCGGCTTCCATAAAGGTGCGGATATACCCGCGTTCAATGGCCTGCTTGAAGATGGTGTTCGTCGCCGGCACCACTACGAAGCGGAGGCCCGGGGCAACCTGTTTCCCCTTCACGATCTTTGCGGCAACTTCCAGATCCTCAATGCTGCCGTTGGTGCAGCTGCCGAGATAGACTTCGTCAATTTTTGTTCCGAGCACTTCGCTGATGGGGTGTACATTATCCACGCCCTGCGGGCAGGAGAGCTGCGGCTCAAGTTCGCTGACATCGTAGGTCAGGACCCGCTCATAGCTTGCGTCCTCGTCCACACGGATCCAGTCAATCTCCTCCAGCGGGATGCCGTAGTATTCCGCTGTCTTTTCGTCTGCCTCAAAGAGGCCGCACTTGGCACCGGCTTCCAGCGCCATGTTGGCAACCGTAAAGCGCTGTTCCATGCTCATTTCATGCGCGGCGGGGCCGGTGAACTCCATGCTCTTGTACTGGCCGCCGTCCGCCTTGATATCGCCCAGGATCTTCAGAATCACGTCCTTGGACATGATGCCGTCCTTAAAGTGTCCGTTCAGCACGATCTTGATGGCGGTCGGTACCTTGAACCAGAGCTCTCCGGTGATCAGGGCCGCTGCCATTTCCGCCGTGCCGATGCCGCTGCAGAAATTCCCTGCGCCGCCGTAGGTGGTGGTGTGGGAGTCGGTAGCGGTGGAGATTTCTCCGGGCTTTGCATAGCCGGCTTCGTGCATGATGGTATGGCAGATGCCTTCGCCGATGTGGAGCTTTTTGATGCCGTAGCGGCGGGAGAGCTCCAGGCCCGCGTCATAATGGGAAGAGTCGTTTTTTGCAACGGCTGTGGGCATGCAATGATCAAAAATGATGGTGACCTTCTCAGGATTGTCAATACGGTCGGCACCCATTTTGATGAGCGTGTCCAGCAGGTAGGGCGTATAAATGTCGTGGATCATGAACATGTCCGGGCGGGTTATGACGATATCCCCGGGCTGGACGTGGTCCTTGCCGGCATTCTTCTTCAGAAGTTTTTCTGCAAGCGTATAGCCGCTCTTTCGGCACTGCTCGATGGTCAGAGGTGTGATGTCTGCTTTTTTGAGGCCTGCCGCCATGCGTGCTTTGGTGTCCTCAATCAGGCCGCCGTTGGAAACGATGTTGAAAAGATTCTCCGGCACCTCGCCAACGCGGAAGCTTTTGCCGTTCACACTGACGGTCTGGGCCTCCACGTCCACGGTGACAATGTCGCCGCCTTCGCAGACGTCCTGGATGCCGTCACAGGTCAGAAGCAGAATGCCGCTGTTGAAGGCATTGCGGAAGAAGATACGGGCAAAGCTTTTGGCAATGATGCACCGGACACCGTTTCCTGAGAGTACCGTCGCCGCCTGTTCGCGGGAGGAGCCGCAGCCGAAGTTGCTGCCCGCAACGAGAATGTCGCCCGGCTGCACGGTGGAGCCGAACTCGGGCTTCAGAAGCTCAAAGGCGTACTTCTTCATCTCTTCAATGGTCGGGATGGTGCCACGCTTGCCGGGGATGATGGTATCGGTGTCAATATCGTCACCGAACTTCCAGATTTTACCGCTGAATACTTTTTCCATAGGGCGCCTCCCTTAAATTTCTTTGCTGACGGAAGCCAGTGCAACCGACTGGACAGACGCAGTGTAAATCTTCGCGCTGCTGACGCCCATAGCGCCGGCATAGGTGTACAGCCCGGTGGTAAGCAGGATCTCATCCTTGCCCATGGCACCCGCTCCTTGGACAATTTCACTGTGGTCACCCGCAGCGTTAATCTGCGCGCCGTAATCGATGAACTGTGTGATCAGGCCTTCGTCACAGGCCTGCAGATAGTCTTCGCTGGTGGCCGGGCAGATGCTGAGGCGGAAGCCCAGGGCCAGCTTCTTTCCTTCCAGAAGCTTTGCCGCAAGGCGCAGGTCCTCAATGGTGCCGCCGGTGTAGCCGCCGATCTGGCCGGCGTGCAGCACGGTGCCGGCGATTTCTGCCTTTTCCGTGATGGCGGCAGCCTTCTGGCTCTTCCGGTCCTCACAGGGGTGCATCACCATAGCCGTAAGGGCGGAAAGATCAAATTCCTGTGCGCCTTCTGACGCCGTGTCGCACACGAAAGCAGCAAAAGCGCCCGCACTGCCGATGATGCTGAGGAAGGCTTCCTTCTCATGCTGCGTCAGCTGCGGCGCACAGATTTCCACCGCCTTTTTCTCCATCGCTTCCCGGTTTGCCCTCCGGAAAGCCAGTCCCGCATCCATTATGCCTGTCCCATCCGGGAGACTCCCGGTCAGGGAATAGCAGACTGTTTCCGGCACCACCGTGCTGAAGCGTCCGGTTTCCGCCACACGGGCAAGCTCCGGAATGCTGACGTCCAGGCCCAGTGCCCTTCCGGCACCGAAGATGCTGCCGTGGCTGCCGCCGCCGATCACAATCTGCCCGGGCTTTACCACTTCATGCAGCAGATAAAGGTAGCCGATACCCTTTGCCTGCACGTAGTGGCAGCCGTAATGCTGTGCAAAGAGCAGGTTCTTCCGGAGAATTGCCGCGGCCTCCGGCCGGCCGGTGGGCACGTCGTGGTCGTAGATGACCCAGACGCGGTCCGGGTTCCGTACCGATGCAATCTCATCCACCGCGGCATGGGAGACACCGTCGTTGATGACGATGATATCCGGCTCGATGGTTACCACGCTGCCGGCCGTCCCGCCCAGCATCTGTTCAATCATTGTGCTCATATAACAGCTCCCTTATTTCTATTCTGTTTTCCGCTCTCCGGCAGTTTCTCTGCCGGAGAGCGGCTGTATACGGTCTGTCTGCCCGGGCCCGGGCAGGGGGTCACTTTGATGCCAGCGCTTCGTACTTTGCGTACCGGGCCATGGCCTCGGCCTCGGTCCTGGCAAAAAGCTCTTCGGCAAGCTCCGGGAAGGTCCGGGTCAGGGATGCGTAGCGGGTTTCACCCATCAGGTACTCGCGGAAGTTCCCCTGCGGGGCACTGGAGTCGAGCGAGAAGGGATTCCTGCCTTCTTCTGCCAGGGCGGGGTTATTGCGGTAAAGCTGCCAGTATCCGACGTCGACCGCCCGCTTGATTTCTCCCTGCACGTCTGCCATGCCACAGCGCAGGCCGTGATTGATGCAGGGTGCATAGGCAATGATCAGGCTCGGCCCGTTGTAGGCTTCGGCCTCCAGTACGGCACGCAGGAACTGGTTGGGGTTCGCGCCCAGGGCAACCTGTGCCACATAGACATCGCCGTAACTCATGGCCATCATGCCGAGGTCCTTTTTCTTTCTGCGCTTGCCGGAGGCAGCAAACTGCGCAACCGCGCCGGTGGGGGTGGACTTGGAAGCCTGGCCGCCGGTGTTGGAATAGACCTCGGTATCGAAGACCAGGACGTTGACGTTGGCTCCCGAGGCCAGCACATGGTCCAGCCCGCCGTAGCCGATGTCATATGCCCAGCCGTCGCCGCCGAAGAACCAGACTGACTTTTTGGTCAGATGGTCGTAATTCTCTCTGATGCCGGCAACTGCGGCTGCTTCCGCTTCAGCCGGCACATAGGATTCCAGTACTGTCTTCAGCGCTTCGCCAGCGGCGCGGGAAGCGTCCGCATCGTTCATGCCTGCCAGCCAGGCGCTGCAGGCTGCGCGGACCGCGTCGTCGGCCGTCATTCCGGCAAGCTCCTGTACAAAGCCTGCGAGCTTCGCCCGCTGCTGTTCCACCGAGAGCCAGATGCCCATGCCATATTCGGCGTTATTCTCAAACAGGGAGCCTCCCACCGCAGGGCCCTGTCCCTTCGCATTCTTGGTGTAGGGGAAGGAGGGGAAGGATGTCGCCCAGACCTGGGAACAGCCGGTAGCGGTGGCCAGCAGCATCCGGTCGCCGAAGAGCTGCGTGATCAGTTTGGCATACGGCGTTTCGCCACAGCCGGGGCAGGCGCCGGGGAACTCCAGCAGGGGCTGCTGGAACTGGCTGCCCTTTACCGTGTTTACACCCACCGGGTTCTTGACCTTCAGCTTGATGGCGTACTCAAATCCTTCGTGGCCCGGGTTGTGGAGATCCAGCGGCTGCATGCTGATGGCTTTCTCCTTGGCAATGCAGCTGTTCACGCAGGAGCCGCAGCCGGTGCAGTCAAGGGTTGCCACCTGAATGCTGAACTTCAGGCCTTCCAGGCCTTTGCCCTTTGCATCCGCCATCTGGAAACCTTCGGGTGCATTGGCTGCCTCCTGCCCGTCCAGCAGGAAAGGCCGGATGACCGCGTGCGGGCAGACATAGGAACACATGTTGCACTGAATGCATTTGCTGCTGTCCCACACGGGAACCTTCGGAGCAATACCTCGCTTCTCGTACTTGGAAGTGCCCTGCGGCATGGTGCCGTCCGGGAGATCCGTAAAGGCACTGACGGGGATGTTGTCGCCTTCCATGGCATTCACCGGGATCTGGATCTTGCGGATCCATTCGGGCAGATTCGGGTCGGTAACGGTGGCAGGAACTTCAATGTCCGCCCACTCGGCCGGGACCTTCACTTCCTGCACCTGCTCAATACCGCTGTCAACGGCAGCGTAGTTCATGTTGACAACACGCTCGCCCTTTTTGCCATAGGACTTCAGAATCGCGGCCTTCATATACTCGACAGCCTTGTCCAGCGGGAGAATGCCGGTGATTTTGAAGAAAGCCGCCTGAAGAATGGTGTTGGAACGGCTGCCGAGGCCAAGCTTCTCCGCAATTCCTGCGGCGTCAATGGTGTAGAGGCGGATCTTCTTTGCTGCCGCATCATGCTTAAACTTTGCCGTGAGGTTCTTTTCCAGTTCCTCTCCCTGCCAGTCGCAGGCAATGAGGACGCTGCCGCCCTCGCGCACATCCTTGATAATGTCATACCGGTCCAGATAGGACTTGTTATGGCAGGCTACAAAGTCTGCATTGTGCACAAGATAGGTGGAGAGGATCGGCTTGTGGCCGAAGCGCAGATGGCTGCGGGTGACTCCGCCGGACTTCTTGCCATCATACTGGAAGTAGGCCTGTACATTCATATCGGTGTGGTCGCCGATGATCTTGATGGTGTTCTTGTTGGCGCCGACGGTTCCGTCAGAGCCGAGACCCCAGAACTTGCAGCTGACCGTGCCTTCGGGTACAGTATTGACTTCCGGCCCGACCGGCAGAGAAAGACGGGTCACATCGTCGTTGATGCCGACGGTGTAGTGGTTCATGGGATCCGAAGCCTTCATATTATCAAACTGGGCAATGACCTGGGCCGGGGTATAGTCCTTGGTGCCGAGGCCGAAGCGGCAGGCCAGAACACGGATGCTCTTCCCGCTCTCCTGGATGACGGAAGCCACATCTTCATACAGCGGCTCGCCAACGGCACCTGGTTCCTTGGTGCGGTCGCCGACGGTGATAACCTTTACGCTCTCAGGCAGCACAGCCAGGAAGTGCCGCGCAGAGAAGGGGCGGTAGAGATGCACATCCACAAAACCGACTTTTTCGCCTTTTGCCGTCAGGTAGTCCACCGTCTCACGGATGCAGCCGGCGGAGGAGCCCATGGTGATTATCACACGCTCGGCATCCGGCGCCCCGTGGTAATTGTAAAGCTGATAGTTGCGCCCGGTAAGGCGGTTGATTTCCTGCATATAGCCTTCCACCACTTCCGGCAGTGCATCATAGAAGCTGTTGCAGGCTTCCCGGCTCTGGAAGTAGGTGTCGTCATACTGGCCGGTGGTGCGGAGAACCGGATGCTCCGGATTGAGGGCGTTATCACGGAAGGCCTGCAGTGCCTTCCGGTCCACCAGGCTTTTCAGGTCTTCATAGTCCAGGCACTCCACGTTCTGGATCTCATGGCTGGTGCGGAATCCATCAAAGAAGTGCAGGAACGGTACATGCCCGCGAATGGCAGACAGGTGCGCCACCGCACCGAGATCCATACAGTCCTGTACGCCGGAGGAAGCCAGCAGCGCAAAGCCCGTCTGACGGCAGGCCATCACGTCGGACTGTTCAGCATTGATGGTAATGGCGTGGGTCGCCACGTTACGGGATGCGACATGGATGACGCCCGGCTTCAGCTGCCCGGCGATGCGGTACATGGTCGGGATCATCAGCATCAGGCCCTGTGAGGCCGTATAGGAAGAGGCCAGTACGCCGCCGTCCAGAGCGCCGTGCATTGCCGAAACCGCGCCGCACTCCGACTGCATTTCCACCAGCTTTACCTGCTGACCGAAAATGTTCTTTTTCCCATTTGCAGACCAGCTGTCCACATGCTCCGCCATCGGCGAAGACGGGGTAATCGGGTAGATCGCCGCTACTTCCGTAAATGCGTAGGATGCGTATGCTGCGGCTTCATTACCGTCCATTGCCTTGACAATTTTCTTTCCCATAAGTAAACCTCCACAAAACATCGTTGCTCCAGACTCCGTAAGCGCTGGCCTGTTTGTCCTGGCACAAGGGTTTAACGAAATAGTTTAACGTTAATCCTGATATGAAGTTTACTTCAACGTTAAACTAATGTCAAGTGGGTATTTCATTTTTCTGTTCTGATTTTTAAAATTTCAGCAGAATGAACAAATTTCCGTTTAAATTCTTATGAATCCTGACGAAAGATAAAAAGTACATGAAAAATAATTAGTTTATCGTTAAAATAATCTATTGACAAACTTCCTTACTCTGTGTTAAGGTGTTGCCATCAACACGTACAACGTTAAACCGGAAAGGTGTGACTTATCAATGTCTTATGGTGTTTTTTCAACCAACACCCCCGTACGCTTCAACAGTCTGGAATTCCGCGACGGGCAGCAGTCCATGCTGGCCACCCGTGTCAAAACCAGGGACATGCTTCCTTTTCTCGAGCGCATGGATAAAATCGGTTTTGAAAACATGGAGATGTGGGGCGGCGCTACCTTTGACGTCTGCATCCGCTATCTGAACGACGATCCCTGGGAGCGTCTGCGCAAGTTCAAGAAGGTCATGAAGAACACGCCGCTCAAGATGGTCTGCCGCGGGCAGAACCTGGTGGGCTACCGGGCATATCCGGACGATATTGTGCGGCGTTTCATTGCGGCAGCTGCCCGCAATGGGATTGATGTCTTTCTGATTTTCGATGCGCTGGAAGATCTGCGCAACTGCGAAACCGCCTTTGACGCCGCCCTTTCGGCAGGGAAAAAGGTAGAGGGCTCTACTCAGTATAATATCAGCCCCTACCATACCGACAAACTCCGGGTGAAGAACGCCCTGGAGCAGCAGAAGATGGGGGCCTCAGCACTGCATATTGAAGACATGGCAGGCCTCATGACGCCTTCCGGCGCCTATTCTCTCGTCTCCGAGATGAAGGCCGCGCTGGATATCCCGGTTTTCCTGCACTGCCACTGCACCGGCGGTATGGCAGAGATGTGTTACTGGGAGGCCATCCGCGCCGGCGTCGACGGTGTGGATGTCACCACCTCTCCCCTCGGTCTGGGGCCTTCTCTCCCTGCCATTGAAAGCCTGATCGCCGCTCTGCGCGGAACCCCGCGTGACCCGCATATTGACCTGTCACAGTTTAACTCCCTCAATGAAGACTTTAAGAAGCTCCGCAAAAAATATGCGGAAAATGCCTCTGAACTCGTCGGCGTAGATGTTGGCTGTCTGCAGCACCAGATTCCCGGCGGCATGCTCACCAATCTCGAAAGTCAGTTGAAGGCCATGAATGCTTTCGACCGCCTGCCCGAGGTACTGGAAGAAGCCATCCAGGTCCGCGCCGATATGGGTTACCCCCCGCTTGCCACACCCTCCAGCCAGATGTGCGGGCAGCAGGCCACCAGCAATGTGCTCTCCGGCAAGCGTTACGGCAGCATCTCCAAGGAGATGAAGGATTACTGCCGCGGCATGTATGGAAAAGCACCCGGCCCGCTGAACCCGGAGCTGGTAAAAATAGCCCTCGGCGAGGAACAGCCCATCACCTGCCGGCCGGCAGATCTGATTCCTTCCGGCTGGGAGCAGGCGGAAAGAGAAGCCGGTGAAAATGCCCTCTGTGAGGAAGACGTCCTGACCTACGCGCTTTTCCCCACCGTAGCGCCGAAGTTCCTGGAAGCAAAGCGGCAGCGGATTGAAAATACTCAGAAATATAAAATCGAAGCCATCGGCAGAAAATAACGGAGGTGCCTCTTATGAAACAGACCGATCCCGTCAAGCTGGAAAAATCCAGAGAAGTTCTGCAGGAATTAAAAGCCGCCCGCGGCGGCAGCCTGCTGGAATCCCATCTCAAAATGGGTAACGACCCGAATCTGGCAAAAATGTTTCTGGATTCCTATCTGAACAACAAGGCTGACTCCCTTCTTCCCCGCAAGTACAAAGAGCTGATGGTCATGGCCGTCGGCATGGCTACCGGAACCGCCACCACCATGAACGTTCACGCGAAACTCGCTCAGCAGAATGGCGCCACAGTGGATGAAATCTGCGAGGTGATCCGCATGATCTTCTTCACCTGCGGTGTAACAAAGCTGCTGCCGATTCTGGAGCAGCTGGATCTGGAAGCCGTCGATCCGGAATAAGCATGTATTAAAGGAATAACGTGAACCGCCGGTTCTCTGCGCGATGCAGGGTACCGGCGGTTCTGTTTTGCCTTCGCTATTCTTTTGTTTCCCGTAAACGGTTCTTTCTCAGCCGCCGAAGACGGCGAGCAGGAAGCCCGCGGCCACGGCCGAGCCGATGAC
>CAZBXX010000090.1:0-9809 GCA_964495965.1 uncultured Oscillospiraceae bacterium | reverse complement strand
CATTATTAAGAACTATTTTGTTCAGAACTTTGTTTTTCAGTAGACCCTATTTACGGCCTTGTAACCTTCGGCTGGAAGTAAAACCGCTCTCATAGTCCGAATACGGATAACGTACTGCGGGCAGGTACAAAGCGGAATACAGAAGCATAAGCAAAGCCCCCGGTTTCGGAGTTAATCCGAACCGGGGGCTTTTCCGGTGCCGGTGACATAGTCGGTGAGTACGGAATTTACCTGTATTCTTCCGGCCATTCCGCGGCCATCATCTGTTCCAGCCGGTCCCGGACGAGGGCAATGAACTGGTGTCCGGTGACAGTCAGGGGCTCGGAACGGGAGGTGATTCTTGCCAGGTCCGCCGTCATGGTGTTGTCTTCTTCTATCACCTGCAGAGCGGCTTCCCGGATCATCCTGCCGAAGCGGCGGAGCTTTTCGCTGCCGTCCAGTTCGCCGCGCTTTTCAAGGCCGCCGCTCCAGGTGCAGATCAGCGCCATCGGGTTGGTGGATACAACCTCTCCCTGCAGATAGCGGTAATAGTGGCGCCGGACCGTGCCGTGCGCGGCCTCGTATTCATAGTTGCCATCCGGGGAAACCAGAACTGATGTCATCATTGCGTTGGATCCGTATGCGGTGGCAAGCATATCGCTCATCACATCACCGTCATAGTTTTGAGTGGCCCATACATAGCCGCCGGGGGACTTGATGGCCCTGGATACGGCATCGTCAATCAGGCAGTATTCATACTGAATGCCGGCGCTGCTGAAGCGCTCAATAAACTCATCAAGATAAATCTGTTTGAAGATATCTTTGAATCTGCGGTCATAAGTTTTGGAGATGGTATCCTTGGAGGAAAAGAGCAGGTTCTGACGCATGCTCAGCGCGTAGTTCATGCAGGTCCGAGCAAAGCCCTCAATGGACCGGTCAAGATTGTGCATGCCGGAAACAATGCCGGGTTCCCGGAATTCGTGAACCGGTAGCCGCCAGCCTTCGGTGCCATCCTCAGCCGTGTAGACCAGCTCTACTTTTCCCGGCTTTTCAATGACCATTTCAGCGGCGCGGTAGATGTCACCGTATGCGTGACGTGCCAGCGTTATGGGGGCCTTCCAGCTCTTCACAAGAGGCTCAATGCCGTCAACAAGAATCGGCGTGCGGAAAACCGTGCCGTCCAGAACGCTGCGGATGGTGGCGTTCGGGCTTCTGTACATTTTTTTCAGGTTGAATTCCTTCATCCGCTCAAGATTCGCAGTAATGGTTGCGCACTTGACGGCAACGCCGTATTTCTTTGTCGCAAGAGCAGAGTCGACAGTAACCTGATCTTCTGTCTCATCGCGGCTACGGATGCTCAGGTCGTAGTATTCCTCCTTCAGATCAACAAAGGGCTCAACCAGCTGCGCTTTGACCTCTTTCCAGAGAATACCTGCCATTTCATCGCCGTCCATCTCAACGATGGGAGTAGTCATTTTGATTTTATCCATTGTGCTGCCTCCGAGGTCGAATATTCATCGTTCAAAGCGGGTTCAGAGCGGCTGCTTCTTGATCAGCGCAAACCGCCGCGGATACTTTGCCGGTGTTGGGCGGAGCTTTTCCACCGAAACAAGACTGCGCTCCGCATTCAGGCCCGGCACCGGGCAGGGCAGCAGCCTGCCCTCTGCACCGCCCAGTAACCGTATGGCGGAAGACGCCTCCTTAAGCTCTTCGGCAGCTGCTGTGCCCTTCATGGCAAGAAAGCATCCGCCGACCGCCGTGAACGGGAGAGCGAGTTCTGCCAGAATGTTGAGCCTTGATACCGCGCGTGATGTGACGACATCAAAACACTCCCGCATGGGGGAGGCGGCAGCTTCCTCCGCTCGTGCCGCAATACAGGAAACATCCTGCAGTCCAAGCGCCGTGCAGACTTCCATCTGAAAGTGGACACGCTTCTGCTGGCTGTCCAGCAGTGTGAGGGAAAGCTCCGGCCGCAGTATCTTCCAGACAAGACCGGGAAACCCCGCCCCGCTGCCGATGTCCAGAACGGTGATGGCGGCCTCCGGCAGAAAAGGAAGAACGGCAGCGCAGTCAAGAAAGTGAAGTCGCGCTACCTCATCTTCCGCCTTGATGGCGGTCAGGTTCATCTGGCGGTTCCGCTCTTCCAGCAATTCATAGTAACGGCGGAACGCCCGCAGCGCCTCCGGGGAGCAGGGCAGGGAAAGTTCTGAAAGGCCGCTGATTAAAATGTCTTCCAGCATGACGGTCCCCCCTTTCACAGTCTGCTGTATATTTGCGGACAGTTTAGCACAGTTTGCTTAAAATGTGAAGCGAGAACTTGAAGTCTCTGAGACTTGAAGTTTCCTGCCGGCTGTGGTAAGCTTTCCTGAGAACCGGAGCCGGCTGGCTCTGTAACGGTACAGGGGGAACACTATGCGGATGCGGAAGCGGCACAATCTGCAGCCAAGGATGGAACGCTGTGCGGAGTATCTGGTTTCGGATCCGGCCGCTCTGAAAGGCCGGTGGAAAACGGACGGCCGCTCACTGTTGCTGGAAATCGGCTGCGGAAAAGGGAGCTTTACCTGCGCACTGGCTGAACAGGAGACCGGCAGTGAGATTGTTGCCGTTGAAAAGGTCCCGGATGCCATGATTCTGGCCATGGAACGTGCCAGTGCGGCGAACCTGAAGAATATCCGGTTTCTGGATTTTGATGCGGCTGACCTGCGGGAGATTTTTGCCCCGGAAGAAGTAAGCCGGATCTACCTGAACTTCAGCGATCCCTGGCCGAAAAGCCGGGATGCGAAGTTCCGTCTGACGGCGCCGGCTTTTCTGCGCACTTATGCGGACCTTTTGCCCGTTGGCGGGGATGTTCACATGAAGACGGACAACCGGCCGCTTTTTGAGTGGTCTCTGCAGCAGTTTGAGAATGAAAACTGGTCCATCCGGGAGACGACGTTTGACCTTCACGCAGCAGGGCCGGTTGGTATTCTGAGTGATTATGAAAAGCGCTTCCTTGAGCAGGGAGTCCCTGTCTGTGCCCTGGTGGCGGTCCGCCGGACGGACACCCTGAACGGCAGTGCCGGTATCCCCCCGCGTCTGCGCGATGCCGCACTCTCCGATGCGCGCGGGAATAACTCACAGACTGTCCCGTGTGACTTGGAAAACCGGAATGCACCTGGTCCGGAAGGAGAAACGAAGAGATGAAGCGATATGTTTCCTGGAATGTCAATGGCCTTCGGGCAGCGGAGAAAAAGGGGTTTGCCGAGAGCATGCTTCTCCTGAACGCAGACTGTATTTGCATTCAGGAAACCAAGCTGCAGGCAGGGCAGACCGACCTTGAGCTGCCCGGTTATGAAAGCTACTGGAGTTACGCTGAGAAGAAAGGGTATTCCGGTACGGCGGTATTTACCCGCCGGACCCCGCTTTCCGTTCGCTATAACCTTGGAATACCGGAGCATGACAGCGAGGGCAGGGCCGTAACACTGGAATTTGACGACCACTGGCTGGTCTGCGTGTATACGCCCAATGCCCAGGACGGGCTGCGCCGTATCGCATACCGTATGGAATGGGAGGACGCTTTTCGTGACTACCTCTGCGGACTGGACGCTGTGAAGCCGGTGATAGCCTGCGGAGATTTGAATGTGGCTCATAAGGAAATCGATCTGAAAAACCCGAAGACCAATGTTGGTAACCCGGGCTTTTCGGATGAAGAGAGAGGAAAGTTTACGCAGCTTCTGGAGAGCGGCTTCACCGACAGTTTCCGCTATCTTTATCCGGACAGGGAGAACGCCTATTCCTGGTGGAGCTACCGCGCGGCTGCGCGGGAGAGAAATGTCGGCTGGCGCATTGACTACTTCCTGGTCTCGGACAGACTGCGCGGACGCATCCGGGAAGCGCATCTCTTCCCGGAAATCCTGGGCTCTGACCATTGCCCGGTCGGCCTGGATCTTTCGGAATGAAGCTGGGAAGCGTGAAAGTGCCGGGAAAGGCGGTTCTGGCACCCATGGCAGGGGTGACGGATTTCGCTTTCCGGGCGCTTTGCAGGAGTTGCGGCGCGGCCCTTACGACGACGGAGATGGTGAGCGCTAAAGCCCTGACTCTGCATGATGCGAAAAGTCTGGAACTGCTGTATCTCCCGGAGAACGAGCATCCTGCCGCGGTGCAGCTCTTCGGACATGAGCCTGCAGTGATGGCAGAGGCTGCAAAGATTGCATTGGAAGCTTCCGGTGCCGAACTGCTGGATCTCAACATGGGCTGCCCGGTTGGCAAGGTTGTCCGCAGCGGGGACGGTTCCGCCCTGATGAAGTCCCCGGAGCTGGCGGCGGAAATCATCCGTGCGGTCTGCGATGCTGTTCCGGTTCCGGTTACCGTCAAGTTTCGCAAGGGCTGGGACGGCGGCTGCGTGAACGCGGTGGAATTTGCTCAATGCTGCGAGGCTGCCGGGGCTGCCGGTCTTGCTGTCCACGGCAGGACGCGCGTGCAGATGTATTCCGGCCGGGCAGACTGGGATATTATCCGGAAAGTTAAGCGGGCGGTGAGCATCCCGGTGACGGCAAACGGTGATGTTTTTTCGGGTAGTGATGCCGTCCGGATTCTGGAATACACCGGATGCGATGCTGTTATGGTCGGGCGGGGGTGCTTTGGAGATCCCTGGCTGTTCGGGCGGATCAATGCCGCCCTGAGGGGAGAGCCGGAACCTGCACTGCCTCCGCTGGTGGAACGGTTTCAAACGGCAGTCGGGCAGATTGAAGCACTCGCCGGGCGCCGGGGAGAACGCTTTGCCTGCCTGGAAGCACGACATCAGCTTCCATGGTATCTTCACGGGATTCCCTATGCCGGGATTTACCGGAAAGAACTGACTCATATCGAAACGATGGAAGATCTCTATCGCACGGCGGCAGCCATCTGCCGGGACCTGAAAGATCCCTGAACCGGTGCGAAAACGGTCGTTTCGGTTTCCCCTTTATTTGACCTGAAATGCCGGTAAAGCTACTTGAACCGGGAATTTTTGTATGTTATAATACCAGAAAATATTACCTAAAAGCAGTTTTGAATACAGGAGGACGATTGCAAGGTGAAGCAGGGAAAGGTATCCAACAATGTGATCCGGCGCTTGCCGCGGTATCTGAGAAAGCTCGATGAACTGACGGAGAATGGCATCAGCCGGATTTCATCCTTTGAACTGGGCCAGCAGCTTGGCCTGACGCCTTCGCAGATTCGGCAGGATTTCAGCAATTTCGGCGAATTTGGGCAGCAGGGTTACGGGTACAATGTTACGGCGCTCCGCGCGCAGATTGCCGCTATCCTCGGGACGGACCGGGGATTCCGGGCCATCCTGATCGGGGTCGGCAATATCGGCCATGCTCTGATGGACAATTTCAGCTTTACGGACTGCGGTGTGCAGCTTGTCGCCGCCTTTGATATCAAGGAAAGCCTGATCGGCTCGGATTTTAACGGAGTCCCCATTTATTCGGAAGACAGTCTGGAAGACTTCCTGCGGGAGAATGAAGTTTCCATTGCCGTACTGGCCGTGCCGAAGTCTGCCGCACCGGCCGTTACCGGGAAGCTGATTCAGAACGGCATTGAAGCCATCTGGAACTTTACCAATATGGAACTGACAGAGCCGAACGACCCGACCATCGTGGAGAATATTCATTTTTCGGACAGTTTGCTTGCGCTGAGTTATTATGTCGCTGAGCGCCAGGATGAGAAGGCCGCGCATTCCTCCAGGGAGAAGCGCTGAACCGGCGCGGGCCTGACAGTATGGGAGATACCATTGCTGCCGTCTCAACGGGCGGGCAGGTTTCAGCCATCGGCATTGTCAGGATATCCGGGGAAATGAGCATTCCGCTTGCCGACAGGCTCTTTACGCCGTATGCCGGAGGTGGGATGCGGACGCAGCCGGACCGGAAGCTGGTTTTCGGCATGCTGCGGGACCGGGCAGGCAGCCTTCTTGACGTCTGCCTGTGTACCGTCAGCAGGGGGCCGAACAGCTATACGGGTGAAGATACTGCGGAGTTTCAGTGTCACGGATCTCCGGTGCTGCTGAATACCCTGCTGATGGAGCTGTTTGCGCTTGGCGCGCGGCAGGCCCTCCCCGGGGAGTTTACCAAACGCGCCTTCCTGAACGGGAGGATGGACCTGAGTTCGGCGGAAGCTGTGATAGACCTGATTGACGCGGAAAGCGCCGAAGCGGTGCGCAATGCCGCAGGGCAGCTTTCCGGGGCAATTCACCGGAAGGCAGAGGCTGTCTATTCTGCTCTCAGTGATATCAGCGCGCATTTTCACGCAGTGCTGGACTATCCGGACGAGGATCTTGAGGAATTCCGTATTCAGAACTATGCACAGTCGCTGCGTCAGGGACAGGGTACGCTCCGGACGCTGCTGGACAGTTTTGAACGCGGCAGAACCCTGAACACCGGGATCCGCACCGCAATCATCGGTCTGCCCAATGCCGGCAAGAGCTCTCTGTTAAATGCGCTTCTGGGCTATGAACGCGCCATCGTGACCGAAGTCCCGGGAACAACGCGTGATACTGTGGAAGAGCGGGTAAGCATCGGCGGTGTTCTGCTTCGCCTCATTGACACGGCAGGTATCCGGGAGACGGACGACCGGGTGGAGCGCCTGGGTGTTGAGCGCAGCCTGCAGGCGGCGGCCGGGGCGGATCTGGTTCTTGCGGTACTGGATGGAAGCCGGGAAACGGAAAGCGGGGCGGAAAGGATCCTTCGTGCGGCGGAACAGGCGAAGCACGGAATTGTCATCCTCTCCAAGGCGGACCTGCCCCGGAAGGCAGAAGAGCCGCAAACGGCACTTCCCGTGCTGCATCTGAGCAGTCTGACCGGGGAAGGTCTGGATGCTCTGGGGGTGCAGATTGCTTCACTGTTTCCGCTGCCGTCTGTCCCGGCAGGCGAGATCCTGACCAATGCCCGGCAGGCGGACGCGGTACGGCGGGCGTCCGAGAGCATCGAAGCGGCACTTTCCTGCATGGAACAGGGTCAGACGCCGGACATCATCCTGACCGAGACCGAAGCCGCCATGCAGGCGCTGGGAGAACTGACCGGGCGCAGCATCCGGGATGATATCACCGAGCGGATCTTCTCCCGCTTCTGTGTCGGGAAATAATGTTTTACACCACAAAAAACGGGCTGCCCCTCTAGCGGGGCAGCCCGTTTTCACAATCAAAACTCAGACGATGCGGCGGATTTCATAGCCGCGCGTTGCGTAATAACCGGTAGAGAGGGAAGTGGTAACAACGCCGGAAACCGAATTTGCCGCGTGTACAAAGATGCCGTCTCCGACATAGATGCCGACGTGGCCCACATAATGGCTGCCGGAATAGAAGCAGAGAACATCGCCGGGCTGGAGATCGTCTTTTTCCACGGGCTCTCCGTCCAGCAGAATGTCATTGGCAATGCGGTTGGTCACATACCCATACTGCCCGAAAACATACTGCACAAAGCCTGCGCAGTCGAATCCGGTTGCAGGTGAGTTCCCGCCCCAGGCATAGGGTGAACCTACAAAGGTTAGGGCATAGGCGGCGATGTCCTTTCCCGGTTCTGCACCGGCGGCGCGTGCGGCAGCCATGGCGGATTCATACCGTCCTTCCCGGACATAGCTTTCGTACACGTAACCGTCTTTTCCATCCATGCTGACGGCCTTCCAGGGTCCGGCCGACCCCGTAATGGTGAGCGCCTTGCCGTTGGAATACGTTCCGATGATAGTGTAGGAGGTTCCGGGACCTTCCCGCAGCGAAACGTACATCCCGGTAATGTAGCCGGGAGCCGGATCCTGAGGGAGAAACACCGCTTCGGCGCCATGCTGAGCGTCTTCACTCTCCAAACGCAGATAAACCGAGAAAATGTAGCCGCTCCCGCCGTCCCAGCTCACCTGAAACCATTCCGGGTCAGAGCGGTCCTGCACCTCCACAGATGCTCCGGATTTGAGCGTTGCGGCAACAGGGAAGCCCGTCCCGGGGCCGCTGCGCACGTTGACCTTATCCCCGGTGACCGTTGCCTGCTCGGCAGAGGCGCAAACAGCTCCTGTGAAAGCGCACAGAAGCAGCACAGCTGTGCATACAACCGTCCGCAGCCAGCATCCTTTCACGAGAACACCCTCATTTCAGAATCCGACAGGGATGGCAGCTTACCGGGAAGCGAGCGCGCGGTCCAGCCAGACGGCTGCAACGTCAATGGCGGTGTAAAGGCTGTCTTTCTCCGTTTTCTTGACAATGCGGTCGCGGGATTTGACGGAATCATCCGTCAACTGAAGCTGAACCGACACTTTGGTGGCCACGTCAAGATCCCCGACCTTTTTGGTCTCCAGAATCTGCATCATGATAATGTACTTGTCAGCAAAGCTGCCATAGTAGATAAAGTTTTCCTTACGCTGCAGGGGATGCCCCTTATACTCCAGAGCTGCCATAATAAATCCTCCAATTGAATTGATGATACTGAAAACTGATTCATGGGAAAGGGAACAGACGTCACCCGCCTACAACCACCACGCCACCGTTTGCGTTTCCGCCGTAGTTGTCCCAATAGTAGTCGTTGTCGAAGTCGTCACTGGTAATGCCGTCTTCAATCAGGTCCTGATCGGTGCGGGCCGTGATGGCCGGCGCTTCAATGAACAGATGGGTGTCGGGCGCAAGGAACGGATAGGTGAAGTCCGTCCAGCCGAGGCCACTGTGAACCTTGCTCATCACCTGGCGCCAGACACGTGCGGCGGGGTTGCCGTTTGAAGTAATGCGCTCCGGGATGTCGAAACCGGTCCAGACAACCGCCACATAGTAGGGGGTGACCCCGGCAAACCAGCGGTCCTTGTACTCACCGGAGGTTCCGGTCTTCCCGGCAACGGGCACATTGCCGAGCCGGGCTTCGGTGCCGGTACCCTCGTTGACGGCGTTTTTCATCATCCAGGTCAGACAGTAAGCCGTGTTTGGTTCGAAAGCCGCAATGGTCTGGGGCACGTTGTCCAGCACAATATTCCCCCGGCTGTCGGTTACCATGGAATAGGTGCGGCTGTAAGTAAAGGTGCCGTCATTTACCAGCGCACAGTAGGCCTGGGCCATCTCCCGTACGGAAACGCCGTTGGTCAGCTGCCCGAGCGCCATCGGAGCATAGGCGGCGTCATCCGGAACCAGACTGGTGAAACCGAGACGCTGTGTCAGATAGTCATAAGCGGTCTGGGGGCCGTTCGGCAGCTTGTCGATGAGCTGCGCCGCAACGGTGTTCAGGGACCATTTCAGCGCCTGATAGATGGAGAGAACTCCGTAGTTTTCATAGTTGTCGTTATGCGGATACCAGCTCGTTCCCGCAAGAACAATGTTGGCCGCATCGTTGACCAGTGTGTCGGGAGTAATGAGGCCCTCGTTCAGTGCGGGACCGTAGCTGGCAAGCGGCTTGATGGAAGATCCGGGAGACCGGGTAGCGCCGCCGTAATCGACACCGCCGGAACTCACCGGGACGGCCCGGTTTATTCCGAAGTTGATTTCTTTTTCTCCAACTCCGCCGCAGAGCGCCAGAATCCTGCCGTCATACGGGTTCATAATAACAATCGCGCTCTGAAACTGCTGCTCATACCGGCCGCCCTTGGGCATCAGGTCCGGATTGGAATAGAGGTTGTCGACAATGTCCTGAATGCGGGTGTCAATGCAGCTGTAGATTTGATATCCGCCGTTGTACAGCAGCTTTTCAGCTGCGTCGCGGTTCAGGCCCTTGGTGCTCATCAGATCCCGGATCACGTCCCGGATCACGACCTCGTCATAATAGGAGTAAATCTCCTGCTGATATTCCTGATTCGGCGTGCGCCGGAAGACAAGCTTTTCCTCAACGGCGGCTTTCCACTCATCGTGA
>CAZBXX010000089.1:0-9830 GCA_964495965.1 uncultured Oscillospiraceae bacterium | reverse complement strand
CCTATATTCCGGCACCTTTGACGGCCTTATGTATCTTTCCGTGACATCAATACTACCGTCTCAACATGAGCCGTGCGCGGGAACATGTCAAACGCTTCTGCGTATTTCAGTTCGTATCCGAGATCGGTGAACACCCTTAAATCCCTTGCGAGAGTTGCTGGATTGCAGCTGATATAGACCACTCGTTCCGGTTGCATCCGCGAAATATCATAAATCACCTGCCCGGTCAGACCTTTTCGCGGCGGATCAACGAGAACAACATCCGGCCGAATCCCCTCAGCACTCAACTGATCCGCAATTTCGCCGGCATCGGCACAGTGGAACTCAATCGTATCCACCCCGTTGTATTCCGCATTCAGGCGTGCGTTTTCCACTGCCTCAGGAACGATCTCCGCAGCGATTACTCTATTAAACGCTGTGGCAAGGCAGAGGGAAACGGTTCCTGCACCGCAATAGAGTTCCAGCGCCAGCTTATTCTTCGAACAGGTCTCAACCGCTTCAGCTGAAGCGCAGTTAGTTTTGCTATCGATTGTCTTCTCTGTTTCAGAAGCAAAGGTTACTGCTTTCCGGTAAATCATCTCTGCCTGAGATGGATTGACCTGCAGGAAGGCCTGCGGCGAGAAGCGAAACGTATATCCGCAGAAGGTTTCCCGAACCGTCGGTTCACCCCAGAGCGTATAAAAATCGCCGGACAGCGCAGTGTTCCCGGTGGTTTTATTGATATTCAGAACAATTCCGGTTAATTCGTTACAGGTTTCCATCAGGCAGTTGACCAGTTCCTCCGTCCGATTTCCGAATCCGCGTGCCGAAATCAGGCAGAGCACCGCATCTCCACAGCGGGATTCCCGATAAAAAATATGCCGCAGCGTTCCCTTTCCGGTCGCCTCGTCATAGGGAAGAATGTGCTCCCGGTTCATATAGTCTGTCACAGCTTTCGCTGCCCGGATACAGCGCGCACTCTGCAACAGGCAGTCCGTGATAGGGATAATATCATGACTGCGCGGGCGGTAGAAGCCGAAGACAGCCCGACCGTTTGACAGGCCGACTGCGAAAATTGCTTTATTCCGATAACGCCGGACGGATGGTGAAGGGTGAATCGGCACAGCTTCAACGCCCAGGTTTCCGATGCGGTTCAAACAGTCTTTTACGTGCTGCTGCTTAATATTCAGTTCAGCGGAATATTCCGCATGCCTCAAGGCACATCCACCGCAGGGGTTTGGGCAGTCATTGTCAAGCCGGTCCCTTGCAGCAGAGAGGCATTGCAGTCCTTTCGCCCAGACGGCTGCAGCCGACACCTTCAGGATCAGAATATCCCATTGCTCCCCTTCAAGAGCCCCCTGAACGAAAACCGCACGTCCGTCAATACGGCACACACCAAATCCCTCAATCGTGGTGTTTTCAATGGTGACGGTATATCTCTGATTTTTGGTAATCATAGTCATTCCTGCTTCTTCAGCGGCAGCTTGCGAAGCAAAAGCTCGGGCCGTGCAAACGTACGCTTGAATTCTTCAAAACCGCAGAGCAGCTGCTTCTTATCGTGACAGTCGGCCGAAAGGATTACCGGTCGCCCGGCATCCAGCCAGCGCTGCAGAATGCGGCTGTCCGGATACGGCAACCTTCGGTAACCGCGGGCAATGGCACCGGTGTTCACTTCCAGGACAGCAGGACTCTCCAGCAGCTTATCCAGCGCTGAATCGGCAGCGGCGATATAGCGGGGATGTGTGACGTCGAAGAGCGCGTTACCCTCGTTATACTTGGTAACCAGGTCAAAATGTGCAATGATGTCACAGTGTGTCCGGTTGTACACATCGGCAACCGTACGGTAATAATCCTCAGCAAAGGCATAATAATCGCCATTATATAACGATTCCACGGTATGGATAAAGCCGTCACGGGATTCATCCACAGCACACATCAGGCCGTCCTTCCGTACATAGTGCACGGCACCGATGACATAATCAAAACGTTCATCATCCGGCCTTTCAGAGTAGTAATCCAACTCAATGCCGAGCAGAACACAGATCCTGCCGGCATAGGCTTCCTTCAGGCGCCGCACTTCGGCACAGTAGGAATGCGTGCCTTCCGGGCGCATGCTTCCGGTATCCTCCGGCAGGAACGAATGCCCGGAGAAACCGATCTCCGGGCAGCCAAGACGGATGGCCTCCAACACCAGTTCTTCCGGGCTGTCAGCTCCGTCACAAAATGTGGTATGGGTATGATAGTTGGAATAGCTCACGTCAGGTCATTTTCTCCTGTTTCACTTTGTGATCGATAATATGGCGGGACTTGAGCTCCTTCCGGATTTCTTCCGGGCGGATGCCGAGCTCCACCATCATGACCAGCACATGGTAGGCAAGATCCGCCACTTCATAGACGGTCTCCGCCCGGTCTCCTGCCTTGCCGGCAATGATGACTTCGGTACACTCTTCCCCGACCTTCTTCAGGATCTTGTCAATCCCCTTCCGGAAAAGGTAGCTGGTGTAAGATCCTTCCGGCAGTTCCTCCTTCCTGCTCTGCAGCAGGGTATAGAGCAGATCCAGGGAGAACGGCTCTTCTTCCACCGCCAGCGGATATTCAAAGCAGGAATCTGTGCCCAGATGGCAGGCAGGGCCGTCCTTCCGCACCTGTACCAGCAGGGCGTCCCGGTCGCAGTCGGCAGTGACAGAACAGATGTGCTGGTAGTTGCCGCTGGTCTCGCCCTTCAGCCAGAGTTCCTGACGGGAGCGGCTCCAGAAACAGGTCAGGTGCTTCTTCAGAGAAATGGCCAGACTCTCCCGGTTCATATAGGCCAGTGTCAGCACGCGACCGCTGTCGATATCCTGCACGATGGCGGGAATCAGGCCTTTTTCATTAAACTTCAGTTCTTCAATGCCGATCATCAGACTCTCCTTATGTTGACGTCGTTTTCAACAAGATACTGTTTGAGGACAGGAATTTTCACTTCACCAAAGTGAAAAATAGAAGCTGCAAGCCCGGCGTCCACACCCGGCACTTCCCGAAATAAGGTCAGAAAGTCCTGCATACATCCGGCCCCTCCGGAGGCGATCACCGGAACATCAACAATCTCCGTCACGGCGTTCAGCATTTCCAGGTCAAAGCCTTGCTTCACGCCATCGGTATCAATGGAATTGAGAACCACCTCGCCGGCGCCAATCCTGACGCCGCGGCGGATCCAGTCCAGTGCATCCAGCCCGGTATCTATCCTGCCGCCGTGAGAAAACACATGATAATGTCCGTCAACCCGTTTGACATCGGCAGAGAGCACCACACACTGGCTTCCGTACTTAATTGCAGCCTCATGGATCAGGTCCGGATTCCGGATCGCACCGGAATTTACACTGACTTTGTCTGCGCCGCACTTCAGCACGCGGTCAAAGTCCTCTACGGTATTGATGCCGCCGCCGACTGTAAGCGGGATAAAGATCTGCTCCGCAACTTGACGCAGCACTTCCGTAAACAGTTTTCGCCCTTCGAAGCTGGCCGTAATGTCATAGAAAACAAGCTCGTCTGCGCCATGATCCGAATAATACCGGGCGAGAGAAACGGGATCATCCACATCGTTCAGGCCTTCAAAGTTGACACCTTTGACAACACGTCCGTCCCGAACGTCAAGACAGGGAATGATACGTTTGGTGATCATACGCGGCTCCTTTCTCCGTTTCCTGCCGCTGCAGCGAGTGCAGCCGGGATACTGACGGCCCCGCTGTAATAGGCACGACCCAAAATGGCACCGGCCATCCCGATCTCACGCAGGCCGATAAGATCTTCTACAGAGGAAACACCGCCGGAGGCAATGAGCTCCAGGTCAAAGCGTGTATTGAGTTTCCGGTACAGGTCGTGATTGCTGCCGGCAAGGATCCCGTCCCGGGATATATCCGTACAGATGACCGTTTCAACGCCGAGGTCCGTAAGGTGTGAAAGAAAGGATTCCGCTGTCCAGCTGCTCTGATGTTTCCATCCGCGCACAGCCACGAAACCATCCTTCAGGTCGACGCCGACTGCAATCCGGCTTCCGAATTCCGAAAGCGCTTCCCGCAGAAATCCTTCATCCTCCACTGCGGCCGTCCCCAGAATCACACGGGAAATCCCGCAGTTCAGGTAACGCCGAGCGATCTCCATACTGCGGATCCCGCCGCCGAGTTCCAGAAATAATCCCGGAATGGCCGCAACAGCCTCGATGGTCGCAAGATTGGCCGTACTGCCGTCCCTGGCGCCTTCCAGATCCACCAGATGCAGATGATCCGCCCCATCCGCCTGCATGCTACGGGCAAGACCGACCGGGTCATCTGAATATATCGTCATTTCACTGTAGTTGCCCTTCCGAAGGCGGACGGCTTTCCCCTGATAAAGGTCGATAGCAGGATAGAGAATCATGCCGGAATCTCCGCAAAGGCTGAAAGAATCCCAAGGCCAACCTTCCCGCTCTTCTCGGGATGAAACTGGCAGCCCATTACATTGTCTCTGGCAACCGCGGCAGTAACCTCAATACCGTATTCCGCGGTGGCAATCAGGCTTTCCTCACAGTCTGTTGCATAGAAGGAGTGCACAAAGTAGACGCAGTCCCCTTCCTTTACTGACTTCAGCAGCGGATGAGGCCGCTTCTGAATCAGCGCATTCCAGCCCATCTGCGGGATCTTCAGCCCCGGGGGAATGGTTCCCTCCATGCCGATGACACTCCCGTGCAGCAGCCCAAGACCCTCATGCTCGCCGAATTCGTAGCCCTTTTCAAACAGCAGCTGCATCCCGAGGCAGATTCCGAGAAGCGGCTTCCCTTCCCCTGCCTGTTCCAGCACAACGCGGTCCAGCCCGGTTTCCCGCAGCTTTGCCGCCGCATCGCCAAAGGCGCCAACGCCCGGCAGGATTACCCGGTCGGCGCGTCGGATCATCTCAGGGTCGGAACTGACGCAGCCTTCCAGCTCGAGGCTCTTCAGGGAACTCAGCAGCGAAAACAGATTTCCGACGCCATAATCCACAATTGCGATCATCCGAGCACTCCCTTTGTGCTGGGCACCGTGTCACGGCGTGCCTCATCCACACGCACGGCAGCCGAAAGTGCACGCGCAAAGGCTTTGAAACAGGCCTCGATGATGTGGTGGGAATTCTGTCCGCTCAGCTGACGCAGGTGCAGTGTCACACCCGCCTCCCGCGCAAAAGCGAAAAAGAACTCTGCGCACAGCTCGGTATCGAACGTTCCTACCTTTTCCGTAGGAATACTGAGCTCCGGATAAAAGCCGCCTCTGCCCGAGATGTCCAGCGCGCAGAGCACAAGCGCCTCATCCATCGGCAGCAACATGCTGCCGTAGCGGGTGATGCCGCGCATATCGCCCAGGGCTTCCCGAACCGCACGGCCAAGGCAGATACCGATGTCTTCTGTGGTGTGGTGGTCATCCACATCGGTGTCACCGACGCAGGTCAGCTTCAAGTCAAAGCCGCCGTGACGGGCAAAGAGCGTCAGCATGTGATTCAAAAAACCGCAGCCGGTGTCAACTTCTGCAATTCCGCCTCCGTCAAGGTTCAGGCTGAGGCGGATAGCGGTTTCGGTTGTTGTGCGTTCAATGTTGGCAGTTCTCATGGCAGCATTCCTCAGATCGTAATGGTGATAATACAGTATGGTACAATTCTTTTATAAAAACAAGCTGTTTTGAAGATTAAGCGAGCGGCACGATCCGGCCGCGGCTTTACCCACAGGCAGTGAGTATCGCCTTCACTTCATCAATCAGGCGTTCCATCTGTTCTCTGGTGCCTATGGTGATGCGGACAAACTCCCGGATCCGTTCTTTACCAAAGTGGCGAACCAGCACACCGCGTGCTTTCAGCTTAAGATAAAGTGCTTCCCCGTCTATTCGGTCTGAACGGACAAAAATGAAATTGGAATCGGAATCCAGAACCTGAAAACCGGAATCCCGCAGCTTCCGCGTGGTCCAGGCCCGCATTTCCCGGATGCGAACAATGTTGGCCTGATAATAGGCATCCTCCCGTATCGCCGCGGCACCGGCAGCACAGGTCATGCGGTTGACATTATAGGGATTGGTGGAATACTTGATGGTGTTGAGGTCGCGGATCAACTCTTCACAGCCTGCGGCAAAGCCCAGCCTGGCGCCGGCCATGGACCTGGATTTGGAGAAGGTTTGGATGACGAGCAGGTTATCAAATTCATGAATCAGCGGCAGCAGACTCCCCTTCGTACTGAAGTCCACATAAGCCTCATCCAGCACGAGAACCCGGTCCGGCCTTGCTCTGAGGAGGCCTCGGACGGCATCCGCATCGACGGAGAGCCCCGTAGGCGCGTTGGGATTCGCCAGAAAGACGGTTCCGTCCCGGGCCTGATACTCCGCGAGGTCCAAAGTAAAATCATCACGCAGCGGAATCTCAATGTAAGGAACGCGATTCAGCTCCGCAAACACTGGATAAAAGCCGTAAGTGATATCCGGAAACAGCGCCGGATGCTCATCGTCACAGTAGGCCATAAAGGCAAAGTTCAACAGTTCATCCGACCCGTTGCCGACCAGCACCTGAGCGGGCTTCAGACCGTAATGCTCCGCAATGGCTTCGGTGACCGCACGGCTCTCCGGGTCAGAATAGAGCTGCAGACGTCCGGCCTCTTTCTGCACCGCCTCCAGGACGCCTGGAGAGGGTGGGAAAGGAGATTCATTGGTGTTCAGCTTCACATACTGCCGGTCCTGAGGCTGTTCCCCGGGCGTATATGGGGCAAGCGAAGCCAGCCTCTCTGTAAAATAACGACTCATTCTGCTTCTCCATTTTGCTCGGCAGCCGCCTCAAAGCGCGAAAGAATACTGCGTGCGTGGCCCTGCAGGCCTTCCTCTTCCGCAAAACGGACAATGGAAGGTGCAATTTCTTTTAGCGCCTCTCTGGTATAACAGGTAAACTGTGACGCCGTGACAAAATCATCTACCGAAAGCGGCGAACTGAAACGTGCCGAGCCACCGGTCGGCAGGGTGTGATTCGGCCCCGCCATATAGTCACCCAGCGGTTCCGGACTGAAGCGGCCCAAAAAGATGGAACCTGCGTTCCGGATTCTCCCCAGATATTGCATCGGCGCATCCACGCAGAGCTCCAGATGCTCCGGAGCTACCAGGTTTGCGATCTCAATGGCGGTGTCCATACTGCCGTCGGTAATGAGAATCATGCCGTTGTTGCGGATGGAAGCCCCGGCAATCTCCCTGCGCGGAAGGGCGTCCAACTGTCGCTGCAGTTCCGCAGCTGCCGCATCGGCGAAGGCCCGGCTTCCGGTGATCAGCATGGCCATAGCGTCCGGGTCATGTTCTGCCTGAGCCAGCATATCCGCAGCGATAATGCGCGGATCATTCTGATCATCGGCAATGATCAGCACCTCGCTCGGCCCGGCTACCGTATCGGTTGATACAAGGCCGTGCACCTGGCGCTTGGCTTCTGCCACATAGGCATTGCCCGGACCGATGATCTTGTCCACTTTGGGCACCGTTTCGGTGCCGTACGCCAGCGCGGCAATCGCCTGCGCACCGCCGACCTTGAAGATGCGGGTTATGCCGCAGACCTGTGCTGCCGCCAGGATGGCCGGATGTACGCATCCGTCAGAAGAAGGCGGTGTTACCATATAAATCTCTTCACAGCCGGCAATCAGCGCGGGAACCAAGTCCATCAGAACCGTTGAGGGATAAGCTGCCGTACCATTCGGCACATACATACCGACCCGCTCAATGGGGCGGAATATTTTCCCGAGCACGGTTCCGTCCTTCTGTGTCAGGATATAATTCTGCCGCCGCTGAGGTTCATGATAACGGGTGATGTTTTCGGCCGCCTGCTGCAGGATATCCATGAATTCAGGCGAGACCCGGGAAAGCCCTGCTTCCCATTCCTCCTCCCCCACTGCAAGCGCATTCAGCTTAACATGGTCAAACTGCTCCGTAAAACGGAACAGCGCCGCATCTCCTTCCGCCTGAACTGCCTGAAGAATGGCCGAAACCGAAACGGAAACATCGGCGTGGCTGCCTCTTTTTTTGGTAAGCTCCCTGACAGAAACCTCTTCAGCACACCTGATCCTGATCAGCTGATTCTCCGAATCCATTGTGAACTCCTCACTTTATCACATTACCACGCTAAATTAGCTGTGAAAGAATTATATCACGCCATCCTTGCTTGTCAAGCGGAATATAATTAAGGAAAAAGCACCGCGCGCCTTCTGAAATGGCACTGTGCGGTGCTTACTGTATGTTCCGTGCTTCCAGATAATAACGCTTTTCTTCTGCCTGTCCCATGGAGAAGGTTTTCCGAGGCAAAACACCGTCCGCCAGAATCCCGGAAAAGAGGCTGTTTTTTTCCACTGCCGGAAGGAGGAAACCGACGCTGTCCGCATTCCGGCTGAGCCGCATAAGAACATCTTCCCCGTGAATGTAATCCAGTTCGCCGGGGTGGCCGGAAAGCCATCGGTCCAGAAAGTCCTGAAGGATCGTCAACGGCAGGCTGCCCGATTCACACGGGAGGAACACCGTTCCGGAAGCATCCTCCGTCATCCAGGGAACTGCAGTCCCCCGAGAGGAGGGAAACTGATTCTGCAGGTCAGCCAGGAACTCACGCACGTTGCAATGCTTCACCAACCGGTGAATCGGTGTGAACTTCTGAGCGGGATCGTGGATATTGTTCAGCTCGCAGAGCGCATACCGGGTCGGAGCGGAAACCGTGCCGGCGGGTGAATGCAGGGCCTTCTGCTCTTCATAACAGGCCTTTGCCGTTGCGAGAGAGTGATTCCCGTCACCCACGGCAAAAAGCAGGCTGCTGTCCGGATGCTTCTCTGCCTGGTCTTCTGCGTACTGCAGAAGCCGGGCGTCCAGGCTTTGTTTTTCCTTTCCGCTGACAAGCCAGCCGGCAACATGCCCGCCGCCAAGCATCAGATCAAAATCATACAGTTTGGGGAGAACCTCCCGGTTCCGGTGCAGCGGTTCCAGAAGCAGGTTCTGATCATCGTCGCACAGCAGCAGCACATGCGGCAGCTCCAGCGCGGCGCCTCTCCGCACCGCCATCCGGGGCGGAATCCGCTCCGGAACGGTTTTTTCCGTTGCACGGATTGCTGCGTTAACCGTGCCGGAATAGTCATAGGCTTCCAGATCGACTTTCCCAACCACGCCGCAGCGGATACTCCCGTCCAGAAGGGTGCGTTCTGTATAGATATAACACTCGCGATAACTCTGAAACACACCGTCCTGCAGATATTGCAGCATAGTACGGTGAATTCGTTCAACCGAAGCGGAAGGATCCCTGTTCAGCTCCGATTCCGGCAGAATCAGGTGTGCGGCAGAAACCCGGCCCTGCGTCCGTTCACGGACCGCCTGCCAGTACTCCGGCTGCGAGGTGAACTGATCGCAGGCGATAACAGCCCAGTACGCCGGGTCGGTATCACGTGGGAGCAGAATATCTGCTGCGCTGAAGCAGCAGGCCGGGGATTGCTCATCTTCCATAAGTCACTCACAAAATCAGAAATATTGGATGCAAAGAATTTCCTGCGTGTGCAGCTGGCCGGTATCGGATGGCGTATGACATCAGGCGGCTTCGGCATCCGGCCGGATATCGGAAACTACCGTAGCCGGTTCCGCCGTCTGAGGCGTTGGCTCCGGAATCACCTGCTGTTCAACCGCCACAATAAAGCGTCTGCTCTCTGGCATCCCGGCAATACAGGTCTGAAGAACGATAATATGGTCTTCAATGCCCACTTTCACATCATCCAGCCAATAGGTGCCCGCTGCATTGTTATGCAGCGTTGCCAGAAACCGTTCACGGTCTGCCAGGTTGTCATCGTCATAGATTCTGGTGACATAGTCGTCGTTATACACCACATG
>CAZBXX010000088.1:0-9935 GCA_964495965.1 uncultured Oscillospiraceae bacterium | reverse complement strand
TAAACTTCACAGCCGATGATGGGCTTGATGCCCTCCTTCTGGCAGGCGCGGTAAAAGGCCACCGCGCCGTACATGACGCCGTGGTCGGTGACCGCAATGGCATTCTGTCCCATCGATCTGGCCTTTTTGGCAATTTGATCGATGCGGCAGAACCCGTCCAGCAGGGAGTATTCCGTATGCACATGAAGGTGGACAAAGCTCATGGATTCTCCTGTTCCGCCATGGCGATGATCTTGTTCAGCCGGTGGGAGAGGCAGCTCTTTGTGACCGGCGGGTTAGAGAGCAGGGAGAGGTCCGCAAGGCTGGCTTCTGGGTTTGCCAGACGCAGGAGGGCCGCGTCGCGCAGGGGCTCCGGCAGCGCGTCCAGACCGTCCCGCTTCAGAAGGGTACGGATGGCGGCGTCCTGCCGGAGGGCGGCGGAAACCGTCTTGTCCGCATTGGCGGTGTCGCAGTTGATCTGCCGGGTGACGGTGTTGCGCATCTCCTTTTCCACTTTGGCGGTGTGGATGCTC
The DNA here is from genome assembly GCA_964495965.1 of uncultured Oscillospiraceae bacterium. Lineage (GTDB taxonomy): Bacteria > Bacillota > Clostridia > Oscillospirales > Oscillospiraceae > Limivicinus. The sequence goes on along the minus strand of CAZBXX010000088.1, from coordinate 9,423 downwards.
ACAGCGGCGGCATGCGCCCCGATGTGGGCGAGGAAGTCCGCAATCTGGTCGGATTTTTTAAAGTACAGCAGTGCGTGGGCGCCGCGGCTTGCCTCGCGCGGATCCAGATCCATCTCCAGCAGCAGGGAGCGCAGCTCGCGGCTGACGCTCTGGTGGCTGGTGGCCAGCTCCAGATGAAAGCGCTTGTCCGGGTCGGTGACGCTGCCGCCCGCCATAAAGGCGCCGCGCACAAAGGCTTCCGGGCAGCCCGGCTCTTCCAGCACGCTGAGGTTGATATGGTGGGAGAGCGGCCCGCCGCTCTCGACGCCGAAGGCTTCGAGAATGCGGGCAATTTTCCCGGCGTCGGTGATGCAGAAGCTGCGTTTGCCGGCGGCGTCGTCCGGCGGAAGAAGATCAAAACTCAGGGAGAAGGCCCTGCGGAAGAGCCGCGGGAGGCGCGCCGAAAAATCCGGATTGGCCGTGATAATGCGGATCTCGCCTGCGCGGAAGGTATTGCAATACAGCAGAACGCCGTAACACTCGGCAACTGCCAGATTGCGTTTGTCCAGACGGCCGGCGCAGAGCTCGGCCTTGACATCGGCGGAGAAGGACATGAGGCGCTCCTTTACTTGTCGATATCGCGGTTTACATTGACGGAGCTTATGCCGTTGGCCACGAGATGCTTGTGCAGGGCGGAGGCGAGGGCCACGCTGCGGTGGCGGCCGCCGGTGCAGCCGATGGCGATGGTCAGGTTCAGCTTGCCCTCTTCCACATAGTAGGGGAGCAGGAAGGCAATGAGCTCTTCCAGCTTTTCAAGGAAGGTGCGGGTCTGCTGGTGACTGAACACGAATTTGGCTACCGGCCGGTCGAGACCGCTGAGGTCGCGCAGTTCCTCCACATAGAAGGGGTTCGGCAGGAAGCGGGCGTCAAAGACCAGGTCGGCCTCCAGCGGGATGCCGTGCTTGAAGCCGAAGGACATCACGGTGACGTCGATGCTGCGTTTCCGGTCTTCCCCGGCAAACATGGAAAAGAGCTTGTTCTGCAGCATGCCCAGGGTCATGGAGGAGCTGTTCACCACATAGTCCGCCGCCCGGCGGACAGGGGCGAGGAGCTCTTCCTCCTTATGGACAGCCTCCTCGGTGGTCAGACCTTTTTCCGCCAGCGGGTGCGGCCTGCGGGATTCCTTGTACCGGCGGATCAGGGTGGGCGTGTCGGCATCCATATAGAGAATGCGCACGGTACAGCCGTTCAGCTTGCGCAGTTCCTCCACCGTCTCCAGCAGCGCCCCGAAGCCGTCACGGTCCCGGGTGTCGGTGACCAGGGCGACCTTCTCATAGCGGCCGCGGGTGTCAAGGCAGAGCTCGGCAAAGCGGGGAATCAGCGCAACGGGCATGTTGTCCACGCAGTAGTAATCCAGGTCTTCCAGCACGTCGGCGGCCCGGGTCTTGCCCGCACCGGAGAGACCGGTGATAATCAGAAATTCCATAAGGGAGCTCCTTTCCGGAGGCGCAATGCGCGCCGCTCAGCCAACAGGGGGATCCGCTTCTATGCACGACTGCGGACCGGGTGTGATCCGGTTGCGGGGGGCGGCAGGGCCGTTGTCGTCCAGATGATAGTCCGGCGGCAGAATGATCATCTCCGGCTCCATCTGAACACCGGTCTTCTGATAAACCGTGTTGCGCACATGCATCATCAGGTCGTAGACCTCGTGAGAGGTGGCGCCGCCGAGGTTCACGACAAACCCGGCGTGCTTTTCCGAGACCTGCGCATTGCCGACCCGGAAGCCCTTCAGGCCGGCTTCTTCAATCAGGGCCGCGGCGTAGTGCCCCTGCGGGCGGCGGAAGGCGCTGCCGGCGGAGGGCAGGTCCAGCGGCTGCTTTGCGCGGCGCTTTTCGCTGAGCTCCCGCATGCGCCCGGCGATGGCCTCGGGGTCGTCTGGCTCCAGGCGCAGCACCGCGCTGAGGATCAGGCAGCCGCCCGTCTCCTGGAACACGCTGTGCCGGTAGCTGAATTTGCAGTCGGCATTGGGCAGCTCATACAGCCCCTGATCCGGCGTATACAGGAAAACCACGCTTTCAATCACGTCCTTCAGCTCTCCGCCGTAGGCGCCGGCGTTCATGATGCAGCCGCCGCCCAGCGTGCCGGGAATGCCGCCTGCAAACTCCAAACCCTTCAGGCCGTTCTCTTGCGCAAACGAGGCCAGCCGCGCGAGAGACACACCGGCCTCGGCGTAGACGGCGCCGTCCGGTAGCAGGAAGATCTGCTGCAGGTTTTCTGTGCTGATGATAAAGAGATTGTCCAGCCCCTCGTCCGGAAAGAGAATGTTGGTGCCGTTGCCGAGAATGAAGGGCAGCACATGGTTTTCCTTCAGGATGGAGCAGAGCCTGGTAAAGGAAGTGATATCCTGCGGCGAGGCGATCACCCGGGCGGGGCCGCCGATGCGGAAGGAAGAGTGGGCGCTCATAGGTTCCCGCTCCTTGAGCTTCATCCCCGGGAAGGCTTCCTTCACGGCCTGTATGGCCAGTTCCACGTTTGATGCCGCGCGGGACGTGCCGGATGCTTCGGCTTCCCCCGTATTGCGGATAACGGTTTCATGTTCCATGAGCGGATTCTCCTTCAAAACAGCCCGTTGTCAATGGCGTGGTCATGCTCCGCAGCCAGCATCTCGGCGGCGTTGTAGCCCATCTTCTTCTGGCGGTTGTTCATGGCGGCAAGTTCCAGAATCACCGCCAGGTTTCTGCCGGGCGTGACCGGGATGGTAACCTTTGGCAGCTTCACGCCGAGGATTTCCTCCGTCTCGCTCACCAGACCCAGACGGTCGTAGGCTTTGCCGTCCACCCAGTCTTCCATCTCCACAATCAGATCAATGCTGGTGCTGGGAAGCACCGCCCCCACGCCGTAAATGTGGCGGACATTGATGACACCGATGCCGCGCAGCTCCATGTAGTAGCGGATGATTTCCGGTGCGGAGCCAACCAGCGTGTTCTGGCTGATGAGCTTGATTTCCACCGCGTCATCCGCCACCAGGCGGTGCCCGCGCTTAATGAGCTCCAGAGCGGTTTCGCTTTTGCCGATGCCGCTGTCACCCGTCAGCAGCAGACCCTCGCCGTAGACGTCGACCAGGACGCCGTGCATCGTCAGGCGCGGCGCGAGATAGTTGTGTAGCAGGAAGATTGCCCGGGCCAGAAAGCTGGAGGTTTCCTCATCGGTATAGAAGAGGTTGCGGTCGTATTTTTCCGCCATGGTACGGCATTCCGGAAAGGTTTTGCAGCCGTGGCAGATAACCAGCGCGGCAATGTCATAGGTCATGAACTGCTCAAAGGCCTTCAGCCGCGCATCGTGGCTCAGCGTTTCCAGAAAGGTGGTTTCCACCTTGCCGATGGCCTGCATGCGTTTGGGGTCAAAATAGTCGTAGAACCCGGTCAGCTGCAGGGCCGGCCGGTTGACCTCGCTCATGGAAAGTACGGCGGATTCATAGCCGGTGGAGAGATGCAGCGGCTTCAGGCTCAGGTCCTCCGCAACGGTTTTCAGGGGTACCGTGTATTTTGTTCGCATGACAAGTCCTCCTGGCTGCGCAATTCGGTTCTGGCGTTCGTCTCTATTATAGAATCTGCCGCTGCGTTTGGCAAGCGGAATTTCCACGCACCCGGGTGTAAAACGGAAACACGGCCGGCACAGCAGGTCCTCCATACGGCGGTACCGCTCTGCGCAGTCTGTGGTTCGTACCCGCATGATTTTCCACTTGACGGTGAGACAGGTTTGCGGTATACATACGGCATACGTTTGGCAGAGAGGGAGGTTTCCGTGAAGAGAGAACATGTGGGCATTCTCCAGATGGTGACCTGTGCGGTGCTCTGGAGTATTGCGGGCATTTTTATGAAGCTCCTGCCCTGGCACGGCTTTGTTGTGGCCGGGATCCGAAGCCTGATTGCCGGGATTACCATCGCCGTTTATATGGGCATCAGACACTATCGCTTTTATCTGAACAGGAGAACGCTGCTGGCCGGCTGCTTTGCGGGGTTTACCTATGTCTGTTTTGCCATGGCGAACAAGCTGACCACGGCGGCAAACGCCATCGTGCTGCAGTTTACAGCCCCGGTGTTTATTCTGATCTTTTCGGCGGTCTTTTTCCGGCAGAAGATCCGGAAGGGCGACCTGGCGGTGGTGCTGATTGTGCTGGGTGGCATCACGCTGTTCTTCCTGGACCAGCTTGGGCCCTCCACCATAGCGGGGAACTTTGTGGCCATTGCAGCGGGGATGTTCATGGCCGGCATGTACATGACCGTCGGCAACATCGACCTGGAAGAGCGTTTCAGCGCCATCGTCATCGGGCAGGCCGTTGCCTTCCTGGTGGGGCTGCCTTTTATCCTTACAACAAAGCCCGTCTTCAATGCGGTAACGGTTTCCAGCGTCCTGATCCTGGGTGTGTTTCAGCTTGGTCTTGCCTATGTGCTGTATGTCTGCGCCTCCGCCAAATGCTCGGCGCTGGCCTGCTGCCTGCTGGGGGCGGTGGAGCCGCTTCTGAATCCGGTATGGGTGATGATTTTTGACGGCGAAACGCCGGGTGTTTTTGCGCTTGCCGGCGGCGTTGTTGTGATCATTGCCGTAACGGCCTGGAGCATCTGGGACGGCAGGCAGAAAGAAGCCGCGCAGGCGGGGTAAAGCCCTGCAGGAAGCGGGGGATCCCTCTCACCGCCGGAAAGTGGCCGGAGCAGAAGCCTTTTTGCGGCGGGCCGGTTTACAGCTTCCCGTCGGGCAGCTTTGTGGTATGGGCATGCTCATTGGTTCTGGTCAGCAGAGCCTCAATCTGCTTCAGGACGTCTTCAACCTCGGAGACAAATTCCCTGGAGCTGGTGCGCAGGACGCCTGAGCGCAGGGCGGAGAGGCGGATCAGATTATCGCTGGTGACGACGCGCACGCGATAATTTTTCCCGATCGCATCCGCCAGCTTTTCAATGTAGGCATCGCCGGTTTCGCCGTCTCCGGTGTAGGCAACGCGGATGTTGCGCACCTGCGTGTGCGAACCGGGGTTGCCGGGGGTGCGGTAGCCGTCAAAAACCAGCACCAGTTCGTTGCGGGTAAAGCCGCAGTAGCCGGAGAGGAGATCCTGCAGCCGCTCACGGGCCAGATCCATCCGCTCAGCGGCGAGCTCCTTCAGCTCCGGCCAGGCAAAAATCAGATTGTAGCCGTCGACAATAACGGTTTCGTGCCACCCTTCCTGCGCGGGAGCTTCCGCTGCGGGAGGGGCTTCGTTGCGCCTTGCCCCCTGATACTGCGGACGGCGGATGGGGCCGAACTCCCGTTCCATGATGGCTTCCAGTTCCCGGTCATCGATGCTGATGCTGCGCCGCGCTGCGGCGCCTGCGGAGGGGGCGGACCCCGGTACCGCGGAAGCGGGCGGCTTCAGACAGCTCTCCAGATGCATGTAGTCCGGCACCTGATCCCAGCGCACGGAAAAGCCCGCGCCGTGCGCACAGAAGACGGAATCCGGCGTGTTCTGCAGGTCAGCAAGCGGGTCGTAGCCAAGCTCTTCCACCAGCATGCTCTGCACCTGCTCCCGGCAGGGCCGGTATCCGCCCGGCCGCAGAATCAGCCGCCCGCGCCCGTGGGTATAGGCCAGCAGCTCCGGCTGATAGCCGTTCAGCTCCGCAACGGGCGCGCAGCCCGTCAGGCGGACGAAGTCGCCGGTGCCCGCTTCGGGGGACTCAAATTCCCCGTGCATGGCATGAATGTCACTGAGGGCGCGGCCAAGCTGCTCGGCGGGGACTTCCAGCGTGAAGGCGTACCAGGGCTCCAGCAGGATATTTTCCGCCTGCATCAGCCCCTGCCGCACGGCGCGGTTGGCGGCCTCCCTGAAGTCGCCGCCTTCGGTGTGCTTCAGGTGCGCCCTGCCGGCGGCGAGAGTGATCTTCACATCGGTCAGGGGCGAGCCCGTCAGCACACCCAGATGCTGTTTGTCCGCAAGGCAGGAGAGAATCAGCCGCTGCCAGTTCCGGTCAAGCGCGTCTTCACTGCACTGCGTGTCGTAGACAATGCCGCTCCCGGCGGGCAGCGGAGACAGCAGCAGATGAACCTCGGCGTAATGCCGGAGCGGCTCAAAGTGCCCGACGCCTTCCACGGTGTCCGCAATGGTCTCGCGGTAGAGAATCTGCCCTTTGTCCAGGGTGATGTCCACATTAAAGCGCTCCCGCACCAGGTCCCGGAACACCTCCGTCTGCACCCTGCCCATCAGGCTTACATGGATGCTCTGCTGCCGGCTGTTCCACTGCAGGTGCAGCTGCGGATCCTCCTCCTGCAGCTGCAGAAGCTTCGGGTACAGCGCTGCGGCGTCCGCATCCGGGGGGAGCAGAATGCGGTAGGTCAGCACCGGCTCCAGCACCGGATCGGCGGACTGCACCGCCGCGCCCAGCGTCTGCCCCGGGTAGCTGGCGCTGAGGCCGAGCACCGCGGCGATCTGCCCGGCGGAAACGGATTCCGCCGCCCGGTATTTTTCTCCGGAGTAAAGCCGCAGCTGCGTGAGCTTTTCCTGATGCGCCTCTCCGCGCTCATCCCGGTATTCCAGCAGTTCACGCACCCGGAGCGTGCCGCCCGTGACCTTCAGGAAGGTCAGGCGGCTGCCCTGCGCGTCGCGGGCAATCTTGAAGACCTGCGCGCCGAATGATTCTTCCGGCACCGTCCGGGGAGAAAGCTTTGTCAGCGCGTCCATCAGTTCAGCCACACCGTCCAGGCGAAGCCCGGAGCCGAAGAAGCAGGGGAACAGCGCCCGCTCCGCAAGCATGGAGGCAAGCTGCGCATCATCCGGCGTTTTCCCCTGCAGGAAGGCGTCCATGGCGTCTTCGCTGCACAGGGCAATCTGCTCTTCAAAGTCCGGAGCGCGGGTCGAGAAGTCCACACAGCCGGAATCGAGCCGGGTGCGGAGCTCCTCCATCAAAGCGGCCTCGTCCGCCCCGGCCAGATCCATCTTCGTGACAAACAGAAGGGTGGGAATGCCGCGCCGCTTTAAGAGCTGCCAGAGCGTTTCGGTGTGGGCCTGAACGCCGTCGCTGCCGGAAATGACCAGAACGGCGCAGTCCAGCACGGGCAGCGTGCGCTCCATCTCGGCCGAAAAGTCCACATGGCCGGGCGTGTCCAGCAGGGTAAGGGAAGTCTTTCCCCAGTCCAGCATCGCCTGTTTGGAGAAGATGGTGATGCCGCGCTGCCGCTCCAGGCTGTGGGTGTCGAGAAAGCTGTCCCGGTGGTCTACCCGCCCCTGCTTTTTAACCGCTCCGGAGAGATACAGCATTGCCTCCGCCAGCGTGGTCTTCCCAGCGTCCACATGGGCGACAAGCCCCACGCAGATGCTGTCTGTTCCAGTGTCCCGGGTGGAATGATTCATGTCGGCGCTTCCCTTTCCGGTAGATTGATCCTCTTACAGGTTTCTTCTCACAGCATTCTATCATTGACGGGCGGAATATGCAATAAAGCCGGATGTGCGGCCCGGCTGAGAGCGACCCGAGCCCGGACGGGCGTGCTCCGTGCGCATGCGAACAGCGGCGCGGCAGGAAAGCGAAGCCGGTACACCCGGAAAGCAAAGCCGGAAACCGTTGACGGCGGCAACAAACTGTGTTATGTTCGCAGAAACACAGAAAGCGATGAGGAGCAGTCAAAGCATGGAGCTTCTGTTTGCCCCGATGGAAGGAATTACCTTCGCGGGCTTCCGAAAACTGCATCATGAGCTGTTCGGCGGCGCAACGGAGTACTATACCCCGTTCATTGCGCCGGACAGCAACGGGAGCTTCCGGCATAAATACCTGAAGGAGCTGACCGACGACGCCGGGGTCCCGACGGTGCCGCAGCTGCTGGTGAACCGGCCGGAGGCCTTCAACCTGACGGCAGAAAAGCTTCATGACCTGGGCTTTGCAGAAATCAACCTGAACGCCGGCTGCCCGTCCGGAACGGTTTTTTCCAAACATAAGGGCGCCGGGATGCTGGCAGATTTGGAGAGCCTGAACCGCACGCTGGACGGCATCTTCTCGCATGCTGAGCAGCTGGGCTACCGGGTGAGCATCAAAACCCGGATGGGTGTGCACAGTACCGGGGAGTTCCCGGAGATTCTGGAGATTTACAGCCGCTATCCCGTTGCGAAGCTGATTGTCCATGCACGCTGCCGGGACGACTTTTATCAGGGGGAACCGGATGCCGCGGGCTTTCAGGCGGCGCTGGGCCGCTGCCGCTTCCCGGCCGTCTACAACGGGAACATCTTTTCCGCAGCGGATCTTGAGAAACTGAAAATCCGGATTCCGGAGCTGCCGGCGGTCATGCTCGGCCGCGGCGCGGTTACGAACCCGGCGCTTTGCCGGGAACTGCAGGGCGGTGAGGCGCTGAAGGCGGGGGAACTGGCGGACTTTCACGACCGCCTGGTGGAACTCTGGCTGCAGAGCGGGCTGGAGCCCCGCTTCACGGTAGAGCGTATGAAGACCCTGTGGTCTTACTGGCAGGCGCTGTTCCCGGATGCGAAGAAAGAACGGAAGGCCCTCTTCAAAGCCCGCACGCCGGACGATTACCGGGCGGCAGCCAAAGCGCTCCTGACGCAATACCCGGCATGAGACGGAACAAAAAATGTGAAAGAGGAGCGGCTTTTGGCCGCTCCTCCGCTATTCACTTGGATCCGGTCAGAACCCTGTGAGATCCGCTCAGTATCCCATCGGCAGACGGGTGCGGTAGGACGCCAGTTCCTCATCCGTCGGGATATAGTCATCCATGGTGCCGTTGTGGAACTTCTCATAGGCGACAAGGTCAAAGTAACCGGTGCCTGTGAGCCCGAAAACAATGGTTTTTTCCTCTCCGGTTTCTTTGCAGCGCTTTGCCTCGTCCATTGCCACCTTGATGGCGTGGGAACTCTCCGGGGCAGGAAGAATGCCTTCAACCCGGGCAAATTCCTCGGCGGCCTCGAAGACGGAAGTCTGCGGAACGGAAACGGCTTTTATCAGACCGTCGGCATACAGCTGGGAAAGGATCGGGCTCATCCCGTGGTAGCGCAGGCCGCCCGCGTGGTTGGGCGCCGGGATAAAGTCACTGCCGAGGGTATACATCTTTGCCAGGGGGCAGACCATGCCGGTATCGCAGAAGTCGTAGGCGTAGACGCCGCGGGTCAGGCTCGGGCAGGAGGCAGGCTCCACGGCCACAATCTCGTAGTTCGCTTCACCGCGGAGCATTTCGCCCACAAAGGGGGAAATGAGCCCGCCCAGGTTGGAACCGCCGCCGGCGCAGCCGATGACCATGTCCGGTTTGACGCCGTATTTGTCCAGCGCGATTTTGGTTTCCAGCCCGATAACGGACTGGTGCAGCAGCACCTGGTTCAGGACGCTCCCGAGGACATAGCGGTAACCGGGAGCGGTAACTGCCGCCTCCACCGCTTCGCTCCAGGCCGAGGTTCATCAGCGCGCCCAGGAAGTCCCGGTGTGT
>CAZBXX010000087.1:0-10052 GCA_964495965.1 uncultured Oscillospiraceae bacterium | reverse complement strand
CAGAACCATTCATGTTGTTTTCCTCCTTGCTGTAGTCAAGGAGGGCTGCGGCGGAATCAAGATATTCATCCCGAATGCCGCCCATGGCATCGAACAGATCATCACGGTTCATAACAGTCCCTCCCTGCTCAGATTGTTGCGGAGTTTCAACCGGGTACGCCGAAGCACGGTTTTCACTTTCCCCGCGGACCAGCCGCTGCGTTTACTCAGCTCGTTAACCGGTGCCGAATAATAGTAACGCGCCACAAAGAGATCCCGGGTCATCGGGTCAAGCGCCGCGAGGAAGCGGTTTATTGCTTCAGACAGCTCTTTCCGCTCCACCGCCCGCTGCGGATCCGAGCCGCCGGGAATGCACTCGGCAAGTTCATCCATCACAAGCGGAAGCTCGCCGCCGCCGCGTTTCTGTGCGCGGGCCTCCCGCAGGCGGCTGACCGCAAGGTTTCGGGTTACTCTGCTGAGCCACGCGCCGAAGTGAAGGGGCCACTCGGGCGGAATGGCGTTCCAGGCGTGAAGCCAGGTGTCATTGACACACTCTTCAGAGTCTTCGCGACTCGAAAGAATGTTGTTTGCAACGGATAAGCACAGCCTGCCGTATTTTGTTTCGGTTTCGGCAACAGCGGAACTTTTTCGCTGCCGGTACAGAGTCAGAATGGCTTCGTCGTCCATCGGTCTCCTCCATCGTGTCAAGAACGTTCTCACCCTGATAGACGCAAAAAACGGAAGAAAGTTTCAGGCAGGGGAAAGATTCTCGAAAAAAGGAAACAAAAACAGATCGGCGGTTTTACCCGCCGATCTGATTCATGTTGCGGTTGGCGTGGCTGCGCTCCCGGTAGGAGAGCTCACCGTGCCATTTTGGTTTTGCCAGGATGGCGGAACGCATGGTTTCCAGCATCCCGTCGTAGTCCAGCCCTTTGAGAGAAATCTCGTCCGAAGAGTGCAGGCAGGGCTTCAGCTTCCCGTCCGCCGTCAGGCGGATGCGGTTGCATTCGGCACAGAAGTGGGCGCTGACGGGACTGATGAGCCCCACATTTCCGAAGGCGTCCGGCAACCGGTAGAGCTTGGCTACGCCCCCGTCGGCGGGCATGGGAATCAGCTCCGGCAGGCGCTCGGTGACGGTGGTGTAGGGGATGAAGGCTTCCGGACCGAAGTCGCCGCTGTCATACATGGGCATCAGCTCAATGAAGCGCACATCCACGGGGTACCGGCGTGTCAGATCTGCCAGCTCCGGTATTTCATTATCATTAAATCCGCCGATCAGAACGGAGTTGATCTTGATCTTCTCAAAGCCGCAGGCAAGGGCGGTTTCAAGACCGTTCAGGGCGTCCTGCAGGCTGCCGACCCGTGTGATATAGCGGAATTTTTCCTCGTTCAGCGTATCCAGGCTGATATTCAGGCGTTTAACACCGGCGTCCCTGAGCTGCTGTGCAAGTTTCGGAAGGAGAGTTCCGTTGGTCGTCAGACAGACCTCCCGGATCCCCTCAACCGCCGCGGCGTCCCGGCAGAGGTCGACAATGTTTGCCTTTACCAGCGGCTCACCGCCGGTGATGCGGAGCTTCCGGATCCCAAGGGCGGCCGCAGCGCGGACCGCCGTGACCATCTCCTCCTGGGTCAGCATGTCTTCATGCCGCTTTTTACAGATGCCGTCTTCCGGCATGCAGTAGCGGCAGCGAAGGTTGCAGAGTTCTGTTACGGAGAGGCGGAGATAGGTGATCTCCCGTCCATAGGTATCAATCAATTGAATCCCACCTTGCGGGTACAAAGGACCCGCGTTTTTTGGCTGTTTACCGTTGAATTATTCCACAGGAGCCGGGTTCTGTCAAGAGTGTGAAAGAAGGGGCCCGCCGGAATGACGGGCCCGCTGTACTTATGAATTTATGAGCAATCGCTCAGACGCTCTCAAACTCCGATACTATTTCCTTCTCAGGTTCCTTGGTGATCAGGCTGAAGAGAACGATCATGACGCAGCTGACCAGGAAGGCGGGGAGAAGCTCATAGATATCCCAGACTCCGCCGAGGGGACGGACTGCAAACTTCCACACAAAGATCATTACCGCGCCGGAGAGCATACCGGCAATGGCACCGAACTTGTTGCAGCGCTTCCAGAACAGGGCGAAGAGCATCACCGGTCCGAAGGTGGCGCCGAAACCGGCCCAGGCAAAGGACACCACGCGGAAAATGGAGCTGTTGGGATCCAGAGCGAAGAACACCGCAATAACGGCGATGGCAATGACGCCGATACGGGCAATCAGAAGGTTCTTCTTGTCGTCAAGCTTCAGGCCGAACACGTCCAGCAACAGGTTCTGGGTAATGCCGGAGGCGGCAGCGAGGAGCTGTACATCGGCGGTGGACATGGTGGCGGACAGGATTCCCGCCAGAATAATGCCGGCAATGATGGCGAAGAACACATTCTTCTGACTCATGAGCGCCGATGCACGAACCAGAATGGACTCGGCCTCGGAGCTGCTGCCGAAGCCCTGAATGACACCGGCGTTGACCATGCCGAAGCCCACAATGCCGATGATGACAGCAACGGACAGGGAAACGACAACCCAGACCGTGGCAATGCGGCGGCTGGTGGTGATATTCTTCTCATCTTTGGCGGCCATAAAGTGAATCAGCACATGGGGCATGCCGAAATAGCCGAAGCCCCAGGAGAGGGTGGAGAAAATGGTGAGTGCGCCGTACTTCCCGGCTTCAGAAGCCTGAATGTTGGTGTTGGCGAAGAAGTTCAGATAGCCGGGAACGGTTTTCGCATTGGCGACCACCGCGTCCCAGCCGCCGGCGGCGTTGATGCCGAAGATCAGCACGACAATCAGGGCGAAAGTCATCACCAGACTCTGAATGAGGCTGGTAATGGATGCCGCCATGAAGCCGCCCATGGTGCAGTAGGCCACAATGACAATGGCCGAGATGATCATGGTTGGGATATAGGGCCAGCCGAACATGGTGTTGAAAAGCTTGCCGCAGGCCACAAAGCCTGATGCGGTGTAGGGTACAAAGAAGACGATGATAACCAGGGCGCCGATGGTCTCAATCAGTTTGGTGTTGTCACGGAAGCGGCGCGCGAGAAAATCCGGAACGGTGATGGCGTCGACTTTTGCGGAGTAAACGCGCAGCCGTCGTGCGACGATCAGCCAGTTCAGGTAGGTTCCGATGGCAAGCCCGATGGCGGTCCACCCGGCTTCGGCAACGCCGCAGAACAGCGCGAGCCCCGGTACACCCATCAGCAGATAGGCGCTCATGTCTGAGGCTTCGGTGCTCATGGCGGCAACGATGGGACCGAGTTTCCGCCCGCCCAGGTAAAAGTCAGCACTGTTGTTGGTCCCCTTGGAATGACGGTATCCGATGAGGATCATGCCTGCGAGATAACAGATGATTGCGAGAATGATGAAAATGCCGGAAGAATTCATAATACCTGCCTCTTTTCTTTCCTGTGTTCCTGTGGAACAAGAGTGATTATAAAGAAAAACGCAAAAGGCGCAAGAGAAAGCAGCACGGGTTTCGCTTGAAATTTCAGTTTTTTTGACTATAATAGAAAAAGATTTAATTCATTTCATGTTTAAATGAAAAGAATTCATGTAATCTGCAAAACCGCTTTTGGCGGGGATTGGAGACAGGGTATGAATCTGGCAAAATACGAGATTTTTGCGGAGACCGTAAAGCAGAAGAGCCTGACGCTTGCAGCGCGTCAGCTGGGCTGTACCCAGTCGGCGGTCAGCCACAGCATCGACAGCCTGGAGAAGGAACTCGGCTTTCCGCTGCTGAAGCGCGGGAGAGCGGGCGTCAGCCTCACTGCGGAGGGAGAGGTTCTGATGCCGGCCGTTCGCAGTCTGCTGGGAAGCGCCGAGCAGCTGAACCAGACGGCATCCGCCATTCGCGGCCTGGATACCGGCCGGGTGCGCATCGCCGCCTTTACGTCCGTGGCGGTCCACTGGCTGCCCGGTGTGCTGAAGGAATTCCAGGCTGAATATCCGAAGGTGGAGCTTACGCTCTTAAACGGGGATTATCATGATGTGGAGCAGTGGCTTGGCGACGGCAGTGTCGACATCGGCTTTGTGACGGTTCCCTGTGAAGTGGACTGCGAGTGCATTCCGCTGATGGAAGACCGGTTGCTGGCCATTCTCCCGCCGGACAGCCGGTTTGCCAGCTATCCGAAGTTTCCCCTGACGGAGTGTGAAACGGAGCCCTTCATCAGCCTGCTGAAGAGCTCCGACCATGACGCCCGCCGGGCGTTGGAGGCGGCGGGCGTGGAACCGAATGTGCGTTTTTACACCAAGGATGACTACGCCATCATTGCCATGGTTGAACAGGGACTCGGCATGAGCATCATGCCGGAGCTGCTGCTGAAGGGCCGGAAAGACAGGCTTCTGACCCTTCCCCTGGTCCCGGAAGCGAAGCGTACCATCGGCATCGCCGTTGCGGCGGGAGAAAAGGCCGGCCCTGCCACGCGCCGCTTTGCGGACTGTGTGGTGCATTATGTGGAGGAACAGCTGCAGGCGGGGCAGGGGTGAGCCGTACGCCCCGCCTGAAAGGAGAAGACTATTCTCCTGATGCCGTCTCCGCCTCCGCTGCGGCGATTTTGGCTAGTTCTTCTTCCTCCAGCACGCGGTAGGCCACTTTGCCGACCAGCGTCTTCGGCAGTTCATCCCGGAACTCAATGTCATAGGGCATGGCGTATCTGGCGATATTCTTTCTGCAGTAGGACAGCAGCTCTTCTTTGGTCTCCTCTGTCTGCGGCGTGCCGGGCACCAGCTTCACAAAGGCCTTGACTTTCTGCATCCGGTAGGGATCGGGAACGCCGATAATGCAGCTCATCTGCACCTTGTCATGGGCGTCGAGGATGTTCTCCAGCTGACCGGGATAGACGTTATATCCGGAGGAGATGATCATCCGCTTGGCGCGGCCCTTGAAGTAGATAAAGCCCTCTTCATCCTGTGTGCCGAGGTCTCCGGTGTAAACCCAGGTGAGCCCGTCGGCGTGCTTCCGCAGGGTCTGGGCGGTTTCTTCCGGGTGTTTCATATATTCGGCCATGACGGTGGGGCCGGCCAGAAGGATTTCACCTTCTTCCCCGTAAGGAAGCTCCCGGTCGGTGCCGGGTTCCACGATTTTAATATAAGTGTCCGGGAAGGGAATGCCGATGCTGCCTTCCTTGTGCTTGTTGGGCGGAGTCAGGCAGCAGGCGGTGACGGTCTCCGTGGTACCGTAACCTTCCCGCACCTGCACGACCGCGTTATGCTCATACAGGAATTTGTCAAACTTTTTCTTCAGTTCAATCGATAGGCTGTCACCGCCGGAAAAAACGCCCTTCAGGCAGCTGAGGTCCGTCCCGTCCATGCTGGGAAGCCGCAGCAGCGCCTCGTACAGGGTGGGGACGCCGGCAATAAAGTTGCAGCGGTACTTGACCAGGTCTTTCGCATAGCTTTTTGCTGTAAAGCGCGGCACCAACAAGCAGCGGCCGCCCTGGGAAAGCATGGTGTGGATGCAGACGCCCAGGCCGAAGCCGTGGAACATCGGCATGGCAGCCAGCATTTTATCGCCCACATGGAACATGGGGTTCGCAGCCAGCACCTGCTGGCCGAGGGCGTTGAAGTTTTTATTGGTCAGGACGATGCCCTTGGTAGTGCCTGTTGTGCCGCCGGAATAGAGAATTACCGCCGGGTCATCGGATTTGCGACTGACCTTATATTGATAGAAGCAGTGGCTCGAGAGATGCATGAACTCCTTCCAGCGGATCACGGGAGCATCTTTCGGAATTTTTTTGATCTTGCGTCCTTCCGTCAGCATGTAGCCGGCGCGGATGGGCTGGGACAGCGCGTCTTTTACGGAAGCGATGATGATGTTCACGACTTTGGTGTTGGCGCGGATATTCTCAAACTTGTGGTAGAACTGGTCCAGCGTGATGGCCGTGACCGACTCCGATTCATTCAGGTAGAATTCAATCTCCTTCTCGGCAGAGAGCGGGTGAATCATGTTCCCGATGGCGCCCACCAGGTTTACGGCATAGAACATGTAGATGGCCTGCGGGCAGTTCGGCATGGCAATGGTGACTTTGTCATTTTCCCGGACGCCGATGGTCTTCAATGCCCTGGCGCAGCGCTCAATCTCCTGCACCAGCTGCCGGTAGGTTGTGGAGCGGCCCATAAAATCGAAAGCAATGTTGTTGGGGTATTTTTCGGCGATCTCCATGATCTTGTCTACCATAGAGCCTTCAAAGTATTCCAGATGCATGGGAATATCGCCCATGGCGGTTTCCCAAGGGGTTTTGGCGGTAATTCCGGCCGTCATATCCATATCAGTGCTTCTCCTTAAACATCGTCTGTGAGGGTGATGCCGCAGCTATCATCATGCGGCCCGCTATTTGAAGTCGAAGTTGCTGGGCTCGTTCAGGGGGCGGTCCAGCAGTTCGGGATGGGCAAAGATATGCTTGACCAGCTTCAGGCTGCGGACAAAATAGAAGCCGTCGCCGATCCGCTCATCCAGTGTGGCGCCAATGTCGACCACATCCCGGATCTGTTTGCTTCCGTCCGGCATAATGCGCTCTTCCTTGTGAATGGTGCCGACGGTAACCATGATGCTGTTGGTGCCGTAATTGTTCAGGTGATGGTAAACCGCGGGACCCTGGATGCTGCCGAGATTTGCCAGAAGCACGGTAGAGTAGTTCGGGTCGCCGTCGGTCAGCGCCTTCGGGTTGATACCCCAGAAGTCCAGCCAGCGCACAATGCGCAGCGCAAGCATCAGCAGCAGGCGTGGGATTTTGGCGAAGCCGTCGATAACGGCGTCGATGCCGCCGGTGGAAGACTCGCTTTTGCGGGTTTCACGCACATCCCCGACGATCCGCCTGCTGAAGCTGTCCAGGGTCTCATCATCCTTCGGCACAAAGAACATCAGCGCTTCTTCCCCGTCGTCCCGGAAGCGCCGCTTGGCAACGAAACTGAGGCTGATTTCATAGCGCTCATACATCCTGCGGCCCTGAATAAAGCGGTTCATCTTCGGCCGCTCACGGATCATGCGGGCAACGGACATGATCAGCGCATGAAAAACCGTTGTCTTATATTCTGGGTGTTCGGCGTTTTTCTTTTCCAGATAGGGAAGCAGTTCCGTGATGTCAAAACTCTCGTGCAGATAGACCTCGCAATCCGTCCGGTTGGGCAGAATATGGGCCATCACGGTCTGCAGGCCGGGCACATCCTTTACCCAGCGGCCGTCCCTGCGGTCGCCCCAGTGACGCTTCACTTTGCTTTCGGGCATAAAAAATTCCTCCGGTTTCTACGAGTTAATATTCGTACAAAAAACTGAAGGAATTTTACTATATCCGGTATGGAATTGCAAGAGGAATTCGGGGAATCCATCAAAGGGAAAATGCGCTTTGAAGCCCGCGCATCCCCGCGCGTCACTCAGCCGGCAGAGTTCCCGTAGAGAATGCGGGCGAGCTCCGAATCCTTGTCCAGCATGATGGTCTTGTTCCCGCCTGCGAGGGAGGCCTTCAGCGCGTCCAGTGAGCGGGTGTAGTTGTAGAAGTCGGCCTTGTCCGCGGTGTTGTAGGCTTCCTGCAGAATACGCATATACTCGCTCTCACCATCAGCCAGGATGGCGGCGGCTTCCTTTTCGGCCTCAGCGGTCATGACAGTGACCTTGCGGTCGGTCTCATTGCGGATCTTCTGCGCCTCGGCGGCACCCTCAGCCGTATAGCCGGCGGCGATGTTCTCACGTTCGGAGATCATGCGGGTAAAGACGGCTGCCTTGTTGTCTTCCGGAAGATCCAGGGCTTTGATCTGCGACTGGATGATCTCAATACCGTAGACCAGAATGTCGCCGTTTGCATCATCGGTGATCAGTTGGGTCAGGCGTTCACCGCGGGCGGCGATAATCTCGTCCTGCGTCATGTTGGAGAGTATTTTTTTCAGGCTGTTATAGACTGCGGCCTCGATGCGCTCTTCCGCTCTGGCCTGTACGGCGTTCAGCGTCTGGATGTAGAGTGTCGGATTGGTAACGTGCCACAGGACATAGTTGTCCGAGATCATGGACTTCTTGTCCTTGGTGATCACATCGGACGCCGGGATATCGTAAAGGATGGTGGCGGCGGAAATGCGCTGGATGTTCTGGATGAAGGGAACCTTGACCTTGAGCCCGGGCTCATCGACCACACTGACGATGCGGCCGAACTGCCGCACGGCGACATACTGTTTCGGCTGCACGGTATAGAGAGAATTGTAAAGAACAGCGGCAAGAAGCACTGCCAGGATCAGCGCAATGATTTTTCCGGATTTTTTCATGGTGTTCTCCTCCTCTCCTCAGCCTTCGGTACCGGCGCCCGTGTTTCCGGCATCGCCTGTGAAGCTGTCCACCGGAAGCATGGTCTGGGTGCTGCCGTCGGTAATAATGACCTTGAGGTCCGGAAGCAGATCTTCCAGCGCCTCATAGAACATACGCTGCTTTGTGATCAGCGGATTCAGCGCGTACTGTTCATACATGGCATTGAAACGGGCGACCTGTCCTTCAGCCTCGGCAATACGTGCGGCTTTCTGTGCTTCCGCATTCTGCACGATGCGGTCGGCCTGAGCCTCGGCAGCGGGAATCTGCTCGTTTTCATACTTGCGTGCCTGGTTGATCTTCGTCTCGGCCGACTGCTTGGCGGTTTCCACTTCCTTAAATGCCGCGACGATTTCCTGTGTGGGCGGTTCCGCATCCTGAATGGTGATGTTCACCACCTGAATGCCGATGTTCTGTTCCTGAAGTTCCTTGACGATCTTCTCCTTGACATCGGCCTGAATGGCGCTCTTGCCGGTGGTCATCGCTTCGTCCACGGTATAGTTGATGACCGTGCTGCGGATGCTGGCCAGGGCAATGTTGTGAAGAATCAGTTCCGGATCACGGGAGTTGAAGAGGTAGGCCACCGGGTCGCTGACTTTATACTCCAGGTAAAAGTCGATGTTGATGAGGTTGAAGTCCGAGGTGATCATAATCCCGTCAAAGGAGTTGGTAATGTTCTGCCCGCCCGCCCCGACGGAATAACCGATACCGGTGCCGTGGGTGGTGATATCCACCATGTGCACCTGCTGCAGATATGGGATTTTAAAATAAAGCCCCGCTGTGTCGGTACGGACGACCTTGCCGAACATCGTGACAACGGCGTTCTCCTGCTCACTGACGTTGTAATAGGAGCCCAGCACAGCCGACAGAATGAACAGTGCCAGAACGACAAGCAGGACCAGACGGATGGTGTTCTTCACATCGGGCTTCTTCCGCTGCGGGGGTGTCCTGCTGCCTGCACTGCCCGGACCGCCGGAACTGTATTCCCCGTTCGGGCCGGGTGTGGCTGTGCCGCCGGCATCCCTGAATTTCCCTTCCCGGAAGCCGCGGCCGTTAAATCCTTTGAAATCAGGCATAAAAACCCTCCTCCTCGATAAACTGTCGGTATTTTATCATACGGATGACCTGTTGGCAAGGGCGCGCCGTCGGCCGTGTGCCGCCGTCTGCGGCTGGGCTGTTGTTCCATGCGAGAAAAATGCCGTGGGATGCGGTTCGATAGAAACCGGCTGACCGGACTTTAACCCGCTTGACCCTGTGCGAAGGGTGTGGTAGACTCTGATCATCCTATTATCTCTGCAGGAGCGTAACAATCTGATGTACGAAGATCTGAAGACCCTGTTTGGGAATATTTACGGTGAGAAACCGGTGTTTCTCTTTTCGGCGCCCGGGCGCACGGAGCTCTGCGGCAATCATACCGATCACCAGGGCGGTATGGTACTGGCGGCTGCCGTGAATCTGGAAACTGTTGCTGCGGTACGGCCCCGGACAGACGGAACTGTGCGGCTGCTGTCAGAGGGTTATCCCATGTGTGAGCTCAGCCTGGAAGAACTGGAGCCGCAGTTTGAAGAAACCGGAAGTACAGCTGCGCTGATCCGCGGGGTGGCGTCCGGCTTTCATGAGCGGGGATTTGAACCGGTTGGCTTCGACGCCTGCGTGACCTCCGGCGTGCTGACGGGCAGCGGCCTGTCATCCTCGGCGGCCTTTGAGGTGCTGCTGGGAACGGTGGAAAATCACCTGACCGG
>CAZBXX010000086.1:0-10123 GCA_964495965.1 uncultured Oscillospiraceae bacterium | reverse complement strand
AGACACAGTGAAACCGGAAGCCCTGTGCAATGAAATCATGTCACAGTGTGAAGCTGTTTTATATCCCTTCGATTCGGGAAAGGATGAATATGGTACAGAGGCTTGTTATCCGCTGAAAGAATGAATTCCGTCAGCTAGGGGGCGATCCGTGCTCCTTTGGTGATAAAGCAAAGAAGGAGAACTGTTTTTTGAAGAAATCCGGCAAATCAATGGAGATTGCGGCATAACCGGGAGGTTTGCCGCCAGTCTCGCAGGCCTCCCAGAAGGTTTATGATTTTACTTTTAGGAGGGCAATCCCCAATGAATCGGGAAAACAGGAAAAAATCATTCGAGAAGAATTACTATAAGACACACCCATGCAATGAGACCTTCATCTGCAAGGTATGCGGGAAAACCGTCGTCCCGGCCGGCGCTGGAAGCGGTCATCGGAATCACTGCCCCTACTGCCTCTCCAGCCAGCATCTGGACAATGAACCGGGAGACCGGGCTGCAGACTGCGGGGGTGTGATGGAGCCGATCGCAGTATGGGTCAGGAAAAACGGCGAGTGGGCCATCATCCACCGCTGCAGAATATGCGGAGCATTAAGCTCAAACCGTATTGCCGCAGATGACAATCCCATGAAGCTGATGTCGCTGGCCATGAAGCCTGTCTCTTCTCCTCCGTTTCCGCTGGAACGGATCGAAGAAATGACACGGCTGATGGGCGGTGACGGGGAGTTGAAATGGTAATGTGAAGAAGGGGCCGATGCGTCTCATTGGCGTATCGGCTCCGTTTTTTCCGAGTTTTTTAAAAATCCCCCCTGCGTAAGGTGTTGCTTGTTACGCAGCGTCATGTTGTAGGATACATGACGAAAGGAGGCGAAGGCTGTGTCAAAATACACAACGGGAGAACTTGCAAAGCTCTGTGGCGTCACGGTCCGGACGGTTCAGTATTATGATACCAGAGGCATTCTGGTCCCCGGTGAGCTTTCCGAAGGCGGAAGGCGGCTCTACTCGGAAGACGATCTGAAGCGCATGAAGATCATCTGCTTTCTGCGGGAACTGGATCTTCCCATCGACGCCATTTCACAGATCCTGAAGGAAGAGCATCCCGAGAAGGTGATCACTCTGCTCGTTGAACAGCAGGAAACCGTACTTTCGGATGAGATTTCCGAAAAACAGGAAAAGCTGGAAAAGCTCCGTGAGCTGAAAAACGGACTGAAAGGCAAAACAGGATTCTCTCTCGAAACCATCGGTGACATAGCCGTCATGATGGAAGGCAGGAAAAAACTGAACAGAATGCGCTGGATGATGATCCTGACCGGAATCCCGGTTACAGCACTGCAATGGTTTTCCATCATATTCTGGATCATCATGTGAATATGGTGGCCGTTCGTCGTCTGGGTACTGGTGGCTGCAGTCTGGGGGACTCTTGTCAGCCGGTACTACTTCAATCATCTGAAATACATCTGCCCTGAATGCCACGAGGTATTTAAGCCCGCTCTGAAGGAAGCTTTCTGGGCGAACCATACCCCTACTGCCCGCAAGCAGACCTGCACTGCCTGCAGTCATAAAGGCTTCTGCGTGGAGGTCTGGGGAGGTGACGGAAAATGATAGAGAGCGCTTACGTCGGAACCGTTTCCTTTGTTTGTCTGGTTGCAGGCGCTGTGCTTTGGATCGCAGCACCGATAGCTGTAGCGCTTATCTGGAAAACCAGGAAAAAAGAACCGGTTACATCCATTCTGATCGGGGCGGCTGCCTTTTTGCTTTTCGCCCTGATCCTTGAAAAACCCATTCAGAATGTGCTGGTTTTTCCGACAGTAATGGGCCTTCCGGAACATGCCGTCAGTCGATTCCTGAGTGCAAACCCCGTGCTTCTGGCTCTTGTGACAGGGCTTTTCCCCGGAGTGTTTGAAGAAACCGGGCGGCTGGTCGCCTTTCAGACGGTTCTGAGGAAGCGCAGAAACAGAGAAACTTCCATTTCATACGGTATCGGACACGGCGGTTTTGAAGTGATTCTGATATTGGGATTGACATATATTCAGTACATTGCCTATGCGGTCATGATCAATACCG
The DNA here is from genome assembly GCA_964495965.1 of uncultured Oscillospiraceae bacterium. Lineage (GTDB taxonomy): Bacteria > Bacillota > Clostridia > Oscillospirales > Oscillospiraceae > Limivicinus. The sequence continues at coordinate 8,068 of CAZBXX010000086.1, read as the reverse complement.
GCACCTTTGTCACTGTAATAGATCAGGTCGCATCTCAGGCTCCGGAGCAGCTCGGCAATGTTGAGGCTGTTGTAAGTCTGCTCACAGGATTCTCATTTGCAGATCTGGGTATAGCCTTCGTCGAGCGGGTTTTTGCAGTTCTGTTCCATATAGGCGCATCCATCCTGGTATTTTTCGCCTGCCGGGACAAAAAGCGTTTCTGGCTGTATCCTTTGGCAATCGTCCTTCATACAGGAATGGATTTTATCGCGGCTTTGAGCATCTTTAACGTCATAAGCCTCTCTCCGTGGGCGCTGGAGGGATTCGCCGCAGTATATGGATTGCTGACATTCTTCGGCGCTTATTTCCTGCTCTATAAATGACAGCGAACCGATTCTTGCCTGGCTGCACACGGATACTGACGATTCTGAAATGATCATACCGTGAACACGGCCGGAGTCAGAAACGGGACTCTGCCGGATAGGAAAAACCTGCCTGATCACAGCGTGACCGGGCAGGTTTTTCTCTGGCAGTGAACGAAATCTACTGCGCGAGGGTCAGCTCCATCCCCTTCAGCGCGGAGCGCAGGAAGAACGCGCTGGCGGTCAGGGAGATGATTTCGGCAATGGGGAAGGCCCACCACACCATGTTCACGTCTCCTGTTCTGCTCAGAAGCCAGGCGGCGGGGAGCAGGGCAAGCATCTGCCGGAGAATGGAAACCATCAGAGAGCTCATGCTGCGGTCCAGCGCCTGACAGGCGGAACCCGCCACAATGCAGAAGCCTGCAAAGAGGAAGCTGAGGCTGATGCGCCGCAGGGCCGGGATGCCGATTGCGAGCATTGCCTCCGACGGGCTGAAGATCCCCAGCAGCAGCCCGGGTACCAGCTGGAAGGCGGCAAAACCAAGCAGCATGAAGCAGGTGGCGTAGAGCACGCCGAAGCGGATGGTGCGGTAGATCCGCTCCTTCTTCCGGGCACCGTAGTTGTAGCCGATAATCGGGATCAGCCCGTTGTTGATGCCGAAGACCGGCATAAAGAAGAAGCTCTGGATCTTGAAATAAACCCCGTACACGGCAACGGCAGTGGAGGTAAAGGCACCGAGGATAATGTTCATAAAGTAGTTGGTGAGGGAGCCGATGCACATCATCAGGATGGACGGAAAACCGATGCGGTAAATGTTTTTGATGATCCCGCCGTGAGGGCGGATGTCCTTCAGGCTGACCGGAAGCTCCCGGTTCCGCCGGATATGAAACAGAAAACCGACAAATGCGCCAACGGCCTGACCGATCACGGTTGCAATGGCGGCGCCGGCCGTCCCCATGGCCGGGAGGCCGAGCCAGCCGAAAATGAAAAACGGATCGAGAATGATGTTTGTGACTGCGCCGATCATCTGCGTCCACATGGAGAGCCTGGTCAGCCCCGTAGACTGAAGCAGGCGTTCCGCGCAGACCTCCAGAAACACAAAAAGCGAAGCCACGGTCACAATTCTCAGGTAGGATTCGGCGTAGCTGCGGATGGACTCTACCTGAGTCTGCGAGCGGATGAAGGCCCGCACCCCGAAGAGACCGAACAGCGCCACCAGAATCCAGCAGCAGAAGCAGAGGAAAATGGCGGTGCCGGTGATCTTTCTGGCTTCCTTTTCATCCCTGCGGCCGAGTGCCCGGGACACCAGCGTGCTGACGCCGACTCCGGTACCAGTTGCAAGGCCGATCATGATGTTCTGCGCAGGAAATGCGAGGGAAAGCGCCGAAAGGCAGTCCTCCGATACGCGGGCCACATAAATGCTGTCGACAATGTTGTACAGGGCCTGAACCAGCATGGAGAGAATCATCGGGACAGCAAGCGTCAGCAGCAGTCTGCCTTCCGCCATTTCTCCCATCCGGCGGGAATCGAATTTCTGTGCAGCCATAGAAGCAAACTCCGATCAGATCCGTAAAAATCAGTGCCCCATTATAACCGATGTGCGTCCTGCATACAAGAGTGAATTTTGCGGTCCGGGAAACAGAAGGGCGGCCTGGAAACCGGAATTCGCCGGTACCGGAAAAATAGGCCTCTGTCATTGAAAATGAACCGGCTTCGTGCTATGATAGGCGCATGCAATCAGCCCGGGTCAGGCGCCCGGCAGGACGGAGTGCGGCAATGGAAAACATGACAGTATGGCGTGCGGCGGAGCTTTGCGGCGGAACAATCTGCGGAAGCTGGGAGAATGACCGGCTTTTGCGGAACATTGTGATTGACAGCCGAGTTGTGGCACCCGGGGATCTTTTTGCTGCCTACCGCGGTGAGCGGGTGGACGGGCATGACTATATTTCCGCAGCCTTTTCCCGGGGCGCAGCCTGCTGCCTTGCCGAACACTTGCCGGCGGGGGCGGAGGCTCCGGGCCCGGTGATCGTGGTCACAGATGTGCAGAAGGCGCTGGAACGCCTGGCGGCCGCATACCGCAGGCAGTTCAGCATCCCCATGGTCGGCATCACCGGCAGCGTGGGGAAGACAACGGCAAAAGAGATGGTGGCGTCCGTTCTCTCGCAGCGGTTCCGCACCCTGAAAACGGAGGGCAATCTGAACAACCAGATCGGCGTGCCGATGATGCTCTCGCGGCTGGAATCCGGACACCAGGCGGCGGTTATCGAGATGGGTATTTCAGGCTTTGGCGAAATGCATACGCTGGCGGAGATGGTGAGGCCAACCGCGGCAGTGTATACCGTGATCGGACATGCGCATCTGGAATTTCTTCATGACCTGGACGGCGTGCTCAGGGCAAAAACAGAAATGCTCGACCTGATGCCGGAGGATGCCCCGCTGGTTATGAACGGTGACGATGAAAAGCTGCGCGGCTTCAGATGCCGCCAGAGGAAAATTCTGTACGGGCTGGGATGCGGAAATGATTTCCGCGCAGAGCACATGGTGGCAGACGGAGAGGGAATCTTCTGTGACATCATCACGCCGGAGAGCCGGATTCCGGTGCACATTCCGGCTTTCGGCCAGCATCACGTGTATGCCGCGCTTGCGGCGGCTGCGGTCGGTGCGCTGCACGGGCTTTCGGACGAAGAGATTGTTGCGGGAGTCGCCGGATTCCGTAATGTGGGGCGCAGGGGTGAACTGGTGCAGACAGGCTTTCTCACCATGATTGACGACAGCTATAACGCCAATCCCGACTCCGTAAAAAGCGGGATTGATTCTCTCCTTCAGCTGCCTGGAGAGCGGCATCTGTGCATTCTGGGGGATATGCTGGAACTCGGAAAGGGAAGCGGTCAAATGCATGCGGAAGTCGGCCGCTACGCAGCGGAAAAGGGTGCGGACCTGGTGCTGACGGTCGGACAGTATGGCAGCTTTACCGCGCAGGGCGCCGGCTCTGCCGGCCGCTGCTATGACAGCCGCGACGCGCTGATTGCGGCGCTGCCGCAGCTGCTGCAGGAAGGTGACTGCCTTCTGGTGAAGGCCTCGAAAGGGTCGCATTTTGAACTGGTGTCTGCGGCGGTACGGAAGATTGCGGAGCTCCGGACAGGCGGAACACCGCAGAGCGGGGAAAAGGACTGCCGATGACACCGAAACCCTTTGTGCTGATGGATCTGGACGACACGATCCTGGACTTCAAAAAAGCCGAGGCGCGTGCGCTGTCCCGCTCTTTAACCGAACTGGGAGTTCCGCACGACGACGGCGTTCTGGAGCACTACAACGTGCTGAACCTGCAATACTGGGAACGGCTGGAAAACGGGGAAATCACCAGGGACCAGGTGCTGCTGGGCCGCTTTGTGCAGCTGCTGCATGAGATGAATGCGGATGCGGATCCCGCCGCGCTGCGCGACCGTTATGAACACAACCTCTCCCAGGGCCATTATTTTGTGGAAGGGGCGGAAGAACTGCTTGAGACTCTTTCACCGGTGTGCAGGCTCTTTCTGGTTTCCAACGGGACTGCGGTGGTGCAGCAGGGGAGACTGAAAAGCGCGGGAATTTCCGGCTGTTTTGAGCGGATCTTTATTTCCCAGGAGTTGGGAGTGAACAAGCCGGAAAAAGAATTCTTTGAACGCTGCTTTGCACAGATTCCGGGCTTCGACCGGCAGCGGGCGATCATCGTCGGCGACAGCCTCACTTCGGACATCCGCGGCGGCATAAATGCCGGGATCACCACCTGCTGGTTCAATCTTCGGCAGAAGAAGCCGAGAGCGGATATTGTGCCGGACTACCGGATTGACGCGCTGTCCGAATTGCCGCCGCTGCTGACCCGGCTCTACGGTGTTTCGTACCGCGGAGCTGACTGACGGTTTCAGGCCGCAATCCTTAAAGAATTTGCAAACAAAAAGCGGGCAGACGTTGACGTTCTGCCCGCAATATGTTAAGATACACGCTAATTTCTGCAAATAAAAGGAGATGTTGATCCGAAATGGACGATGGCAGTCGATTGCCAATACTTCTCGCAATCATTCTGCTGCTGGGCGCAGCCTATTTTGCCGTTGCCGAAACAGCCTTTGCTTCCTCCTCCAGGACGAAGCTCCGGGCTGCTGCGGAACGGAGTGAGGCCGGCGCCGGGCAGGCTGTTTATATTCTGAATCATTTTGAAGAGGCCATCAGTGCCATGCTCATCGGCACCAATCTGTGCCATCTGTTCCTCGCGGCGCTGGTAACCACGGTTGTTACCAGACGCTGGGGACTGAATGCGGTTACCGTCAGCACGATTCTGACGACGCTGGTGGTTTTCTTCGCCGGGGAGATGCTCCCCAAGAGTGTTGCCAAAAAGTTTCCGGAACGTCTGGCAAAGGCCTGCGCACAGAGCCTGCGGGTGTTCATGACACTGTTTCACCCGCTGTCCTGGGTACTCAGCCGCATTGGCGAGGCGGCAGCGAAGCTTAGCCGTCAGGAACCGGAGCTTTCCGTCACCGAGGATGAACTGTATGATATCATCGAGGATATGACGGAAGAGGGCAGCCTCGACGAGGAACAGGGCGAGCTGATTTCCTCCGCTCTGCAGTTTGGCGATCTGACGGTGGAAAGCGTGCTGACGCCGCGCATGGATGTGGCGGCCCTGAACGTGGAAGCGAGCGGGGATGAGATCCTTGCCCAGATCAAGTCGCAGAATCACAGCCGTCTGCCGGTTTACGAGGGCAGCATTGACCGCATTATCGGCGTCCTGCAGATCCGCAAGTATATTAAGGCCTATCTCCGCCGGGGTGAGGCGCCGGATCTGCGCAGTATCCTGGACGAGGCCTTCTTTGTGCATCAGAGCACCGAGCTCTCCGAACTTCTGCCTATGATGTCCCGTCAGCGCATTAATATGGCGATTGTGACGGATAATTTCGGCGGCACGCTCGGCATTGTCACGGTCGAGGACATCGTGGAGGAGATTTTCGGCGAAATCTGGGATGAAGACGATGTTGTGCAGGAGACCGTTACGGATCTCTCCGAGAACGCCTGCGTGATGGATGCGGACGAGCACGTTTCCGACCTTTTTGAACATTTGAACTATGAAGATCCCGAGGATAACGACGAACTGGTCGATACCCGCCTCGGAGAGTGGGCCTACACCATGTTCGGTGAAATCCCGGATGTGGGTGACAGCTTCCGTTATCACGACCTTACGGTAACCGTGACGGAAATGGAGCACAACCGGATCCTGAAGCTGAAGGCTGTCCGGAACCCCTCCGAACCGGAAGGGGGTGAGGGCCGATGAATGCAGCGCTGATTTCCCTTGGCATCCTGCTGTGCCTGATCCTTTCCAACTTCTTTTCCTCTTCTGAAATGGCCTATTCTTCCTGCAACCGCCTCCGCCTGGAGAATTCTGCGGAAGAAGGTTCCAGAAGGGCAAAGCTCGCTCTCAGAATAACGCAGCGCTTTGACGATGCGCTGAGTGCCATTCTCATCGGGAATAATCTGGTCAACATTGCAAGCTCCTCGCTGGCATCGGTCCTGGTCATTCTTCTGACAGGGAAGGACAGCTTGTCCTGGCTTGCGACACTGGTTCTGACACTGCTGGTCATAATTTTCGGCGAAACGATTCCGAAGATCACAGCCAAGCTGAATGCCAACCGGGTGGCTGAGCGTAATGCCCCGGCAGTCCGCTTCCTGATGATTGTGCTGAAGCCGCTGATCCTGCTGGTAGTCGGGCTTGTCCGCCTTCTCACGTTCTGGATAAAGGAAGAAGACGAGCCCGGCGATGATGAAGCCGTGGATGAGCTTTCCAGTCTGATCGAGACGGCGGAGGATGAAGAAGTTCTGGATGAAGAACGTTCAGAACTGGTCCAGGCCGCTATTGATTTTTCCGAAATATCGGCATATGAGGTTATGACTGCCCGGGTTGATGTCGAGGCCATTGACATTGATGACGACTGGGATGAGATCATTGCCCTGGTGCAGGCTTCCTCCTATTCCCGCATCCCGGTTTACGAAGACAGCATCGACCATATCATCGGTGTTCTGTATCTGAACCACTTTCTCAAGGCTGTGGCAGACGGGAACCGCGAAATCCGCCCGCTGCTGATGGAGCCCTGCTATGTCTACAAGACCATGAAGCTTCCGGACGTGATGGCGCAGCTGCGCCGGGCACGGCAGCATCTGGCAGTTGTCTGCGATGAATACGGCGGCACGCTCGGTGTGCTCTCCATGGAGGACATTATCGAACAGATTGTCGGCGACATCTGGGATGAGACCGACCAGGTTGAGCATGAAGTGGTGCGGCGTTCGCCGGACGAGCTGGAACTGGACGGGGATCTGCCTGTGACGGAGTTCCTTGACCTCATGGGCCTGAAGGAGGATGACTTCGAGGCGGAAAGCGACACGCTGGGCGGCTGGACCATCGAATCGCTGGGCGGGCGCTTCCCGGAACCCGGCGAATCCTTTGAGTACGAAAACCTGCTGATTAAAGTGCTGTCCATGGATGGGAGAAGGGTTGACCGCGTCCTGGTAAAGCGGAAGTCGAAGCAGAAGGAAGAGCCTGCGGGCTGAAAATTCTCTTGCATCAACCGCGTAATTACGCTATAATACACAGGCCTGCGAAACGAAGTCCGCAGGCCTGATATCCGGGTGTAGCGCAGCTGGTAGCGCGCGTGGTTTGGGACCATGAGGCCGGGGGTTCGAATCCCTTCACTCGGACCATTTCGAGTGTTCATAACGGATTTGAGTTATGGACACTCGAATTCTTTTTAGTTATCTATATATACAGGCCAAAAGAGAGCAAAAAAGAGCGCAGTACTCCCAAACCATTCTCACTTGGATTATGTAAGGGATGTACTGCGCTCTATTTTTTGTTTTTTTAACGAATAACCCCCTCATTCATATACGGAAAAAACGGGCAAATTCGTAGGTGGTTTTTCGAAAAGAGTTGAAAAAAAGAATCAGGCGGTATCTCTGCCGCCCGATCCCTGTGAGGGAGCTTGCTTCTGACCTGCTGCGCTTTCCGCCTTCGCGCGTGCTTTTCGGCCGTTCTTCGTATAAAAGTCCGTGTAGTCGTAAGGTGACGGACAATTGAAGTCCGAACGGCTGATCCCCTGCGATTCCAACGCTTGGCGGAGGGTTGCCAGGGTGGCGCTCATCTGGTTTCGGACAGCGCCCTCGGTGACTCCTTCTCTCCTGGCGATTTCAGTAAAGGTCTGCTGCATGTAGAAGTGGAGCAGAAGCCTGCGCCGGGCGGAGACGCTCAGCCCCATGATGGCGTTCATGAGGGCCTTCTGTGCTTCCCGCCGGAAATAGGCCTTCTCCGCTGACAGACTGCTTACCGAGCCCACCGCCTAGATTGGATCACATGTGGCATTGCCCGGATCCCCGCGCACCTGCTCTTCCACATCGAAGTCATGGAAGAAAACGCCGTACTGGTAATCCTGGTCCTGCTGGCGCTTCAGCTCTTTGTCGCTCTCTCTGAGATAGTCCCGAACTTCCCGTGATACATGACAGATAGGTTAATTGTCATATTGTGTTTTCATAAATGACCTCCAGACAACCATATTTGATATGGACTATGTAACTGGAAGCCCGGGGGCGCAGAGGTGCCAAAGGCTGAAGTGCTGATTTGTCAGGTCAGATTTTCCCTACGAAATGATAGTAACACAAATACTGTCCCAAAAACCTCCCATGCATCAAGCCAAAGATCACGCGCTATGTTC
>CAZBXX010000085.1:0-10293 GCA_964495965.1 uncultured Oscillospiraceae bacterium | reverse complement strand
TGCAAGTCGGTTCACCCCGACTTGCTTTTTTGTCAATACGCTTCTACGTTTTACGTAAACTTTTCACCCATCTTTTCCCGCAGGTCATGCAGGCTCATGTCATGCTCGGCCTGTGTGATAGCTCCGTGCTGCAGGAAGGTGTCCAGCGTTTCCTTCTGTTCCAGAAAGAGTCGGTGGTTTTTCTCATCAAGTGTGAGTTCTTCCCAGTGCCTGGTGATGTCCATAGTCGCGGTGTCTCCCGTGTGATTTCGTGATCTGTCAAACGCAGGGGAGTATAGCATATTTTGATTGTGTTGGCAATGTGTTATGATAGCATTCCCAGACTTGTTGGGCAGAGTGCCCAATGACTATTATTCTTTTCAAACAGAGTGCCCGTTGAAATAATTATGCCTCCCGGAATACACTATTTCATGACAGATCCCACTTGTTTTTTCAGTTGGGAAAACAAAATTCATGAGAAAGGGAGATATTATGGAAGATCAAAAGTTCCAGTTGTTGGATGTAAAAGGTAATGATACCGGCGTAGCATTCAACAAAAAAATGATCATTGCTCTCATAGTAGCTATTGCAGCCATGGTCATTATCAGTCAAATCCCCATGGCCGAGTATGGCGAAAAATGTGCGTTGGGTCTCGGCTTCTTCGTAGGCATGATTCTTTTTATCAGTCTTTCACCTTCGGATCCGGCGATTGCAGGTATGCTTGTTGTTACGATCGCCACACTCCTGCACCTGGTTACATGGGGCGAAGTCGGAACGGCGCTGGGAACTTCGGCATTCTATCCGACCTTAGGTATGGCAATCGTTGCGCTGGGCGCTGAGTTTACTCCGTTTGGTAAACGCTTCGCGTACTGGTTCCTTTATAAATTCGGACAGAAGCCGGTTCGCATGGTCCTTGCTTTCGGTTTCGCTGCGTCGCTGATCTCTGCGTTTGTTTCCAATGTTGCGGTTATCATTCTGATGTCTGCTATCTGCAACACCACGCTCCTTGCCATGGGCGAGAAACCGGGCCAGAGCAAGTTCGGTAAAGCATTCATGCTTATCATTCTCATGTGCGCTGAATTCGGCGGTATTGCCCTCATTAACGGCGCCCCGGGCGGCAACAACCTCTGTCTTGGCCTGATGACGGCTGCTTCCGGCGATCTGAATCTCGCAGTCAGTTACAAAGACTGGGCTTTCCGCGCATTCCCGACCTGGCTCATTACCATCATCCCCGCAATCTTCATCTACATCAAATACTTTGGAATCAAGAATAACGACGAGAGCCTGAAGATCCTCCCTAAGAGTTACTACAAAGAGAAACTCGACGAGATTGGCAAGCTCCAGGGCGCGGAGTTCCGCTGGATTGCCATCACTCTGATCATGATCGTCTGCATGCTCACCGGCATGAACGCGAATCTGGCGGCAATGCTTTTCGCAGCAATCTCCATGTTCCCGCTGGTTGGCTGCTCCTCGTTCAAGCAGGTTATGAAGCGTCTCCCCTGGGGCGTCATTGTTGCGCTGGGCACTTATCCAATCTTCGGCACCATCCTCTCCGGCACCGGTGTGACCGCATGGATCCAGGCGGTTGTCACTCCTGTCCTCGGTGATATGGGCCCCCTCATGCTGAGCATTGTACTCTCGGTCCTCATGTTTGTGCTGGTCAACGTGTGCATCAATGGCTTCAGTGGTATCCTTCCCTTCGTAATCACGGTTGGGACCACAGTTTCCATCGGCCTCGGCTACAATCCCTGCGTGGTTGTGTTCCCGGCAATGCTTTCCGCCTCGATGATGTGGGTGTTCGGCTCCAACGTCTTCGTGATGCTGAACAAGGACTATGGCTGGTGGGAGATCAACGATCCCATCCTTCCCGGTGCAATCAGCGGTCTTTTCCTGAGCGTTGTCTGCCCGCTCCTTTCCTATCTGTTCTCCAATCTGCTTGGAATGCCCATTCTTCTTTAATTCATATAAATTGACCCGGACAGAGATACAGGAGGCATCCCGTATCTCTGCCCGAGAAGAAAAGAGGTTAACATGGTTTACAAAATCCCAGTCAGGCTGTCCAACCGCCACTGCCATCTGACTCCGGAAACCCTGAAAAAACTGTTCGGCGATACTGAGCCGACTTTTCTCAGATATCTCTCGGAAGAGGGCGGGCCTTTTGCTTACAAGGAAACGCTGACCATTTGCGGACCAAAAGGCGAGATCCGGAACGTGAGATTCCTGGGCGGACCCCAGAAACCTCAGGATCAGGTGGAATTGCTGCAGGGCGACAATTTCATCCTCGGCATCGATGCACCGTTGAAAATGTCTGGTGAGCTGGAAGACGCGGCGACGGCAACTTTGGTCGGTCCGGCCGGAGAGGCTACGATTAAGGCATTTATCATCGCAAAGCGTCATATCCATCTGAGCGCAAGCATCGCCGAGGAACTAGGTATTGTAAACGATCAGATCGTGCAGGTGAAATGCGGCGGTGAGCGTGGCCTGATTTTTGATAATGTCGTGGTCCGGTTGTCCAGAGACGATATTTCCGTGATGCATATCGATTTTGATGAGGCGAATGCAGCCGGTCTCAAAAACTTTGACGAGGTTGAACTGGTTCTGTAGAACGGTTCCTTTTGAAGTCACCGTGTGTTAGAATGAGTTTATACGAAATAACAGAAGAGGAGTAAAACTCATGTCTGATCATGCGAACAATCTTTCTAACGGTGTTTTGAGTGAAGGTTATCTGGCCGTAATAGAGGCGTTGAATGCTGACTGGTCGATCAGCAATCTGATCAATGAATGCCAGCGGCTTCTTGGCAATCCGGTACAGTTGCTGAACGATTCCTTTGAAATCCTGGCGACGTCCTCCAATGAAGCTTTGCCTGTCAGTGATGAGAAATGGCTGGCAAATGCAGAAGTAGGCCGGCTTCAGCGGGAATGCATAGAAAACCTGCGGGAAAACAGGACGCTGAGCAGAGTGAACCAAACCGATCTACCGGTTCATGTTCTGAACACTTCAAAGAATGATACCGGGAACAAGAGCAACACATGGCTGTGCCGGACGGCTCACAACAGTCAGGTTTCAGGTTATATCGTGGTTCTTGAATGCTATCGCGACCTCGACAGTAATGACGAGCAGATTCTGACCGCTTTCGCAAAGGCAATATCCGTTGCAAGGCGGATTGAACACGGTGAGATTAATCTGAATGCCTCCAGAGCGGAGGCACTTGTGGAGAGGTTGCTTGCCAATCCGTCGGGGCATGGAACCGTAGTTGAACTGACTAGAAGGCTCAACCAGCTCAAACTGCTGCCGAAGAATGACATAGCGTTATTGACGGTGCGGGTTGAGGATCACGGCAAAGACGGTATTCCACTGAACTACTACAAAAACCGGCTGCAGGACATTTTCAGAGACGCCAATACTTTTCAATATGAATCGGACCTTGTATGCCTCCTGCACTGCACCGGGACATTCCGTTCAGGCTACCTGCCGGATGATGAGTACAGCAAGTTAGAGAGTTTTCTGACAGAAAACGGTTTCCACGCTGCAATCAGCCGTGTTTTTCAGGATCTGAGTTTTCTGGGTAAGGCTTACCGGGAAACGGATGCCGCACTGCGCCTGGCAAAGCGAATGAAAATGCCTTACAAGCTCCATCGCTATGAAAGAAACCTGGCGTTCTACCCGCTTCTGGCTTACGAGTCCGATGAAGAAGTGCGAGATCTCTGTCATCCGGGTATTCTCCGCATCTACCAACAGGACTGCCAGAGAGAATCCAATTTGCTCCATACGCTGGAAGTATATCTTGCAAACAACCTGAATGCTTACCAGACGGCTACGCAGCTGAATCTGCACAGAAATTCATTGTACTACCGGTTAGAAAAAATTGAAGAGTTGCTTGGCAGGGAGCTTGGTAAGGATTCAAAACTGGATTTTCAGCTTCAGTACTCGATCTTGGTTTTGAAATACCTTGGCGTGGTTCCCTTAGACGAAAAGAATCCAGGAGTTTAGAATGCCGGATATAACGGTTGTCTGCGGTTGCTTCGGCAGCGGAAAAACAGAGTTCTCCATCAACCTGGCTAAGAAACTGGCAGGTTCAGGCGGTGAGACTGCACTGGTCGATCTGGATGTGATCAATCCGATGTTCAACAGCGAACATCACAGACAGTATCTGCTCCGAAATGGTGTCCAGATCATATCAACGCCAAACGACCAGCGCTGTGACTGCCCTTCTTTGTCTCCGGAGATTTATACCGCTTTTGATGGGAAATACGAGCATGTGATTTTTGATGTGGGCGGCGATAAAGCCGGTTCCATCGTGCTGGGTTCCTTTCACGACCGTTTTCTGAATGCTGCGGCTGACGTCCGGGTGCTTTTCATCGTGAACACGAGAAGGCCTATGTCCGCATCAGCGGACCAGATCATGGAAGCCATGGAAAGAATTAGCCGTGCTGCGCGTCTGCCGGTCAGCGGCCTGATAAACAATACCAATCTTGGTGCCGAGACGACTCCGGCCCATTTGGCTGAGGGTCAGGTGATTCTGGAAAAGGTAAGCACCGCAACCGGTGTGCCGATTGTGCTTCATGCCGGAACGGCTGAAGTGCTCAGGAAGGCTGAACAGTGTTACGCACTGAAGGGCGAGCCGTTCGAGCTGGACCCGGTCAACCGTCCGGCGTTTATGAAGTATGGTATCAGACACGGTAATGTATACAGTTCAGGTTCAGTGAGCCTGTAAATAGGAGAAGTATAATGGCAAAAGCTATCATTAATATGGACAGGTGCAAGGGCTGCGCCCTTTGTGTAAACTTCTGCCCGAAGAAGATCATCAGCCTGTCAAAAACACAGACGAATACTGCGGGTTATCATCCCGCTGAAATCACGGATCCGGAAGCCTGCATCGGCTGTGCAAGCTGCGCAACGGTTTGCCCGGATATGTGCATCGAAGTAGAGCGCTGACCGGAACGGAGGTGTAATTCTATGGCAAAGATACTGATGAAAGGCAATGAAGCCATGGCCGAAGCTGCGATTCGCTGCGGCTGCAAGCTGTATTTCGGATACCCGATCACGCCGCAGAGCGATCTGCCGGAATATATGGCAGCCCATCTGCCGAAAGCGGGTGGAGTGTTCCTCCAGCCGGAAAGCGAAGTCTCCGTGATCAATATGCTTGGCGGTGCATGGGCGACGGGCACACGCGCGATGACCAGCACCTCAAGCCCCGGCGTTGCGCTCATGCAGGAAAATATTTCAAACCTCGCCGGCAGCGAGATCCCGTGCGTGGTTGTAAATGTGAGCCGCGGTGGCCCCGGAGCTGGCAACCTTTCTGCAAACCAAGGTGACTACAATCAGGCAACACGCGGCGGAGGCAACGGCGACTATCATATGCTGGTTGTCTCTCCCGGCTCCGTGCAGGAAGCATGTGATCTTGTTCAGAAGGCATTCGATCTTGCAGAGAAGTACAGAAATCCTGTTATGGTCCTGACTGATGCGATGATGGGCCAGATGATGGAAGCGGTTGATATCAAATACGTCACACCGCCGGAGACGGATAAATCCTGGGCGGCGGTAGGCTTCAGTGAAAAGAGCAGAAAACGCGCGCAGCTTGGTTCTTTGTACTTTGACGAGCCGAACTGTGAGCGTGCAATCCTGAAAATGCATGAAAAATATGAGCGTGCTGCAAGAGAGGATACTCTCTGGGAGGAATACCTGACGGAAGATGCGGAGTGCATCCTGGTTGCCTACGGCGTTGCTTCCAGACTGGCTTTCGCTGCTGTGGACCAGCTGCGCGAACAGGGCGTTAAAGCAGGCCTGTTCCGCCCAATCTCCCTGTACCCGTATCCTGCAAGGCAGCTTCGCGACGCAGTCGGCAGAGAGTGCGTGAAGAAGGTGGTCACCGTGGAAATGTCTGACGGTCAGATGCATCAGGATGTTTTGATCTCCCTTCAGGGTATGAAACCGACGTATCTGTACAACAGAGTTGGCGGCTATATGCCCATGCCGGAAGACGTTGCGGCTTTTGTCAAAGGCCTTGTTTGAATCGGAGGAGAAAAATGGAAAAAGTATTTACTCAGCCTAAGGTCTATACAGGGAGACAGACGCACTTTTGCCCGGGATGCACACACGGCATTATCCAGCGCCTGGTCATGGAAGTGATCGACGAACTCGAGATCGCTGAAAAGATCATCATGGTCGCGGGTGTCGGCTGCGGGGGTCTGTCCTGGAATTACTATGAAGTGGACGGCGTTATGCCGATGCACGGACGTGCCTGTGCCGTTGCGACAGGCATCAAGCGTGCCAAACCTGAAAACGTTGTTTTCACCTACCAGGGTGACGGCGATATGTCGGCGATAGGCCTGGCGGAAACAATGCATGCAGCAATTCGCGGTGAGAAGATCACATCCATCATGATTAACAATACCTGTTATGGCAACACAGGCGGTCAGATGGCTCCGACTTCCCTTGTAGGTCAGAAAACAACAACATCGCCGTACGGGAGAGATTCTGATCTGGCAGGATATCCGGTTCATATGTCCGAAATGGTGGCAAGCCAGCGGGGCAGTTATTATGTGGAACGCGTCGCAATAGATTCAATTCCTCACATCCGCAAAGCCAAAGCAGCCATCAAAAAGGCGTTCATCAATCAGCTGGAAGGGAAAGGCTACAGCCTGGTCGAAGTGCTGTCAACCTGTCCTACCAACTGGGGCCTTACGCCATATGAGTCGATGCAGCGGATAGCAAATGAGGTTTCCGTGGAATTCCCGCTTGGTGTATATAAAGACAACGATGCGATAGGGGAGGCGGTCTGATGACTTACAAAATTCTGCTATCCGGGTTTGGCGGTCAGGGCGTCCTCGCACTGGGAAAGATGTATGCCCAGGCAGCCTCTGCCTGTGATTACAATGTCACATCCATGCCTTTCTATGAGGGGTCGATGCGCGGCGGAGCTGCAAATACCTATCTGATCATCTCCGATGAACGGATCAAGTGCCCGGTTATCTCCAAGGGTACCGCGGATATGGTGGTTGCGATGTATCAGAGGGCGGTGAACGAGTACGGAGATTATTGCAAAGAATCTGGGATCACCATTATCAATTCTGATATGGTCACTGAGTATCCGGAAACCCTGACAGGGAAAGCCGTCCGTATTCCCATGACAAGCCTGGCCCAGAGCCTGAACAATGAGAGATCCGCAAACCTGATTATGATGGGTGCAATGGCAGCATGTGCGGATGTAGTCCCGCTCTACGCGCTGAAAGACATTATTAAAAAGCAGTTTGAGAAAAAGGGTCCGGCTCTTGTAGAGACCAACATCAAAGCCTTCGAAACAGGTTTTGAATATGTTGAAAAGGAACTGGCAAATGGATAAAGTCCTGGTTATCAATGTCGGCTCAACTTCTACGAAGCTTGCCGAGTTTGAAGACGGCCGCTTATGCTGGAACGAGGGTGTCAGCCACAGCGCTGAGGAGCTGTCCGCATATGAGAAGGCATACGACCAGTATGAGATGCGCAGAAATGTAGTTCTTGAACTGCTCGAAAAGAACAACTGCCGGCTTGACCAGCTCACTGCTGTAGCGACGCGGGCACCCCTCTATCCGGAGCCGGTTGATGCCGGAGCCTATGCCATCAACGACGTCATGGTTGATGTCATTATGAACCGGCCGGCAGTCTTCCATCCGGGGAATCTTGCGATATTGTATGTCAAGGAGATTGCGGACAAATACGGGATTCCCGGACTTGCTTTCGATTCGGCTTCAGAGAAAGAGCGTTGGGAAGTAACGAAGATAACCGGCTTGCCCGAGGTGAAGAGAACAGGCAAAACCCATACGCTGAATATGAGAGAAGTGGCTCAGGAGTTCTGCGAGCAGTATGGTGTCGATTACGATAATTCCACGTTTATAATTGCGCATATGGGTGGTGGTACTACACTCGACCTCCACTGCCGGGGCAAAGTAATTGATGGGATCTCCGACGATTTCGGTCCATTTTCTCCAACGCGCATGGGTGCAATCCCCGGATATTCCCTCGTGAAGCTGGTGCAGAGCTGGGAGGGTGCACCAGACGCCCTGCTCAAAAAACTCCAGCAGGAGAGCGGTCTTTTCGCATACTTCGGGACGACAGATCTTCGCGAAGTGGAAAAAATGGCGGAAACGGATGAGAAAGCGAAGCTCGTCCTGGATGCACTATGCTTGAATATTGCAAAAGGCATCGGCAGTCTGGCGGTTGTTGTTGGCGGCCTGGTTGATAATATTATCCTTACCGGAGGTATGGCATACTCCAAGTATGTGACAGAATCTATCCGGGATCTGGTGAGTTTTATAGCGCCGGTTGTGATTTCTCCCGGTGAGAACGAGATGAAAGCGATTGCCAATGGTGCTGTGAGAGCAATTCATAATGATGCAGTACATACTTATTCCAGCATGCTTGGAAAATAAAGCCCAAAGCAGGCGCTGAATAAAAGATAACCCCGCAACTCTGTGAAGTGCACTAGCGACTTTGCAGAGTTGCGGGGATTTCATTTAGCACTATGTCTAATTATGAAATCCATATCGTTACCCTCAAAGTCTGCTTTCAGCCGCTTTACTAACTGCGCATAAAAACTGACAGTTAGGGCCTGAATTGCTATTATTATTGACGGTCAGCAGGGTAACTTGTAAAATAAATATAAACCATAAATATATTTGGCTTTCAAGCAGTTTGATCAAATTTGTTGTCGTTTGTTATTGTTTCTTCCTGTGACAAAAAAGCGGTAATACACAAAACCGTCTTTTGGTACATCTCATTCCTCTATTCCGTCTCGTACAGCCCGCTACCGCGGATGCCCACGATCCGGTCAAAGGGGATGCTCTCGTTGATGCCGCTCTTCGGGCGCTTGGCGACGAGGACCACGGTTCTGGCCGTGGTGTCCACCCGCTTGACCCGGTCCGCGACCTCCGCATAGGCTCCGCCTTCCTTCGCCCCGTCCGGGACGAAGACTGTGAAGATCACGAAGGGGGATTCTCCGGCGGCGGTCCTCTCCGCAATGGCGGTGAGCTTCCGGTTCAGGATGCCCAGCTCGTGCTCTTCCAGGCGGATCTCCCGGTCCGTAAGCCGCGCCTCCTCCGCAATCATGTCCTCATAGCCGGTCAGGGCCTTGTAGGAGGCAAACTGGGCCGCCCGGTCGTATTCGGACATGTGGGGGTGCTTCGGGGACTCCCAGCGGGGCCGGTCAATAATCTCCCGGTAGACCTCCCGCGGGTCCGGTTCTTTTTCGATAATGCCTTTGGTCATTTCTTTTCGTCCCCCTCTCCCGACCGGTGTCCGCCGATCTGCATGTTCCGCTCCCTGGTGGTGGCGCCCTCCAGGAAGTTGGTGCCTTTCAGGATGGCGTTCTTTCCGTACTTTTCCTGCATGGCGAGGGTGGCCTTCTGGAGCTTCCGCTCTTTCTCCTCCGCCTTTTCCTCCGCGGCCTTCCGGTCGCGGTCTTTCTTTTCCGCGTCACTGTCCAGCTCGGGGTTATCGAAGAGGGAGATCTGCTCTTTCATGACGCCCTTCGGGGTCTCCTCGGGGATCGCATTCTCGGAGGCCAGGTTCACCGCCGCAATGTTGACCCGCCGGACCAGCAGGCGGGGGTCCACAACCCGGTCATAGAGTTCCATCATGGCCTTCATGATGCGCCTCGTGCTGTTGGACCATTTCTCCAGGTTGGCCGTGCCGTGGGCGTGCTTCGGATGGGGCTTGCCGTAGTGGTTCAGGCTCACGGTCCCGCCGTAGATCTCGCCGGTTCCGGTGACGGCGTACACCGCGTCCTTCCAGGTCTCCCCGGGTCGGACCGCCGTGAGGCTGGTCCAGTCGTAGCTGATGGTGAGCTCCAGCTTTCTGGTGACAAGGCCCTTTCTTACAAGGTCCAGGGCCAGCAGCTCCGTCATCTCCCGGACGATCAGCTTTCCCTTCTCAAAGTCGTAGGGCTCCGCCAGCACCTGCCCGGTGGAGAGGGAAGTGTTTTCCGGCCGGTACCGCCGGATGGTCTCGATCACCGTCGGCTCCCAGCCCCAGGCGTGGTCGATGAGGAGCTCCGCGTTGATGCCGAACTCCCGGTACAGGATGTCCTCGTTCTTCGTGCTCATGAGGGCCACGTCCCCCATGGTGAAAAGCCCCAGCCTTTCCAGCCTTCCTGCGATCCCGGGGCCCACCCGCCAGAAGTCCGTCAGGGGCCGGTGGCACCAGAGCTTCTCCCGGTAGCTCCGCTCGTTCAGCTCCGCGATCCGGACGCCGTCCGCGTCCGCCGTGACGTGCTTTGCCACAATGTCCATCGCCACCTTGGCAAGGTACATGTTGGTGCCGATGCCGGCGGTGGCGGT